>JAPKYK010000005.1 GCA_026394395.1 Methanomassiliicoccales archaeon
AGCGGGTCGTAGCTGTCCCCCGGACTGTGAAGTTCGGAGAGGCCTTGAACGATCATCAGGTCCATCTTTGTCTAAAGTTGGCCGAGAAGGGCCTCGTTACCACGGTTCTGAACATGTCCGACCTTCAGAAGGCCATCGAACAAGAGCTGAACATTGACCGCCCTCAGGTGACCGTCGGTCCTCTTCCCGGTCAGTTCCTCTTATTGCTGCAATCCATCGAGGCGGGGTCCAAATGACCATTCCCTCTGCAGGACCGCAAGGATGCGATACCCGTCGTCCTAGATGCGTCTTCATCAATTTCACTGGGCGCCAGTATGGTTTTTCCATCAATGACAAGATCGTGGACCAGTGGATGAACCTGTCCCGACAAGGGACTGACGCCGTCCTGGTCCTGGCGGAACCGAACGATATCCGGGTCATACACGATGAGAAATCACTTGCAGATGCGCAGGCATCAGCCGACAGGTCATCGCACTTCACCATCTTATCGATGATCAGGCAGATGATAAGGATCAGATCGACGATCAGAGAGCTGAATAATGGGAACACGATGTTCTACCTGCGACATCCATCGCTGTCAGAGATACCGATGCTCCTGCATTCCAGAAAAAGAAATCTGGTGCTGGAGATCAATGGATTGTATAAATACGAGATTGATGAGGATTCCCTGCTCGATCGATTGCGTCTGCTATTCGAAAAAGGTGTGGCTGCCATCGCGTCCAAAAGGACCATCGGGATTGTCTCCGTCACTAACGAAATCGGCGGGTTGTTCTATCCCGGAGGGTTCACCCGAACGAAAAGAGCGGTCATCGCCAATGGAGTGAATATCGGCAGGTTCAAAATGAGAAATCCTTCTCCGGACCGGGTCGGACCTTTACGAATTCTGGCCGTGGCGAATTTCAACTGCTGGCATGGTTACGACAAGCTATTGGATGCACTGACCGAGCCTGATATTGAGGGGCGTATGCAGGTCTATCTCATTGGTGAAGGACCGGAGAAGCAAAACCTGGTCCACAAGGTCAATAAGATGGCCTTAAGGAACGTTCACTTCCTCCCGCCGATGAAAGGTGCGGACCTGGATGAGCTGTTCGATAGCTGCGATATCGCTCTCGGGGTGCTAGCGATAGAACGGAAGGGTTTGGTCGAGATGTGCCCTTTGAAGCATCGTGAATACTGCGCCAGAGGGGTTCCCTTCGTTATGTCCGGAACGGACGTCGATTTTCCCGCTGATTCCGAGTTCGTGCTGAACGCTCCCATAGGGCAGAACATCGACATCGAACAGGTACTCGATTTTGCGAAAAGGATGCGGGAATGGCGCGACCATCCTAAGGTCATGCGAAGATACGCTGAAGAACATCTCGATTGGGCCATCAAGATGGGGGATACGGCCTCATTTCTGGTCGGGTTGGAACATGGGAAATGATCAGGTCACATACATCATTTGAGCGCATTATCGATGCATTGGTCTCTCGGGTCAATTGATATAAAAACCGAGCATAGGTCCGTAGTTATATACAGATCAATCATATATTATTAAGAACATCCAATTATAGGTCTTGACAGGTGGTCTTCACGGAAAGAAAATCGGGTTCGGGCGTTGAAAGTAATAAGAGGGGCATTCTCTTCATAGGGTTGAAAGGGTCCTCCTTTTGTATCAACGACGAAGCCTTACTAAGGAAGAAATTCGATGTGAAATCGATCTATCTATCCACCTCCTACATGAAGGAACTGCCATTGCTTGCCCTTTCCATCTTCAAGGAAATGCGGAAGAGGGACGTCGTTTACATTTGGTTCGGTGACCTATGGGCATTGATCGGCGTGTTCATTGCGAAGCTGCTCAATAAAAAATCAATCGTAGTTGCCGGAGGATATGACACGGCCAACGAGCCATCCTTGAATTATGGCTTGATGAGCAGGAAGTTCATGCGATATGTTCCGATATTATCGTTCAGAGCGTGCGATAAGATCATGGCCGTCTCTGAGTTCACTAAAGAAGAAGCTCTACGCATCATTGACGACGAAGGCAAAATAGAGGTCGTGCCCAACGGGATCGATACCTCCAAATTTAGGGTGACCGAGGGGATAAAGAGGACCACCGTCACCACCGTGGGGAACGTGAACAAGCGCACCTGGGTTGTCAAAGGTGTCAATAATTTCATGGAAGTGGTCAAACGCACACCCCAGCAGAAGTTCGTTCTGGTCGGGAGGGTGGACCCCGGTGTGGGCTTGGAGCCGCTGGAGAACCTTGAACTGATAGGCTACCAGACCGGGGAGGACCTGATCAGGATATTGAACGCTTCCAAGTACTATCTTCAACTGTCGTACCGGGAGAGCTTCGGGGTGGCGGTCATCGAATCCATGGCCTGCGGCTGCATACCCGTGGTGACCAACCGGGGCGGGCTGCCGGAGGCCGTGGGAGATGCCGGCACTATAGTGGAATTCGGCTCTTGGGGCCAAGTTGTGGATGCCATAAGCACGGATTACGACCCGGAGAAAGGCGCTCAGGCCAGGGAAAGGGTCGTAAAGCTCTATGACAACGCCGCAAGGGAAAAGGCGATATTGGGCATAATCGGCAAGATGTTGGCCGAGGCTCCGTCGAAATGACCGATTCCGTCCAAGATCACTTGTAGAATCCTTTGACGGTCTCGCACACCCGGTCCACCTGCTCGTCGGTCATGGACGGGAATATAGGCAGGGAAAGTATCTTCTGGGACAGCATCTCGCTTACCGGCAGGTCCCCTTCGCGCTGGGCTATTTTCCCCACGTAGGCCGGCTGCATATGTATCGGTATGGGGTAATGCACGGCGGTGGCGATTTTCTTCTCCGCTAAGTATTTAGCCAAATTGTCCCGGCGCTCCGCACGGACAGCGTAGCAATGGTAGACCGGCTCCTTGACCTCGTCAGCTTTCGGAGGAAGCTCCACACCGGCGACGCCTTTCAACTTGACCTGATACCTTTTGGCGATGGCCCGACGGCGCTCGTTCCAGCGGTCCAGGTGCTTCAACTGTACCAACCCGATGGCGGCGTTGGACGTGTTCAACCGGGAGGTATAACCAAGCACGTCGTGCGAGTAGCGAGTGGTACGGCCGCAGTCCCGCAGCTTGGCCACCATGTTCGCGATGTCTTCGTCGTCCGTGGTGACCATGCCTCCGTCCCCCCCGACGGTCATGTTCTTGGTGGGGTAGAAGGAGAAGCAACCCACGTCGCCCAGGGCCCCGGCCTTCTTGCCTTTGTAGACGGCGCCATGGGCCTGGCAGGCGTCCTCGATGACCTTCAGCCCCTTCTCCTCCGCCAATTCGTTTATCTCCTTCATGTCGCAGGGGTGACCGAACAGGTGTACCGGCATTATGGCCTTGGTCTTCTTGCGCACAGCCGCGACGATCTTCAAAGCGTCCAGGTTGTAGTCGTCGGCCCGCACGTCGCAGAACCTCGGCTGGCCATGAGCGTGGTAGATGGTATTGGCGGTGGCGATGAAGGAGAAGGGCGTGGTGATGACCTCTTTGTCCTCGACATCAAGGGCCAGCAGCGCTAGGATGAGTGCGTCGGTACCCGATGATATGGTGACCGCGCGCTTGACGCCGATGTAATTGGCGAACGCCTCCTCAAACTTGAAGACGCTCTCTCCCAGGACCAAGCGCTCGTTTTGCAAGGCCGAAGTGGCGGCCTCGATCATTTCCTTATCCATTACTGGTCTGGCCTGCGGGATGTCATCCATGATATCAGTTCCCTTTCTACGCGAAGAATGACGATGTTCTGGCATTCCCAGGGGATTATTAGATTGTTTTGCCGTTGTGCTATGCAAATTAATAATTCACCGGTGACCCTTCCCTCCTACCATGCGTGTAGGAGTGATCGGTGTCGGGTCCATGGGCAAGAACCACGTCCGCGTATATTCCGAGATAGCAGAACTGGTGGGCGTCACGGACGTCATGCAGGACTCCTCGAAAGCGGTTGCCGATAAGTTCGGCGTGAGGTCATTCGCTTCCCCCCAGGAGATGTTCAAAGAGGTCGACGCGGTCAGCATCTGCACTCCGACCAGCGAGCATTTCAAAGTGGCTAAATTGGCGATCGAACATGGCGTGTCCATCCTGGTGGAGAAGCCCTTCACCGGCCAGAGCTCCACGGCCGCCGAGCTTGTGGAATTGGCGAACAAGGCCAAGGTCACCCTGGCCTCCGGGTTCATCGAGAGGTGCAACCCTATCGTGGGAAGCCTAAAGAACCTCGTGGATGCCAAGCGCTTTGGCGATGTGATATCCATCGCCTCCCGTCGCGTATCTTCATTCCCGTCACGCATTAGGGACGTGGGCGTGATAATGGACCTGGGTATCCATGACGTGGATGTCCTCCGTCATGTGAAGGGTTCCGAGGTGCGCTCGGTCTGTGCTCTTGGCGGTTCATACAACGGTAAGGCCTGCGAGGACTTCGCCAACCTCCTCCTGGAGTTCCAAGATGGGGGGATTGGTTTCATCGAGGTCAACTGGCTCACGCCCATGAAGGTGCGCAAGTTGTCGCTGACCTGCAGCGAAGCGTTCGTACAAGCGGACTACATCGACCAATCCATGGAGATTTCCTCCAGCTCCATAAAGGACCTCGACCCGGGCAACCTATTCAATTTATCGCTGGACCTGGACGTTCATCGCATCGCCATAAAGAAGGAGGAACCGCTCAAGGTGGAGCTGGAGAACTTCCTGAAGGCCGCGGAAGCGAAGCAGGACGCGCCCATAAGCGGCCGGGACGCGGTGTCCAACCTGAAGGTGTGCGAGGCCGCGCTCAGGTCGCTGAAGAGCAAGGGGAAGGAGAAGGTCGAAGGTTGAACGTCTAACCTTTTCCTACGCCTTTGTAGCTGAAACCCAGCTTGCGGCATTTGTCGGCGTTGAATATGTTGCGCCCGTCGACAATGATTGGAGTGCGCATCAGTTTCTTCACCTTTTCCAGGTCCAGGTCCTTGTAGCACGAGTGATCGGTGACGAAAACAGCGCAGTCCGCGCCCTTCAAGGCCGCGTCCGTGTCCCGGACCATCTCCACCTTGTACGGCTTCTGCACGAAGGGGTCGTGTACGATCAGGTCGTTCTTCTCCATGAGACCGTTTATAATGACCAGGCTGGGCGAGTTGCGGGTGTCGTCCGAGTCCCGCAGGAAGCTCAATCCCATGATGGCAATCCGGGCCCGGTCCTTCACCCCCTTTTCCTCCAGGGCCTTCCAGACCAGCCCTATCATGTGCAAAGGCATATACTCGTTCATCTTCCGGGCAGCGGGCATCACTTCTTTCTTAGAATGCTTGGCCGCGCTCAGTAAAAGCCAGGGGTCCTTCGGCAAACAGTAACCGCCCACCCCGGAACCGGGGATGTGCATGTCCCGGAACGGGCAGGTGTTGACCAACTTCCGCACTTCGAAGACGTCCGCGCCCAGCTCCTCGCATATTAACGCCACCTCGTTGGCGAAGGCTATCTGAACGTCGCGATAGGCGTTCTCTGTGGTCTTGGAGATCTCGGCGTTGATGAGGGACGTGGCGTGAATGTTACCCTTCACTATCATCCTATAATATTCCGCACCGGTGGCCGCGGAGCGCTCGTCGTATGCTCCCAGTATCCGGTCGTATTCCTTGATGTTGCGAAGCAGACGCCCGGGCATGACCCTTTCCGGGCAATGCACCAACAAGTAATCCGTTCCCGGTTCGAACCCCCGTTGCTCCCTTATCAGCGGGACGACCACCTTCTCCATGGTCCCCGGGGGTATGGTGGACTCGATGGAAAGCAGGGCTCCCTTCTTCATGTGCTTGGCGATACTGGTCACCGCGCTGCGCAGGGCCTTGAGATTAGGGTTCTTGTTCTCGTCCACCGGCGAATCGACGGAGACGAAGATGGCGTCCGCCTTGCTCAGGACGGACGGGTCAAGGTCGGCGTACAACAATCCCTTGTCGTGCACTTCGCTCAGCAGCTCGCTCAAACCTGGCTCGGCCCCTTCGATGGGGTTTACGCCGCGGTTTATCTTGTCCACCTTCACAGCGTCGATGTCGTTCCCGTAGGTCTTGAATCCCACAGATGCGAACGAACAGGCCAAGGGCAGTCCGACGTATCCAAGACCGACCA
The DNA here is from genome assembly GCA_026394395.1 of Methanomassiliicoccales archaeon. Classification (NCBI taxonomy): domain Archaea; kingdom Methanobacteriati; phylum Thermoplasmatota; class Thermoplasmata; order Methanomassiliicoccales; species Methanomassiliicoccales archaeon. The sequence continues at coordinate 6,090 of JAPKYK010000005.1, forward strand.
CGGCCACGATTCTCCCGAGCATGAAGGGGGAATCAATGGACTTGGTTAAAAGACCTTTGACAGTCGAAAAATGAACGATCAGCTTTTCTTGGTCGGCCTGGCCGGGTTGCCTACGACGGTCGTTCCGGGTGCGACGTCCTTGGTCACCACTGCGCCAGCTCCAATCGTAGACCCTTCTCCGATGGTCACGCCGCAGACTATAATCGCCCCGGCCCCGATGGAAGCGCCCTTCCTGACCACCGTGGGCGTGATGCTCCAGTCGCCCACGGCGTGCGGGTGCAGGTCGTTGGTGAATGTCGCCCTTGGACCAACGAAGACCTCGTCCTCGATGGTGACCCCTGAGGGAATGAAGGCGAAGGCCTCGATCTTGCAACGGTCACCGATGGTAACACCACGCTGGATCTCCACGAAGGCGGCGATGCGGCATCCGTTGCCGATCTTGCAGCCGTAGAGGTTGACGTAATCGCGCACTATGGTGTCATCGCCTATCTGGCAATCGACGATGGAGTAGTACTTGGCCATCAGCTTCATGTTACGTCATCCCACAGCGGTCTCAATGAATAAATAATAATCATCCTTCAGACGACGCGATCAAATATTCCGCTATCCAAACCGTTGATTTATAGGTCGGACCGTTCGAGGATTTTCACTATCCGCTCGGAGACCTTCTTGTCCCCGTAACTTACATGGCGCTCCTTCCGCGGCCTTTCTCTGGCCAGGGCCTCGGTTATTTTTTCATTATGGGCGCCCACCAGCACGTTCCAGCCGTCCTCCAGCGTCTCCACCCATTCCGTCTCGTCCCGCACGGTGACGCAGGGCACGCCGAAGAAGTAGGCCTCCTTCTGCACGCCGCCGGAATCGGTCATGATCTTGTGGGCGTTCTTCTCCAGCGAGGTGAAGGACATGAAGTTCTGAGGCTCGGTCAGGACCACGTTCTTCGCCTCCTCCAGTCCCCTCAGCATGCCCCAACCGGTCAGGTTCTTGCGGGTACGGGGATGCAGTGGCAAGACGAACGTTTCCCCGGAATCCAGCATGGCGCCGATTATCTCCTCCATGTTCTTCCGGTCGTCCGCGTTCTCCTGACGGTGGATGGTGCACAGGACGTACTTACCTTTCTTCACTCCCATCTTGTCCAGGACGTCGTCCTTGAGGCGGTCATCTATGTCCAGGAGCACCTCGGTCATGGTGTCGCCTACCACGTGCACGCCCTTGGTCACTCCCTCTCGAGCAAGATGATCGACGGAAACCTGGCTGGGGCAGAAGAGCAACGTCGATATGTGATCGGTGAGCACGCGGTTGATCTCCTCGGGCATACCACGCCGGAAGGAACGCAGGCCGGCCTCGATGTGACCTATGGGAATGTTGAGCTTGATGGCCGCCAAGGCCCCGGCCAAGGTGGAGTTGGTGTCGCCATACACCAACACGATGTCCGGCCTATCCTTCAATAAGATCTCCTCGATGGCCACCAGCATCTTGCCCGTTTGCGCGCCATGACTACCGGAGCCCACGCCCAGATAGTAGTCCGGAGCCGGAATATCCAGCTCCTCGAAGAACACCTGGGACATCTGGTAGTCGTAGTGCTGACCTGTGTGCATGATCTTGTGGTCGTGCTTCTTCGACACGGCCTTATGCACCGGAGAGACCTTGATGAACTGAGGCCGGGCACCGACGATGGACAGGACTTTCATTTCACCCGGAAATGCAGTTCCACATTAATCATTGGTTGCCTTGGTCCATGGAACCAAAGACCCTTTCGTAGCACTCCAGATAACGAGGGGCCACCTTCTCCCAGGAGAACTCCTGGCCCGCATCGTAGCACTCCAGTATCATCCTCTTCATCCTTTCCCGGTCGCCGATCAACTTCAGAATACCGTCCCGGACCTGCTTAAAGGTGGAATCCTTGCCGAAAGCCAGCGAGCATTTTTCGATAATCTCACGGTCGTCAAGGGTCGCTCTGATCACTGGAATGGTGCCAGAGAGCAGGTATTCGTAGATCTTGTTGGGGGAGACCGGTCTTTCTTCGGACCACATATGGCTGTCCGGCCTAAGCAAGAAAAAGCCCAGGTGAGAACGTTGAGTGCGCTCTATGACCTCTTTATAGGGGATCTCGCCGAGGTAGCTCATGCGCTCCCCGAACGATGCGACCATCGCATCGATGATCGAACGGACCTCTTCATCGTACACCCTGCCGGCCACCACGAACCGCAGGTTCGGGTTCGTTTGCATGATCGAGCGCATGACCTCGAACATCAGGCGAACGTCCCGGTCGAAGTTCAGGTTGAGCACCCCGAAGTAGACCACGCAAATGTCGCCACCGTCATCCATACCTCTGACCTTTTTTTCCACCACCTCGCGGTTGAATTGTCCGGACCAGGGATAGTTCGGGATAACGGACACCTTTTTTCCGCTCAGGGACTTGGGGAAGTGGCCATGGTCCCTGCTGACGAAGACCACTTCTGAGACGGACCTACCGTAGAACCGTTCGAAAAGACCAGGGGCGGAGAATCCCAGGCGGTTCTTCCACGATTCGTAATATTCGTGACGGTCATAGACGATGCGGGAATCTGGGAACCTCTTGGCCAATTTGACCGCCAGACCCAACAGGTAGGGGTCGTGCACGTGAAAGATCACCTGATCGTTCTTGGCGAGGAATTTGGCCTTCAACAAGGATCCCAGACCTGAAACGTACCTTCCGATCAGGATGTTCAAGGTGAAAAGCGAGCCGTTCAAGTAAGAGTTCTTCGTCGGTATAAGGTCGATCACCACGGCATCATCCGTATTACTGGGCGTAGGCCGGCCAGGGAAGAAATTGAAGTTCAGGCGGAAGACCTCGTACTTCCCATCAAGACTGGAGATGTGCTTGGATATCCGATTGTCATCGAATTGGTGTGAATCCAGGACCACGACCTTTCTGCTCACGGGGAGGTAGATTCAGATGTGATGCTTATTGCTTTTCGGTGAGGGGATTGATGTTTGATGACCAAATGCGTTAAGGTCATTCATCGGGGAAGATATATTGAAAATTATTAAGAACACTATATGGGCGATTTTAATGAAAATACTAGCAATATCCGAGATGTCGACTTCCGAATGCTAGCACCTGTAAAATTCTAGACCCAGGATGGCGTTCGATCAAGAAAAGCGATATATAGTGGCTAAGCCCGCAAGGAACTTTTGACAACAAGATATCCCGATATTAAGAGGGCTTTCTGCATCAACGATCATTCCTGGAGTGAGTCGACCAATTAATAACTAAACACTAATAAACTTTGAAAATGGTAAAAACGATCTCACGCAGCAAATATCACTATAACCAAATATTAATATTAGTTAGCGCTGTTTGAAAGAAAAATTGAAATGGTCACAAATAATTGAACATATTACACGATCGGGATTGATTCTAAATGTCACAAAAAATTGCTCTAATAACAGGGGTCACGGGTCAAGACGGTTCGTATCTGGTGGAATTGCTTCTTTCAAAAGGTTACCAGGTCCACGGCATCATCAGGAGGGCAAGCACTTTTAACACCGGTCGTTTGGACCATATATACACCGACCCCCACGAACCCGATAAGAACCTGTTCCTGCATTATGGGGACCTATCGGATTCAGAACAGATAAACAACCTTATTTTTAACATCCATCCGGACGAGGTCTACAATCTCGCCGCCCAAAGCCACGTTCGGGTATCCTTCGATATGCCGGAATATACCAGCGAGATCACCGGGTTGGGCGTCACACGCTTACTTGAGGCGATACGTCGCTCACATCATCCCCTCCGCTTTTATCAGGCTTCCAGTAGCGAGATGTTCGGCTCAGCGGTTCCACCCCAGAACGAAAATACCGGTTTCCAACCCCGCAGCCCATACGCCTGTGCCAAGCTTTACGCTTACCACATGGTAAAGAACTATCGTGATGGATACAATATTTTCACATCGAACGGCATTCTATTCAATCACGAATCTCCCAGAAGAGGAGAGACCTTCGTGACAAGAAAGGTCACAAGGGCAGTGGCCGCGATACTCGCTGGAAAGCAGAAGAAGCTATACATGGGCAATCTCAAAGCTCGGAGGGACTGGGGTTTCGCTCCCGAGTATGTGGAGGCCATGTGGCGCATACTGCAACACGATCGACCATTAGATATAGTGGTTGGTTCCGGTGGTACCAACAGCGTTCAGGAATTCGTAGATGCCGCGTTCGATTATGTCGGGTTGAAGGCCCAGGACTACTTGGAGATCGATCAACGATATTTCAGACCGAATGAAGTGGAAGATCTTATCGCCGACGCATCGAAAGCCAAGAAAGAGCTCGGATGGTCCGCACAAATAGGTTTCTCAGACCTCGTCAAGATAATGGTGGATGCTGACCTGAGAGCTAGTGGACAAGAACCAATAGGTGAAGGGGATGTAATAATACGTCGCAAGTTCCCGAACAAATGGTGGAAAGGGGACTGAAACCATATGCAAAAAAGATGGGTTGGAGTAGGCGACTTCAAGATCACCGATATAGAGAGAAAGGCCATAAATGATGTTCTAGACTCGGGAAAGATCACTGAAGGGAAGAAGACCCATCAGTTCGAACGTAAATGGGCGGATTTCGTGGGCACATCGAAATGCGTGGCCGTCAATTCTGGCACCAGCGCGCTCATCGTAGGGATGATGGCTCTGACCGAGTTACGGAAATGGCCGAAACGAAAAACGGCGATCACCACTCCTTTGACCTATGTTGCCACCTCGAACTCCCTTGTTCTCACTGGTTTTAATCCAATATATGTGGACGTGGACGAAAAGACCTTTGGCATCACCCCGGATGGTATTAAGGAAGCGATCGAGGGGGTAAAGGTAGATATGCCAGAGCTCATCCTTCCTGTACATTTGATGGGATATCCATGTGATATGGGGGGAATATCCCGCATATGCCACGACAATGGCATAGCACTTATGGAGGACTCGTCCCAGGCGCACGGTACTGTAGTGGAAGGGAAGAGGACCGGAAGTATGTCGGACCTATCCACGTTCTCATTCTACATCGCACACAATATTCAGGCTGGGGAGCTGGGTGCCGTCTGCACCGACGATCCTGGGATCGAGAAACTGATGCGAAGTCTAAAGGCCAACGGTCGACGGTGCGATTGCGTCTCATGCACTCGTCGAGATAAGGGATGCGTCAGACGCAATGATGTGGACACGAGGGACCCCAGATTTACGCACGAACGCATCGGGTATAATTTCAAAACCATGGAGTTCCAGACCTCCTTGGCATCGGTCCAGATCGATAAGGTGTCAGAGATCATAAAAACCAGGTCTGATAACGTGCGATATCTGAACGATCAGCTCTCCATGTTCGCAGATAAGATCAAATTGCCCGATTTTGATCCCAACGTGAGCTATCTGGCATATCCGATGATCGTTGATGAAAGCATCGACCGCGATTCCCTGGTCAAGAAATTGGAAAATAGAGGGGTCGAGGCCAGACCTCTGTTTGGTTGTATACCAACGCAGCAACCCTCTTATCTGCGATATAAAAAGAGGTATCAGGGAAAATTGAAGGTCGCGGAGAGGCTGGGGGCTCATGGCATGTACGTAGGTTGCCACCAATATCTTACACACGACGATCTGGATTACATAGCTCAAGTATTCAAGGAGGTATTGACTTGAACGACCTAACGAAAAAGCTGATATTGGTCACTGGGGCACACGGGTTCCTTGGAAGTTTTGTAGTTGATAATTTGGTTGATAAGGGCGTACCAAGGGCGAACATTCGAACGCCCAGCAGTAAAGAACTGGACCTCCGTCAATGGGACAACTGCAAGAGGGCGATCAAGGACATCGATATGGTGCTCCATGTCGCTGGAAGGGGCGGTGGGATAAGCTATAACCGTCGTTTTCCCGGGTCGCTATTCTATGACAACATCATCATGAACTCACAATTAATGGAGGCGGCTCGGATGGAGGGGGTGGGTAAGTTCGTTGGTATAGGGACGGTCTGTTCATATCCCAAGTTCGCTCAGATCCCATTCAAGGAAGAGGATGTATGGAACGGCTATCCCGAGGAGACCAATGCTTCCTATGGCCTTTCTAAGAAGATGATGATAGTCCAGTCCGAAGCTTATCGCCAACAATATTCATTTAACGCGGTCAACCTGTTAATGGTCAACCTTTACGGGCCCCGGGACGATTTCGATTTGGAAAACTCCCATGTGATCCCGGCGCTGGTCCGGAAATTCGTGGAAGCGGTTGAGTCGGGCGCGAAGGAGGTCACGGTCTGGGGAACGGGCAAGGCCTCTCGTGAATTTCTGTATGTAGAGGACGCCGCTGAAGCTATCGTTTTGGCCGGGATGAAATATGATAGCTCAGATCCGGTCAATATAGGGAACGGGCAGGAGCTATTGATAAAGGACCTGGTGAACAAGATCGCCGAGCTGACCGGCTTCGATGGTACGATCGTATGGAACTCGAACCAGCCAGATGGACAACCGAAGCGGTGTCTGGATGTGACCAAGGCCAAGGAAAGGTTCGGGTTCGAGGCCAAGATCGGATTGGACGAGGGATTGAAGAGAACGATAAAATGGTTCGAGTCATCCCGTTCGTAGGAACATTGCCTGTACTATAATGATGTTCGACCTTTGAAATCGTCTATCCATATGGACATTCGAATGCGCCCATCGATGTAGTCACAGGACCATACTTTCTCACAGGGCGATCCATTCTTTTGGGCAAAGGTCTTTGACCTCATGATCGACCAAAAACCATTGTCGTGGGGTGATGACCATCTTCTCCTCGTTCCGAGAAAGCCAGGCCCCCCACCAACTGAACGTGCTGTTCGCATTAATGAAATTCTCACATTCCTTCATTAACATAAGGTCCTGTTCAGGCTCGTTTGGCTTGTTGATGTCAACAACTGTACTGCTGCCATTAAGATGGAAATTCGACCGAACCCATTCCGGTTCATCGGAGAAGATGAAGAAGTGAGGATCGTTCACCTTTTCCTTGATCAATTCGATGGCTTTGCTATAGTAATCAGAGAGGTCAACGGCGTGCACCTTTTTTGCTGAAGGATTGGAGTAATAGTCTCCCCTCCTCACATGGAGACAGACCGAGTTGGTTTTATGAATTTGCTCGACCATGCTGACGCACTCGCTCTTCAAAGGTCGGTTGATCTCCAGATCGTGCAGGAGCGTTTGCCGGATGTCCTTGAAATAACGGTCGCAAGGAAAATAACCGATCAAACAGCTATCATCTGGTAGGTCCAGAACCGCAGGGTCAAAACCTATACCTCTTTCTCTATAAACACAGGGATTTCTGAAAGGCCGTTTCTTTATTACCTTAAAGCTCATTTCATTGACCATTCTCTTAACTTTTGGTATTCTTTCATTTAGAAATGTAGTGAGCTCTTCAGAATCGATCGTCTTGACATCAATATTGAACTTATCAAGACCATATGGCCAGGGTGTGACATTGGGATTTCTATTGAAAAAATAGAACGAAGTATTCAATCTCAATTCCGTTCCGTACTTCAATGACAATCGTCTCCCCGTACAATACTGGAACAATTGATTTCCTAATCCACCCATCATCGAGACAACTATCATTCAATCGGTCCTTCCTGATCGGGACTGTATTGATGGTTTTCTTAATAATATTGTGGTAAAATGATCAACATATTTTCAACATCTCAAATAATGGTTATCTCGTTAATCAACGGATCCATTATTATGACGATGCCCACCAGTCTAATTTAATATCACTCTTCTACATACCGAGAAAAGAGTGGTGCGTTGTACACAGTCAAGTTCGATAACCAGGACATTAAATTTCCATGGGGGAGACAGACACCAAGCGGTTCCTACCAATGGGGAGATTATAAGTTCGTTTTCAATCAGGACCTGGGCGAATGTGATTACTGGGTCGTTGAAGAATCAGTTCCCGAAACGACCACGTGCCACTGCCCTCCTGAACATACGGTGTTCATGACTGGAGAACCGCCATGCATACGAACCTATAATCCATTTTTTTTGTATCAGTTTCACACAGTGGTCAGCTGCCATAGGAACCTTATCCATCGCAGGGTCATAAACACACAACCAGCTTTACCATGGTTCATCGGTATGCGATGGGACAGCCAGACTAAAAATTGGAAAAAAGAGCATAATAAAGACTATGATGAACTGCAATCGATGCCAGATCCGAAAAAGGATAGATTGGTCTCGGTCATAACATCGGATAAGACCGCAATCAAAGGTCACCGTATCCGTTTGGATTTTGTCAGAAAATTGGAAAAGGAGATAGGAGGGGACCTGGACGTGTTCATCACCAACAAAATGAGCCTGGAGGACAAGTGGGATGCAATTGGCCGATATCGTTACCACATCGCCCTGGAAAATTGCATTCACACCGATTTCTGGTCCGAGAAGCTCGCCGATTCGATATTAGGTCTGAGTTATCCGATCTATTACGGGTGCCCCAATATCTCCGATTATCTGCCCAACCATTCATACACGCCAATAAACATAAACGACTATGCTGGTTCGCTTCGCACCATCAAAGAAATTATTTATTCAGATGAGAGGGAAAAGCATCTCGATGCGCTCCGAGAGGCCAAACGCCGGGTATTGGACCAGTACAATATATTTCCCTTATTGGCCAGTATTCTCGATACGCTTCCTCCGGGGGGCAAGCACAAACAAATCACAATAAAGCCTGAGAGAAAAATCTATACCCGCAGTGTAAAAAATGTTGTAATGGGGGTGGGGGGTTTGTGCAAGAGAATGGTAAACTGACCCATTCTAGATCTAATCGAATTCATTTTTTAGTTTATTATAAAATATATTTATTATTTAAATAATTTAGTCAACGAAAGAGGGGCACAACAAAAGTGATATCATCGCACTGCCTGATACCGTCGGGACTTCCATGAAGGTAGTGATACTCGCTGGGGGATTGGGCACTAGGATTGGTGAGGAATCGGCCATCAGACCGAAGCCAATGGTGGAGATCGGGGGAAAGCCGATCCTCTGGCACATAATGAAGATATATTCCAAGTTCGGGTACAACGATTTCGTCATCTGCTTGGGATACAAGGGTTACATAATCAAGGAGTATTTCGCCAATTATTTCCGTTATAACTCCAACCTGACCATCGATCTCCAGAACAACAAGGTGAAGGTGCACGACAGCGAATGCGAGCCCTGGAAGATCACCCTGGTAGACACCGGCGACAATACCATGACCGGTGGGAGGATCAAAAGGGTGGAGCGGTTCATCGACGGCGACGAGTTCATGCTCACCTACGGAGACGGTGTGGCCGATATCGACATCAATCGTCTGATGGAGTTCCACCATCGGCACGGGCGCAAGGCCACTTTGACCTCCGTCATGCCCCCAGAGCGCTTCGGGATCATCGATTTCGGTGCCGATGATTCGGTCATGAATTTCGTGGAAAAGCCCCATGGGGACGGTTCCTGGGTGAACGCCGGCTTCTTCGTGCTTAAAAATGACGTCCTGGATTACATCGATGGGGACAGCTGCATCTGGGAACGTGCTCCTCTAGAACAGTTGGCCAAAGAAAAACAGCTCATGAGCTACAAGCACTATGGGTTCTGGCAGGCCATGGACACCATGAGAGAAAAAAACCTGCTGAACGACACGTGGAACAAGGGCAACGCCCCCTGGAAGATATGGTGAGATTGATCCTCATGAACTCCCTTTCCAATCTGCGCTCCAAAAAAGTGCTGGTGACCGGTCACACTGGCTTCAAGGGCGGTTGGCTGACGTCCATGCTGCTCCAGCTGGGAGCGGAACCGCTCGGATACTCCCTGGAACCCCCCTCCGCCCCCTCCTTCTTCGTGGAGACAGGGTTGGAAGAAAGGTGTAAAAACGTCATCGGAGACGTGTGCGAACTCGACCATCTGAAAAAGGTGATGAAGGTGGAGGAACCGGAAGTGGTGTTCCACTTGGCCGCCCAGCCCCTGGTGATACGTTCGTACCTGGAACCCATCGAAACGTTCGATGTGAACGTGATGGGAACGGCCAACGTGCTGGAGGCCGTGCGCACCTGCGGATCGGTGCGGGCATGCATATGCATCACCTCCGACAAGTGCTACGAGAACCTGGAAACGGATTACGGTTACAAGGAGAGCGACCGCCTGGGGGGTAGAGACCCCTACAGCGCCAGCAAGGGGGCGGCGGAGTTCGTCATATCCAGCTACCGGCACTCCTTCTTCAAGGACGGCCCTAAAGTGGCCTCGGTCCGCGCCGGCAACGTCATCGGCGGCGGGGACTGGGCCGAAAAGCGCATAGTCCCGGACATCGTGGGTTGTCTGACGAGAGGAGAACCGCTGGTCCTCAGGAACCCTGATTCCGTACGGCCGTGGCAGCATGTTCTGGACCCGCTCCAAGGCTACCTCACCCTGGCGAACAGGATGCTAGAAGGGGACGACAGCACGCCGGACGCCTGGAACTTCGGTCCCGACGGGGACCGGATGCCTACGGTACGGCAGGTGGCAGAGATGATGATGGCCGCCTGGGGGAAGACCGTTCCCATCGAAGTGGTCCCGAACGAGAACTACCACGAGAGCAAGATGCTCCGCCTGGACTGTTCCAAGGCCAAATCCTCTTTGGGCTGGCATCCCCGATTGGGCCTAGACAAGGCGATCGGGTTCACCGTGGATTGGTACAAGGCCTGGTCTGAAGGGAAGAATGTGTTCGACATTACGAACAGGCAGATCGAGGCCTTTTGGGAGCTCTCTTGATGAACAAGGAAATAAAAAAGTTGGAGAGGAACCAGAAGCTCGACCGCACCGAGAAGGCGGAGAAGATTCGCCAAGATATCCTATCTTTAGGCAGGGAATACTGTGAGGAAGTGCACCGCAAGGGAGCGTTCCGTCCCGGCCTGGACCCCGTACCCGTTTCCGGAAAGCTCTTCGACGAGACGGACATGAGCATGCTTTTATCATCCTCTCTGGACTTCTGGCTGACCGCCGACCGTTTCAATTCCGCGTTCGAAAAAGGGTTAAAGTCATTCGTGGGCGTGAAGCACCTGGCCACCGTCAACTCCGGCTCTTCCGCTAACCTCATTGCCGTTTCGGCATTGGCATCGCCCTCGCTCGGAGACGAGGCGCTGAGACCAGGGGACGAGGTCATCACCCTGGCCGCCGGCTTCCCCACCACCGTCGCACCGATCTTGCAGAACGGGCTGGTGCCGGTCTTCGTGGACGTGTCGCTACCGTCGTACAATGTGGACGTCGACGCTCTGGAGAAGGCTTTATCGCCCAAGACCAGGGGCATCATTTTGGCGCATACTCTGGGGAACCCTTTCGACATCGAGGTGGTGACCAGGTTCGCCCAGGAGAACGATCTGTGGCTGATCGAGGATTGCTGCGACGCCCTCGGTTCGAAGTTCGACGGAAAAAGGGTGGGGACGTTCGGGGACATATCCACCTTCAGCTTCTACCCGGCGCACCACATCACCACCGGGGAGGGAGGCGCAGTGGCCACTAATTCCGATGAATTGGCCAAAATTATGATATCCCTGCGAGACTGGGGCCGGGACTGCACCTGCGAGCCAGGGAAGGACAACCGCTGCGGAAAGCGGTTCAACCAGCAGTTCGGCGAGCTGCCGTTCGGTTACGATCACAAATACGTCTACAGCCGCATGGGATACAATCTGAAGATGACCGATATGCAGGCAGCGATAGGCGTGGCGCAGCTCGACCACCTGGACGGATTCATATCAACCCGGGAGAAGAACTTCCGTCTGATGTACGACCTCCTTCAGGACGTGCGCCAGATAACCCTCCCGGAATGGGATTCCCGTTCGGAACCGTCCTGGTTCGGTATGCCCTTATTGGTAAGGGACGGTAAGCGCCGTGACATACAAGTGCACCTGGACGAGAATAAGGTCGGTACCAGGCTATTGTTCGGAGGCAACTTGCTCAAGCAGCCTTGCATGAAGGGCGTACATCGCCGGGTGGTCGGGAAGATGACCAACACCGACCGGATCATGAACGATTGCTTCTGGATCGGGGTGCACCAAGGATTGAACGAAGAGATGGTCCGCTATTCCGCGGAACAAGTCAAGGCGTTCTTCAGGATGTGATAAGGTGCCCGAAGTTCCGAATTCTCAATTGAGCTCGGTGGTGAAAGAGGACATCGGCAACATCGTGGCCAAATGCCAAAAGGAGATAGGATCGCTGAACGGATCGACCGTCCTGATCACCGGGTCCACCGGTTTTCTGGCTCGGGAGCTCACCGAATCGCTCCTTCTGTCAATTAAAAATGGTCAGAACATCAAGCTGGTGCTCATCAGCCGTGAGCCAGTAAAAGTAAAAGAGGTGTTCGGCGGCCGGCTCGCACCCGACGTCGACATCGTTCCGATGGATGAGATGGAGCACTACCCCCATCGTGTCGACTACATCATCCACGCCGCCTCCCCCTGCGACCCGCGGGTGAACAATGCCTCACCGCTCAGAACAATGACAGACATCTGCACTCTCATGCAGAAGGCCGTATCGTTAGGTCAGAAGAACCAGCTGAAAAAGTTCATTTTCATAAGCAGCGGGGCCGTCTACGGCGTGCAACCGCCCGAGCTAAAACGGATTCCAGAGGACTATCCCGGGGCGCCGGACATCAACCGCATGGATTCCTGCTATGGGGAGGCCAAGCGCTGTGCGGAGCTCATGCTGCTGTCGTCCGGCATTCCCTACACGATATTGCGGGGGTTCAGCTTCATCGGTCCGAACCAGGACCTCACTTCCAGCTTCGCCGTTCCGGACTTCCTGACCTGCGGGTTTCGGGATAAAAGGATCACCATCTCCGGTGACGGCAGACCTGTAAGAGCGTTCTGTTACGAGTCCGATTTCGCCATCATGCTCCTGAAATGTCTGGTCCGCGCCAAAAATCAAACGCTGAACGCCGGTAACGATGGCCCGGAGGTGTCGATCAAGAAACTGGCCGACATGGTGGCCAAGGCCATAGGTGGAGTAGATGTCATTATCAAAGGGAGGGACGATGCCACGAAGCTGCCCCCCCGTTACGTGCCGGACGTAGACAGGATGCGGAATGTGTTTGTACCAGAGGTAGGAGTGGAACAGGCGATCGGCAAGGTGGTCAGGCACATTCGGGAGACGACCTCACAGCACTCCGTGTGAAACGGTTTGAGCGTCATTTTTTAATACGATCAAGCAATGGTTATTTGAAAGCTGGCTTAGGTCAGTATCTCGATAAAAGATATAGAAATCCTTTAATAAGGTCACACTAATGAAAGCGGCCACAATCATTGTCACCTCCGACCTGATCTGACGGATTTAAGGATAAATAGAACGAGTCGAAGGTACGATAAATGCGATCTGGGGAGAGTGCGAGAATCCACCTTACGAACATCAAACGGAACATCATTCGGATGGTCAACCGTTCGGGCACGTCGCACGTCGGCTCGTGCCTGTCGGCCGCCGACATCCTCTACACGCTCTATTTCCGGTCGATGAAGATCGACCCGGCCAATCCCAAGGATCCAAATCGAGACTTCTTCATCCTTTCCAAAGCCCACAGCAGCGTGGCCCTGTATTCCACCTTGGCGGAGAGGGGGTTCTTCCCCCCCGCCTGGCTGGAAACCTACTCCCAGAACGAAGGTCGGTTGACCGGCCATCTGGAAAGGGACCAGGTGCCCGGGGTGGAGACCTCCGGCGGAAGCCTGGGGATGGGGCTGTCCCTCGGCCTGGGCGTGTCCATAGGCAAGAAGTTGCACGGGAACGGCGGGCGCGTGTTCGTGCTCCTCAGCGACGGGGAATGCGAGGAAGGCTCCATCTGGGAGGCGGTCATGCTAGCCTCCACCCTGAAGACCGACAATCTCGTGGCCATCGTGGACATGAACGGCTGGCAGGCCTGCGGCAGGACCAACGTCATAGTAGAGCAGAAGAACTTCGCCGAGCGTTGGAAGGCCTTCAACTGGCACGTGACCCAGGTGGACGGCCACGACTGCGATGCCTTGGAATCCGCTTTCAAGGAAAGGACGGACGGTCCCCACGTGGTTCTGGCGCGCACGGTCAAGGGTAAAGGCGTCTCCTTTATGGAAGACCGGCTGGAGTGGCACTACAAGGTCCCCAACGATAAGGAGATGGAGATCGCACTTAAGGAGCTGGGGGGGGACCAGGAATGAGGAAGGCCTTCATCTCCAGCCTCACCGAGAGGGCGGCCACGGACGACCGCATCTTCCTGATCACCCCGGACATGGGGTACTCAGTCCTGGACGAGTTCGCGGCGAGATATCCGCGCCGTTACCTCAACTGCGGGGTGGCCGAGCAAAACTCCATCAGCTTGGCCGGAGGGCTTGCCCTAACCGGTATAATGCCCTACGTCTACAGCATAATCCCCTTCGTCACCATGCGGTGCTTCGAGCAGGTGCGGGTCAACGCGGCCTGGATGAACCTGCCCATCAGGATCGTGGGAGTTGGGGCCGGCTTCACCTACGGGGCGCAGGGGGCATCCCACTTCGCCCTGGAGGACATGGCCATCATGAGAGCTTTGCCCAATATGACGGTTTGCGCTCCCGGAGACCCCATCGAGGCCCAAGGGATAATCGAGGGCAGCTACGACTGGCCCGGTCCCATGTATATCCGCCTGGGGAAGTCCGGGGAGCCGAACGTCCACTCCCCCGACACCAATGTGCGCATTGGAAAGGCCATCACGGTGCTGGACGGGAGCGATCTGGTGATAATCTCCACCAGCAACACCCTCAAGCTGGCCTACGACATGGTGACGGGTCTGAGGGGGCAGGGCGTCGACGCGGGGCTGGTCTCCATGCACACCATCAAGCCCCTCGACGCGGACCTGATCGGATCACTGGTCAAGAAGCGGACGTCCATCGTCACCTTAGAGGAGCACAACATCATCGGCGGGCTGGGGAGCGCGGTGGCCGAGGTCCTGGCTGAGAAAGGTTCGCCGGTCCGGTTCAAGCGGATGGGCGTGCCCGATGAATATCCATCCGTGGTGGGCGACCAGAAATATCTGCGGAAGAAGCTGGGCATGGACCGGATCGATGAGGGAACATTGAAGTGGCTACTTAATAAATGAGCCATGAGATCCAATCAAGTTATTATTATCAGGCATTAGAACCAACTCCATTCATCGGATTGAATGCCCCCCAGTCATAAATTGGCTCTATCCGTACCCATTTTCCCATAGTCTAATATTCACCTGGGGATTATTTTCTGTCGCATATAATCGAGCTGTTCGAATATTAAATAAAATATAACGAATCGAGCCGTCAGATATTTGTTCTCCAATCTTGAATTCTCATTGAAAAATGCTCTGGGGTCTCGTTTTTTAATGAATGCGATCATCATGCGTCCGATAAAACGCTGGGATTGTCTCCGCTGGATTTTTTTCAACGTAGTTCGATAATCTTCATTCGATACCATCTTCGATAAAATGTAGTCATCCTTCTTCTGATAGCAATCCTCCGGGAAAGAGACTGAATCCTGATTCTGATGGATCCGATATTCGAAAATAAGCTCGTTAAGTAAGGTTATCTTTCCCTGGTCCGCCAAGTCAATTAGGAATATACCGTCCCATATTTTTCCATATTCCTCTTTCCTGGCCACCTTCTGAGGAAAACCATTCCGGTAGACCACGTTCGGGAATGGAATAAAACTGTTCGAATATTGCACGGCCGCTTCCTTGCTGTTGTGGAAGGTGGTCGATTTCAAGGATTCGTTCGGAACGTATTTTAAGCTCATTCGTGCGCCTTGGTCGTCAATCCGGTACCCGTTGGTGGTAATGGCGATCAGTCCGTCATCGGCCTCCAAGGCCCCGACGGTAGTCTTTAGGAACTCAGGAAGAAGCCGATCATCGTCGTGGAGTATGGTGAAGTATTTTCTCTCGCTCATGCTAAAGGCCCTTTGAAAGTTCCAGAAAGACTGATGATTACGATCGGCCCCCATCCATCTCACCCTCCCGCCGATAAGGTCCTCCACCGCCTTCCTGGTATCATTGTCACTCCCATTGTCCAGAATGACGATCTCCTCGGGCAGGGCAGTCTGGGACAACACGCTCGAAAGCATCTCCCTAAGATACTGCGGGCGATTGTACGAGAGAATGAACACGGTGATGTCCAGTACTGGCTTCTGTTCGTTCGGTTCCATTGCGATGGGGAAACATTATCTGGGATATATCATTACTATGGCCCGAAACGATTTTTCCTTTGAACAAGGAACCGATTGAAACGAGATAGGACTCAATGAATCTGCTTTTCCCGAAATCAGCAGTTCTTCGGAACGCCCCATCATTCATAGAATATTGAATAATCCTCGCCTACCTCGACCACTACCATACTGTTGAACATGGTGGTGTAGATCGGTATCCCGCTCAACCGGGCGACCACCCCCGGCTGCGGCACCTCCGGGATCCCGTAGCCCTGGCCGCAGGATATTATGGCCACCTCGGGGGTGGAAGCGTTCAGGAACTCCTCGGACGTACCGGAATCGACCCCGTGGTGCGCCACTTGGAGAATGTCGATGTCCAGGTCCAGACCAAGGTCCATCATGGCCGACTCCGCCGCCGTTTCGATGTCGGCGGTGAAGAGGAAGCTGGTCCCCTTGTAGTCCATCCTCAGCACGATGCAGCTGTCGTTGATGAGGGTGGCATTGGCGTCGATCCACATGACCTGGAACGTGACGTCGTCGGAAAGGTCCAGGTAGTCGCCCGGATCGATGGTCGTGTCGTTGTACACCGGGCAGCCCTCCGCGGCCGTGGCGTTCATCACCGCCGACCAGCCTTCCGGGTCCAGGTCGTCAGCGTTCCCCGGCATGTAGATCGCCAGGACATCGTACTGCTGCAGAACGTCTACGGCGAACGACACGTGGTCGGGGTGCGGGTGGGTGATGATGAAGGCGTCGATCCGGGGCACCTCCAGCTGCTGCAGGAAGTCGACAGTGGAGGTGAAGTTATCGAAGCTGCCGGCGTCGATCAGGATGTTCTTGTCGTCCGGCGTGGTGATCAGGATGGAGAGGCCGTGGCCGATGTTGAGGAAGCGCACAGTGAGCTCGGCGTCCTCTTCCCGCTCATCGTTCTGACCCAGCCAATAGCCGAACGTGGTCGAGGCGATAAGGAGCGCTGCGATTACAATGACGAAGAATATTCGGGACCTACGGGAGCTCAGCATCAACGTTCATAAACACCAGCGCCTTAATAATCAATTTGGATGGGCTGAGGGTATTGTTAAAAACGCAATATAATTCGTAACGCCCCGGAACGTTGACATTCCGCGCAGAGCGCGAATAAGCTTGCCAACGTCCCGATGACGTCACTGCGGGCTCTCCCGATCCCGGTAGACCAGGTAAGAGATGCTGTTATTAAACCTGACGGTGAGCGAACCTTTCCGTACCAATCACGAGCTCGGCAGGTACTCCCCGCTCTCTATCCTTTCCAGCCATCCCTCGTTCTTCACGTACCATTCGATGGTGTCCTTGATGCCCTTCTCGAACTTGACGGCCGGCCTCCATCCCAGTTCCTTCTTGATCTTCCCATTGTCTATAGCGTAACGTAAATCGTGGCCCTTGCGGTCCTGAACGAAGGTGATCAGGTCCTCGCCCTTCCCCAGCTGCTTCAGGATGATTTTCACGATGTCGAGGTTGCGCTTCTCGCAGTTGCCGCCGACGTTATAGACCTCGCCCTCCTTGCCCTTGCTCAATATGACGTCGATGGCGCTACAGTGGTCGGAGACATGCAACCAGTCCCGCACGTTCTCCCCTTTTCCGTAGACGGGGAGCTTCTGGTCCTTCAACGCCAGCACGATCATCCGGGGGATGAGCTTTTCCGGGAACTGATAGGGTCCGTAGTTGTTGGAGCAGCGGGAGATAGTGATGGGCATTCCATACGTCCGGTGGTACGCCTGGCACAGCAGGTCGGCCGAGGCCTTGCTGGCGGAATAGGGGCTGGACGGTCGAATGGGGCTGTCCTCGCTGAACTTCATTTCCTTTTTATCCAGGGGCAGGTCCCCGTACACCTCGTCGGTGGAGACCTGGTGGAACCTTTTTACGCCGTACTTGCGGCAGGCGTCCAACAGGTTCTGCGTCCCCAGTACGTTGGTCCTGAGGAACGCGGTGGGGTCATCGATGGAGCGGTCCACGTGCGATTCCGCGGCGAAATGAATCACTTGGTCGAACCGCTCCCTGCGGAACAGGTCGAAGACCGCGTCCCTATCATTGATATCCCCGATGACGAAGGTGAAGTTGTCCTTGATCGAGATGTCCCGCAGGTTGTCCAGATTACCGGCGTAGGTCAGCAGGTCCAGGCAGAAGACCTCGTCCTTGGTGTTCTCCACCCGGTTGCGCACATAGTTGGCGCCGATGAAACCGGCCCCACCGGTGACCAGGCATCTCATTGCTTACCACTCCAGGTAAAATCGTGCTTGCAGTCCTTCAGGAAAGGAGCGTTGGCGTCCTTGTCGGACAGCAACGGATCGCTGACGCCCCATTCCACGCCGATGTCCTTGTCGTCGTAACGGACGCCCCGGTCGTGCTCGGCGCTGTAGAAGTTGTCCACCTTGTATTGAACTTCGCAATCGTCCTGCAGGGTGAGGAAGCCGTGGGCAAAGCCCCGCGGGATGTACAATTGCTTCTTGTTCTCCGCGCTCAGAACGATGCCGAACCACTTGGCGTAGTTCTTGGAGCCGTATCGGATGTCCACGGCCACGTCCAGGACGCTTCCGGAAGTGCAGCGAACCAGCTTGGTTTGGGCGAACGGCGGCCGCTGATAGTGCAGCCCGCGTATGACGCCCTTCTTGACCGAGTAGGAATGGTTGTCCTGCACGAAGACGTCGCCGATGCCATAGGGCACCGCGTTCCTAACGGAGTAACTTTCGTAGAAGTAGCCTCGACCGTCTTTGAAGACCTTCGGTTCGACGACGATTATCTCCGGGAGAACGGTCGGCCGGCTCATCTGGTCAGCCCTTGCTTCTTGACCGGGTCCTTCAATACCGTGGCCAAATACTTACCGTAATCGTTCTTGCTGTTCTTTTCTGCGAAGGCCTCCACCTGCTCCCGGCTGATCCAGCCGTTGTTGTAGGCTATTTCTTCCAAACAGGCGATCTTCAGGTCCTGGAACTGCTCCACGGAACGAATGAAGATGGTGGCTTCGGCCAACGATTGCGGCGTTCCAGCGTCCATCCAGACGAATCCTCGTCCTAACGTTATGGCATCCAGGGCTCCCTCCTCCAGGTACATGTTGTTCAGGTCGGTGATCTCCAGCTCGTTGCGCGAGGACGGCTTGACCTTTTTAGCGAACTCTATCACCCGTTTGTCGTAGAAGTAGAGCCCGGTGGCGGCAAAGTTCGATCGTGGATTCTTGGGCTTCTCCTCGATCGACAGGACCTTTCCCTCGGGGGAGAGTTCCATCACGCCGAAGCGCTCGGGGTCCTTGACGTAGTAGCCGAATATCGTCGCCCGGCCCTTCTCGGCGTTCCTTACGGCCGTCCGCAGCCGTTCGATCAGCCCGGCCCCGTGGAACAGGTTGTCGCCCAGGATCATGGCGACGGTGTCCTTTCCAATGAACTCCTCGCCGATGATGAACGCCTGCGCCAGGCCGTCGGGCGAGAACTGCTCCGCGTAGCTGAGCCTGATGCCAAGCTGACCACCGTTCCCGAACAGCGTCTTGAAGTTGGGCAGGTCCTCGGGAGTGGAGATTATCAGGATGTCCTGGATGCCGGCCATCATCAGGATCGACAACGGGTAGTAGACCATCGGTTTGTCGTATATCGGCAGCAGATGCTTGTTGATGGCTGAGGTCATGGGGTACAGCCTCGTACCGCTGCCGCCGGCCAACACGATCCCTTTCATGGTTGGGTATCCCCTCCCGAATAAATATTATGTTCTGGGGTTGGCTCGTTCGTAATGCCCCCGGAACATTGGCTTCCCTGCGTTAAACGCAGAATGCTTGCCAACGTCCCGATAGACATTACAAGGAGTTCTCCTTATTCAGGCAGGCTTCGAATGAAATGATATTATTTAATTAAAAAAATCATTTATTACCAACTAGCATTCTCATTAAAAATAATTATCGATAATGAACACAATTCCTATATATCGTTGGGAATCAATTAACATCTTTAAATTATCATTCAATTATATGGAGTAATTATATTGATATGTATATTAAATATAGATAATTTGTGAAAATTTATCCGGTGGTTTATTGAATGGAGAAAAAGAACGAGTCAAAAATTGTCTATTCAATCGGTTTTTTCTTACTAACATTTTGGATTTTATTTATGCTTTTAAATTGGGAGGCATTTAAAAATTTAAGGCACACTGATCCATTATGGATTATAAATATATCTTATCCATTTTTATATATATTAATAATTTTTATAGCTGCTACTATCGGGATATGTTTTTGGTTTGATATTGGGGGAAAAGTGCCAAATATTTTTTTATTAACAATTTTTTGTCTGGTACTAACAGGAACTCCTTATTTTGTAGGTAGTTTGGTCAGATTTCCCGATACTTTAGGTGTCACGGTCTCGATCAATATATTACCTAATATATTAAATTCCTTTTCAATATCTTACACTAATAGTTATCCTACAGTATATGTTCTTGTAAATATTATTTATAATATAACCCATTTAGATTTATTAATATATTCAAATATTATATTATCTCCTGAAATAATTATTTTATTTATTATTTTATGGTATATATTTCTCAACCGAAAAATACATACAAAATCAGCAATTTATTCAGCTGCATTAGCAGTACCACTTCTGATTATTGAAATCTCAATTACGCCTTTTTCAATAAGCCTGATTTTAATTCTCACAGCACTTTTTCTATTTTTAATTCCTTCTATTTCTGCAAAAATTGCATTGCTGATTGTTTTAGTAGCTCTTACGATTACTCACCCTTTTGGAATAATATTATTGTCGGTAATCATGATATGTAGTATTTTATTAAATTATTCATTTAACACGATATTAGAAAATAAATCACAACGTGTAATTTCGATATCTATGGTTTTAATTACTATTATTTTCTGGTTCAGTTGGACTATTTTCCAATCAACAATGGGTCCTGGAATAATTAGTAGTCTTGCGAACGTTTTTTCAATAGAATCAATTTATACTCAACAATTTACATCTTACACTATTGGGAGTGGTGGATTAATTTATCCGTGGGTTCAACAATTAAATATGTTAAGATATATTATATATGCATTATTAATTATAATTGCTATCTGTTTAGAATTATATATTTCATTAATTAAAAACAAAATAAATATAATAAAAAATATTATTTATGGATTTGGGTATGAAAGATTATTTTTATTAACCATGGCCCTGGCGTTTCTAATAATTACACTTATCTTTATGTTATTAGTAAATGGAGGTGAACAGCTAACCAGTCGAAGTATAAATCTAATGGCGTTGGCAGCGTCCGCATATTTGGGAGGTTCCATTTATTTATTCCGTTCATGGATAATTAATAAACAAAAAATATTAAGGATTATTTTTCCAATAATTATCACATTTTTATTAGTTTTCACCAGTATTATTGTTCCATTGCATTCTTATTCAAGAGAATCATATATATCTTTCTCAGAATCGTTTTGTGCAGGTAAGAATTATTATGGTAGGGTGATCCAATCCTCGTCACATGACTCTGTAATAGTATTTACAGAGTCGAATTATTATTATAATTATATGAGGGGCCAAAGCAACTTAGAAAATTATGAGGTGAATATGGAGACGACAATTGTATCAAATAATTATGATTCTGTATATTCAAATATATATTATATTATTAGTATAAAATGAAAATATTATTTAAATTAGTATTATAATATAAATATGGGTCTGTCCGGATTTGAACCGGAGGCTATAGGTCCCGAACCTACAAGTTTACCAAGCTAACCCACAGACCCGTGTAAGGCCGGTTAAACCATCCCGATATTAAATATCTTATGGGCGACGGCGACGATCGTCATCAGCACCTCCATAAAAACTGTCGTACACGGCATACGACAGTTATAAATAATGTGAAAAATCTCATCTGGACATGCGCGAGCAGCTCATGGAGAAGATCGCCGGGGAGATCGTCCTCTCCGCCGATCCCGGCAAGACGCTCAGGAAGTGGCGCGAAGAGTTCGGCATATCCCAACAGGACCTGGCCCGCCACCTCACCATATCCCCCTCGGTCATCAGCGATTACGAGTCCGGACGACGAAAATCACCGGGCATCGTCATCATCCGCAAGATCGTCACCGGCTTCCTCAACCTGGACCAGGAGAACGGCTCCAAGATCCTCAAGAAGTACGACATCGGACAGAAATCAGACTGCATCATCGCCATCCACGAGTTCCACAGCAGCATGAAAGCGGAAGAATTCCTCAAGGTCATCGAGGGTGACATACTCAACAAGGGCATCTCCCTGGACAAGGACATCCACGGCTACACCATCATAGACTCCATGAAGGCCATCACCGCCCTGGGCTCCATGGACTACCTGAAGATCTACGGCTGGAGCTCCGAACGCGCTTTGATTTTCACGGGCGTGAAGTTCGGAAGATCGCCCATGATCGCCATCCGCGCTCACCCCTTAAAACCGGCGCTGGTCGTCTACCAGAAGCCGGAGCATGTGGACGAGCTAGCGATTCGTCTCGCAACCTTGGAGAACATCCCCCTGCTGCGCACCAACGTCAGCGTGCCGCAGCTGGTCGAACGCTTGGAAAAAATGGACAAGTGATACCGATGGACGTTGGGATCGTAAGCTACGGCGCCTACATACCACGCTACCGCATCGCCCCGAAAGAGATCGGACGGGTCTGGGGCAGCGACGGCGAGGCCATGGGCAAGAACCTCATGATACAAAGCAAGAGCGTGCCCTCCCCGGACGAGGACGTCATAACTATGAGCGTCATCGCGGCCCGGCACATGATGAAGCGCTGCAATGTCAATCCGATGGAGATAGGCGCGCTCTACGTCGGCTCCGAATCTCATCCGTACGCGGTGAAGCCGAGCGGAAGCATCGTGGCCGAGGCCATCGAAGCGTCCCACGAGATCACCGTGGCCGATTACGAGTTCGCCTGCAAGGCCGGCACGGCGGCGATACAGACCTGCATGGGGCTGGTCGGCTCGGGCATGATCAAGTACGGCGTAGCTATCGGCGCGGACACCTCGCAAGGCGCCCCCAGCGACGCCTTAGAGTACTCTGCCTCGGCGGGAGGCGCCGCCTTCCTCATCGGTTCGGAAAAGATCATAGCCAAGATCAACTGCACTTACTCTTTCACCACGGACACCCCGGACTTCTGGAGGCGGGAAGGGCAGCCCTACCCCTCTCATGGCGGACGTTTCACCGGAGAACCGGCCTACTTCAAGCACGTCTCGGCCTGCGCTCTGGGAACGATGAAGAAGGCGGGAACGAAACCGACCGATTATCAGTATGCCATCTTCCACCAGCCCAACGGCAAGTTCCCCTCGCGCATGGCCAAGCAATTGGGCTTTACGGAAGAGCAGATCAAGGTCGGTCTGCTGACGCCCTACATAGGCAACACCTATTCTGGAGCGGTTCCGCTAGGCCTCTCGGCCGTACTGGACGTGGCGAAACCAGGCGACCGTATTTTCGCCATAGCTTACGGTTCCGGAGCCGGTGCCGACGGTTTCGACATAACCGTGACGAACGAGATAAGCAATTTCAAGCGGGAGGCCGCTCCCAGCGTCAAGTCCATGATGGACAATAACAAGTTCATCGACTACGCCACGTACGCCAAGTATCGCGGCAAGATCAGGATGAAGGAGGGAAGCGGATGAGGGAAGTGGCCGTCATCGGCATCGGACAGACCAAGTTCGGCGAGCTGTGGGACCTCTCCTTCCGCGAAATAGGTATTCAAGCGGGACTCGCCGCCGTCTACGACGCCAACGTGGCCTCGGAGGACATCGAGGCGTTGTACGTCGGCAACATGTCCGCCGGGCGTTTCATCGATCAGGAGCATGTCGCGGCGCTCATCGCCGATTATTCCGGGCTCGCTCGTGACCATATACCGGCCACGCGCGTGGAGGCAGCCGGAGCCTCCGGTGCGCTCGCCGTCCGCCAGGGCTTCTTCGACGTAGCTTCCGGACTACACGATATCGTCGTGGTCGGCGGCGCTGAAAAAATGACCGACATACCGGACGCCCAAGGCAATGCCATCCAAGATTCCGCCGCGGACCAGCAATGGGAGTGCACCTTCGGGGCCACGTTCCCCTCGTTGCACGCCATGATAGCCCGCCGGCACATGCACGATTTCGGAACGACCCGGGAACAAATAGCCTCCGTAGCCGTGAAAAATCACAAGCATGGCTCGCTTAATCCGAAAGCCCAGTTCCAGAAGGAGATATCCTTGGACGCGGTGCTGCGCTCGCCCATGGTGGCCAGCCCGCTGAGCATGTTCGACTGCGCGCCGACCTCGGACGGGGGCGCGGCCGTCGTTCTCTGCGCCATGGAGACGGCTCGGAAATACACCGATTCTCCGGTGAAGATACTGGCCTCCTCGCAATCCTCCGATACGCTGGCGTTGCATCACCGGGAGACCATCACGTCGTTCCTGGCCACCAAGCTGTCCATGGCCAAGATCGTCAAGCGCACGCACGTGGACGTCTCGCAGATAAAGCTGGCCGAGGTGCACGACAACTTCACCATCTCTGAAATTCTCGCTTTAGAGGACCTTGGCTTCTTCCCGAAAGGCGAAGCCGGAAAAGCGACCGTCGACGGGCAGACGCAGATCGGAGGACGCGTCGCGGTCAACACCTCCGGCGGACTGAAGGCCAGGGGCGACCCCATCGGCGCGACGGGCGTGGCGCAGATCGTGGAGCTCGTGACGCAATTGCGCGGAGAGGCCGGCAAGCGCCAGGTATCCGACGCGAAGTACGGCCTGGCTCAGAGTGTAGGTGGCACCGGTTCCACGGTCATCCTTCATCTCCTGGGGGTAGCCTGATGACCATCGCCAGGTACTGGAGGGAGAACTCCCCCCGTTACAACCTCAAGGCCACCAAGTGCGGCAACTGCGGGAAGATATCCTTCCCTCCGAGAAGCGTGTGCCCGGTCTGCCACCGCAAATCGATAGGCAAGATGCAGGAGATCCAGCTGTGCGGCAAGGGCGAGATATACACCTTCAGCGTGGTGCAGGACGCCCCGCCGCAGTTCGAGATGCAGAAGCCCTACGCCATAGCGATGATCAAGCTGGACGAGGGCATCATGCTCACGGCGCAGATAATCGACTGCGAGGTGGAGGACGTAAAGATCGGCATGCGCGTTTGCTCCACCTTCCGGAAATTGGGGGAGGAAGGGCCGGGCGGGGTCATCCACTACGGCTACAAGTTCCACCCGGAACTGTAACAACAAACTAGGTAGCAAACCATTTCCATTTATCTAATTTAATATAGTATTATTATAATATAAATTCAAATAATTAATTATTTCCCAAGCCGCACTTTTTATGGTTCGAGAATGGGCGTATCTAAGGAACGCTTCGGCCTATTCTGATCATTATCGTGGTTGCATCGTTACGATTAATAGCATTATTTAATAGCGAACATCGCAAATCAGAGGTCAGGGATGAATTATGACGAGCAATTACGACTACTTCATGGGCATGGACATCAGTCCATATGCCGGCCAATGGGTCGCAATATGCGATGAGAAGGTCGTAGCGCACTCCAGCTCGTTCAAGGACGCATACTCCCAGGCCAAGGAGATGTGCGGCAAATCAAAACCGTTCATAGCAATGGTGCCATCGGTCGATACCATGATACTGTGATCCCATGGTCTAGACTTCAAATATAAGGAAGTTGCCAATCCTGAAGGGGTCAAGAAAAAAAGGCCGATGATTCCTATTACCCTATCAAACGGAGACGTGTCCTTCGAAATCCTGGCCTTATTGGATTCCGGAGCAGATTCTACGGCCATCCCTAAGGAGATGGCCGAGGTCCTGGGATTGGACCTTACAGGCAAAAAGGAAAAATCCTACGGTATCGGCGGGACCGTCGACTCCATCAATTCCAGGGTCAACCTGACAGTTCAAAAAGGCCATGAACATTATACGATGACCGTCGATGTGAAGGTCATCCTCAAGGGAGATCTTCAACTGCCTCCTCTGCTAAGTAGGGCTGGGTCTTTCGATGAGTTCGAGATAACATTCAACGACCACAAAAAGAAGATCATCTTGAAAAAGCTGGACATTGTCAACAGGCGTTTCAACAAGAACGATGATTGAATATCGAACCGGACCGTTCACTTCACGTCCAGGTCGAACTTGCTATCGTAAAGGACGTCCTCGTCGGTCAGCAGCGGCTTGCACTTGACCGATATGCCCAGCGTCAGCAGCCCCGGCTTCATTGGCGTGACGGTTATCCTTCCGCTCGTCGCCTCCCCGGCCTTCAGCGTCTCGATCTCCACCATGCCCTTCACGTCCACGTCCCCGAAGATGAACGCCTTAACTTTCCGCGCCTCGTGCTGCCCGTCGTTGCGCAGGTGCACCACGATGTCCATCGGCCTTCCGTCCACCGCCGCACCGACGAACTGCAGTTCCGCGGTGATGTCCGGGTACGTCGCCCGAATCTCCTTGCGCGAGATCTCGCACGCTTTCTTAAGCTGCTCCACGGCGTTCTTGCCCTCCTTCATGAGCGACAGGGCGTCCGCGTACGCTTTCTCCGTACCCTGCAGCTGGATGCGGTTGCGGTTCGCTCTCTCGAGTACGTCGAAAAGCTGCTTGCTCAGCTGCTCCGACGATTCGCCGGGCTTACGGCCGACGGCGTTCACCGCCGCCTCCAGTGAATTGAAGGCTTCCCACAGGTCGCCCTTCTGGGCTTGTGAAGCTGAATCGGACCACAGCTCCCAGGAACGTCCGGTCTGCTTGCCCGAGCGGGACGCCTTCTCGATGTTCTTCCGCACGGTCTCCCGCTGCTCCTGGTAGATGTCCTTCATGCCCGCCTTGACCAGTTCCAGGTTGCGCGACAGACGATTGAGGTCGCGCGGCGTCACGGTGTCGGTGGAGGTCTTTTCTATCTCCGCGATCTCCGTGGCGAACTTCTTCTGCAGCTTGAGACGCTTTATGAGATCGTGCAGGGGATTGAACTCCCAGACCAGCTCGTTCGTCCTCATCGTCAGGAACTCGCTCAGGGCGTTGCGCGCCCGGCGCAGGTACAGGTAGGAGGACTCGAACTTCAGCTCCTTCAGCGAGGACCACGTTTGATCGAGAAGCTCCTCAATGTTGTCCTTGCGCGGGTCCAGAACCTCCAAAGAGTTCAGCGACTCGCGCAGCGAATTGTATTCGGCCAGGCGCACCTCGTACATCTCCGCCAAGGCCTTCAGCTCCGCCTGGGAGGCGTTGACCGCCGATAACGCTTGTACGAAACAACCCTGGGCCATGAGCGCCTTGATCTTCTCCAGCCCATTCTTCAAGGACTCCGGGCGTAGGCCGGCCTTGGCCTCCTCCCGCAGCCGTCCCTCGAACTTGCGCAGCTCGTCCTCGGCTTGCGCCTTGTCCTGCAGTACCCGCTCCAGCTCCTCGTGGAACGATCTCGCCAACAGGAAGGCGTGCCGGTAGCGCCTATTCTTTAGTGCGTCCTGGATGTCCTCGTGCAGCTTGCGCGCCGGACGTAAATCTTCCCAAGAAGCCCGCTCGGCCGTCATCCCGCCGGCGAAGCTGGTGAGCGCCGTCACCTTCTCTGTAGCCATCGCAACCGCCCGCTCAGAGGCCTTCCGTCCTTGCTCCGCGGCCGCGGCGGCGTTCCCGGTGCGCTTCAGCGCCCGGGCCTGCTCCAAAAGGACCGTCACGTCCTTGACGGCCGTCTTCATCTCCCGCAATTGCTCCACGGCGTCGTCCACCGCCGCCAACAGATCGTTGAGATCGCGATCGGCCTGGGCCGTCTGGCCTAGCTCCGTCCGTACCAGCTCGATGGCCCGCATGCAGTCCGCCAGTTTCCTCTCGTTCAGGGCGTTGCGCCCGCTGACCATCAGCTCCTGCACCTGACCCACAAAAGAACCGGCCGCGGTGGCCTTGTCCAGGTCCTTCTGGCAGGAGGCCATCTCCTTCTCCAGGCCGGAAAGCGCGTCCCTCTCCCATTCCTCCTTAAGGACGCTTAAGGCGTTCAGTGAGTCGTCCAGCTTCCCGGCGTCCATTGGACCCAACGACTTCAAGCGCTTCTCCGAGCCCTCGTAGCCCACCCGGTCCCGTAGCTTGGCCAGATCGGCCATCTTCCTCAGCTTCAGGTCCAGTATCAGCGGCGATGCGAACTGGCGCAGTTCGGCGCCGGCCTTGTCCAGTTCCTTCTGGCCTTCGGCGTAGTTGCCGGAGCGAATGTGCATCCCGGCGCGAGCCACCGCCTCCGTGGCGCCGCCCACGTCGATGCCCGAGCGTTTGGTCTCCTCGATCAGGGTCTCCTTCTCCTGCAGGCCGTCCTTCAAGGCCTGATGCTGGGCGACGATCTCGTTGAGGATATGTCTGGCGTTGGTGGTCAGCTCGAAGGCGGAGGCCAGCTCCTCCTTCCGCAGGGCGCTGCCGGCCTGTTCCGTCAAATGCTCCGGCTGGCCCACCTCCACCCCTTCCTTCCTGGTGACGGATATCTGACGAACCAGTTCGGTGAGCTGGTTGTCCAGCTCCGCGGAAACGATGTTGCGCCCGTAGGACACCACCTCCTCGGCCAGCGCGGACGAGTCGTCCAGGCGGCCCAGGGTCCGCAGCTCTTCGGCCCGCTGCATCTTATCTTTTAGCGTCACGCTCTCCGCCTTCAGGCACGCGGCCATCTCCATCAGGTTGCGGCCGTCCTGTAATGTAAGGTCCAGGTTCTTGCGCCGCTCGGCATGCAGGTCCTCCAGCAGCGAGTTGACCAGGTCGTGCGCCGACTGGTACTCCTTCCTCTGCAGGCGCTCCTTGGCCTCTTTTAAAGAGATAAGGGCCTTCTCCGCCTCTGGGGATACGGCGTAATGCGAGAGCACTTCCTCCGCCCGCCGCACGTCCTCGCGAACCACGGCCACCACCTTCTCCTCCACCGACGAATTGATGGTGACCAGGGAGCCGTGCACCAGCTCGAAGTTCCCCTGCCGCACCTGGGACGTTAGTCCGTCCAGAAGCTCGTTCTCCTCGGAGACCTCCGCGCCTATGCGTATGGCCGTGGCCAGCCGCATCTCCAGGCGCATGATCCCGGTGGCGAAGTGGTTCTCCAATGTCAATCTGAAAGCACGCTGCGCCTGCTGCAGCGAGTCCACCGCCTGGCCGAACTCGCCCTTCAGGGTCAGGCGTCTGGCCGCCCCCATTCCCTTCAACCCTTCGGGGCAGGTCAGCTGCTGGTCCTCGCATCGCGAGCGCAGGTCCTGGGCCGACTGCAGCTCCCTCTCCACCTCATCGTAGCCCTGCAGCCGCTCCTCCACGATCCCCTGGGCCTCGACGACGGAACGCAGCGCCTCGGCGAAACGGTCGGCCTTCAGGGAGGCGCGGGACGACTCGATCTTCTGCAGGGCGGCGGACACGTCCTTCTGGGTCACGTGCGCCAAACGCAAACGGGGCTGCACCTCGGAGAGCTTCTCCAGCAGCACTTCCCTCTCGTCCGCCCGGACCTTCTCCTGGACGGCGTCCAGCAGGTCGATGGCCTGGCCGTACTTCTCCTCCTGTATCAGTTTAAGGGTCCGGGCCCCCAGGTCCTCCACCTCAACCTTCTTGTGGTGGGACTTGAGCACCTCGGCCTGCTGCTCCAGGTCGGTCACCCAGGCCTTGCTGGATCTGGTGAAAGCGCGGGAGAAGGCCTCCTCCGACCCGTCCAGGGAATCGAAGGCCTTCTCCACGTGGGACCGGTTGATGAACTCCCTTCCCTCTTTCAGGTGGGATTGCGCCTCGGCGACGTCCACAGGGAACCTCTTCTGTAAAAGGAAGAGCGTCTCCACCTTGGCCGCCCGATCAACGAAGCGGTCCAGGGTCAGGCTGCGAAGGACGTCCAGCAACGATTTGATGGCTTCCACGCTCTTGACCGTGTTCCCCGTTTCCAGGGCCGAGCGGCAGCCGCTCAGGGCGCTCTTCTGCTTGTCCACTTTTAGACCTAGCTTCTCCGCCAGGAGAAGGGAGGACTGGGCCTGCCCAAAGGAATCGGAAAGGACGCGATTGGCGTTGCGCTCCGCCAGGTCCCAGGTCTCCTTGGTCATCTCGTACGCCTTGTCGAGATCGCTATTGTCCACGGCCTTGGCGGCCCGCTCCAGCGAGGCGGCCGTTTCCGGGTTCGCCTTCCCCAGGTCGGAGACCTTGTCCAGCAGCGAGGAGGCGTCCCGCAGCATGTCCCGCAGGCGCTGCTTGCGGGCACGTCCCGAAGCGTCCGTGCTCTTCATCGCGTAGGCCATCGCTTCCTTGTAATCCTTGTCGGAATAGCTCTGCGAGGCCAGGGTGAGCATCTTCTCCGTCTCCGCGGACTCGCCGCTCATCTCCTTGACCTTGGCCAGCAGAGCTGTCGCTTCCTGTATCTTGGCCTCCGCCGTCTCGCGCCCGCGAGCAGCCTCCTTGGCCTTCTGCTCTAGCTGTTTGGCCAACTGCAGCTGCTTGACGAAATCCTGGGACAACTAGAACCGTCCTTAATTCAACAGTTGAAATAATTTACTGAACATTAAATGATTTCCTCCATTTAACGCTTGATCAGGTCCACGAAGGCCACCTTCTCCAGGACCAGCTCCGGCAGGAGCGTCTCTCCTAAGGTCCTCAGCTCCGCCGGGTCTATGCCGTAGGCGGCCCCCTTCTCCAGCGTGCAGTCCAGCAGGGAATCGTCGCGTCTGAGGCCCAGGTCCGAAAGCACCTGGTCCAGGTCTCCGAGCGACAATAACACGACAGCCACCCGCTCCGTGCCCTGGCGCAGCCCCATCTTATTCTTAGCCTTGGATATCTGGCGCTCGCCCGAGGCGTAGAGGATCACTTCCATGCTCAAGGTGTTGGAGGCGTTCTCCCCTCTCTCGAAAGCGCGCCGGGCGTGCAGCACCGCCGATGACAGATGGTCGGCGCCGCACACCTTGTCGGCGTCCAGCAGGGCCACCTCGACCTTCATGGTGGAAGCGCGCTTGAGCAGGGCGTTGCTGCCCCCCTCCCCCATGTAGGCTCCAGCGACGGTGCAGGACATGGCCTCGGCATCCGTATCCGGGAGATTAAACCATCGCCCCGTCATGCATCGAGCGGAAAGGGCGTGGGGCTGAAAATGTTTAAAACACTACAGGGTATGAGGTGTCAACCAGTGATTGGAGAGCGAGATTACCATGTCATTAGACCGCGTTACAGTAAGAGCTCCTGCCAGCATAGCCAACGTCGGACCGGGCTTCGACGTCTTCGGCATCGCCCTCAAGGAACCCTTTGACCGCATCGAAGTGCGCAGGACCAGCGAGCCGGGCGTGCACGTCGAGTCCATAGTCGGCATAGGCGCCTACGCCGTCAGCGTGGACAACACCAAGAACACTGCGGCCGTAGCGGCCAACAAGGTGCTCAAGGTGTCCAAGGCCGACTTCGGCATCGTCATGAAGATTAACAAGGGCATACGGCCGGCCTCAGGCATGGGATCGTCCGGGGCCTCCGCCGCCGGCGGGGCCTACGCCGCCAACCTACTGCTCGAAAAACCGCTCAACACCAACCAGCTCATCTGCTGCGCCTCCTTCGGTGAAGAAGCATCGTCCGGAAGCAGGCACGCCGACAACGCCGCCCCGGCCCTGATGGGCGGTTTCACCATCATCCGTTCCTACGAGCCGATGGACGTCATTCATTTGGAGCCGCCGAAGAACCTGGGCATCGTCGCATCGTTACCGGAGTTCGCCGTGCCCACCCGCGAGGCGCGCAAGAAGGTGCCGCTGAAGGTCCCCATGGTCGACGTCATACACCAGGTGGGGCACGCCTCGTCCCTGGTGGCCGGCATGGTCCTGGGGGACCTGGACATGATCGCCCGCTCCATAGAGGACGTCATCGTGGAACCGGCCCGGGCGCCCCTGGTGCCCTTCCTGAAGGAAGCGGAGAAGGCCGCCGTGGACGCCGGGGCCATGGCCGCGTTCCTAGGCGGTTCCGGTCCCTGCGTGGCCGCCTTCTACAACATGGACAAGGTGGACGGGCTGGACATCGCCCACGCCGTGCAGAACTTCTACGAGAAGCGCGGGGTGGAGACCTTCTGCTGGGTCACCTCCGTCGGAGAGGGCTGCAAGCTGGTGGATTGATGAAATATCAGGTCAAATGCTGGGAATGCGGGAAGGAGATAGACAACCACTTCCTGGACGCCTGCCCCAGCTGCCACGGTTCGCTGACCGTGGAGATGGATTTATCTCATCTGGAGGGAACGGCCCCCCAGGACCTGCGGACCAGGCCCATAGGCGTCTGGCGCTACGCGCACTTCCTACCGATCAGATCGGAACCTATAACATTACAGGAGGGCGGCACGCCACTATACAACTGCGAGAAGATGGCCGAGGAGTACGGCGTACACAACCTATACGTCAAGTTCGAGGGAGCGAACCCTACCGGCTCCTTCAAGGACCGGGGCATGACCGTGGGCGTCAGCAAGGCGGTCGAGCTGGGATGCAAGGTGGTGGGCTGCGCCTCCACCGGCAACACCTCCGCTTCGCTGGCGGCGTACGCGGCCAAGGCCGGGCTGAAATGTGTAGTTATCCTTCCCTCAGGGAAGGTGGCCTTGGGAAAACTGGCCCAGGCCATGTTCTTCGGCGCCAAGGTGGTCACCGTGGACGGCAACTTCGATGACGCCCTGAGAGTGGTAAAGGAGCTGGCCCGCGCCGGCGACCTGTACATGCTGAACTCGGTGAACCCCTTCCGGCCGGAAGGGCAGAAAACGCTCGCGTTCGAGATACTGGATCAGCTGGACTTCCAGATGCCCGACCGCATCGTGTACCCGGTGGGCAACGCCGCCAACATCTGGGCGGCGTACAAGGCGCTCAAGGAGTGGCAGTCATTGGGATGGATTGATGAATTACCGATTCTTACAGGCGTCCAGGCCGGCGGAAGCGCTCCGTTGGTCAACTCCTTCGCCCACGGGCAGGAGGACTTCAAGCCGATCAAGGACCCGGAGACGGTGGCCACGGCCATACGCATCGGGAACCCCGCTTCCGGCCGTAAGGCGCTGAAGGCGGTATACGACACCGGCGGCGTGATGACCGCTGTATCGGACCGGGAGATAATCGAAGCGCAGTTCCTCCTGGGAAGGAAGGAGGGCGTGGGCGTGGAGCCGGCCTCCGCCGCTGCGCTGGCCGGGGTCAAGAAACTGCTGGAAGAAGGCAAGATCAGCCGCCGAGAGAAGGTCGTATGCGTGTGTACCGGACACGTGCTGAAGGACCCGGACACGGTCATGGCCAATTGCGGCAAGCTGATAAAGACGCAAGCGACGGCCGAAGCGGTGCGCCAGGCCATAGCCGAATGAGCGCTCGCAGTATCAATATATAAATTCTCGAATAATCATACAGAAGAGGGGAGAGCATGGAGAGGTCCAGGATCAGGACGTTCGTCAACGGTTTGGACGAGAACTTGTCCGGGGGCATTCCGAAGGGGAACATCGTCATGGTCTCCGGGGCCGCCGGGACCATGAAGTCCTCGCTGGCCTACTACATCCTGCACATGAACGCGGTGCGCGAAGGCGTCCGCGGTCTATATATCTCCCTGGAACAGAACAAGCCGTCGCTGATGCGCCAGATGGACTACCTGAGGATGCCGGGCGACTCCCAAGGATTGGTCGAGGTCCTGGACCTCGGAGAGATCCGTTTGCAGGCCCAGAGCGGGGGCTGGTTCGACACCTTTCGCTTCGCAGTGGAGGAGAGCAAGAAGCGCCTCAATTACAATGTCCTGGTGATAGATTCTCTGGGCGCCCTGGAGCTGGTCGCCAAGTTCGAACAGCCCCGGGAGGAGATCTTCCGTCTCTTTGAGTGGCTGCGCTCTACCGAAGTGACGACATTCGTGATCGCCGAGATGCCCGTGGGGCAATACCAGTACTACGGCTCCGGGGACACCGACTTCCTGGCCGACGGCATCATCCACCTGAAGATGGTGGAGGTCGGCGAGATCGAGGTCCAGAGACGCCTGCGCGTGGTCAAGATGAGGGAGACGGACCACTCCAGCAGCTACTTCTCCTTCTACTTCAAGGAAGGCACGTTCTACGTGACCAGGGCCATCACCGACTTCTGATGGTACGCTCTTAAAAATCGAACAGCTTGGTCTGCCCCGGCCTGGCCGGCGGCTCCTTCGGCTCCGGTTCCATGGCTTTCGCGTTGTTCTTCTTCTCCGGGACGAACAGGGGATCCACCTGCGACTTTATACGCTGCGCCAGCAGCTCGCCGATGCCGATGACCTTGGCGATGTCCTGAACCTGAGCTTCCTTTAGCACGGTTAGCGAGACGAATCCTTTCTTGAACAGCGATCTGGCCCTGACCCGACCCACGCCCTTCAGCGTCACCAGCTCCAGGAGCTCGTCCTTCACCCCATATTTCATGCGGGTCATGAGCTTGGTCAGCACCGGGTAGCAGTCCTTGTTGTAGATGTTGCTGAGCTCCCGCATGGAGTACAGCAGCCACTCGCCCACCTCCACCTTGCTGTGCAGGTCGCCCGGACCGATGCCGAACGCTTTCAGCATAGTGTCCTCGTCCTGCTCCTCGATCCAGGAATCGAGCACCAGGGCGGTCTTCAGCTCGGAGAGGAAGTAGTCATGGTCCGGGGAGTCCAGGTCCGGGACGGGGAACAGCAGCTCGGCGGTCCTCTGCAGCAGTATGTCGTCCAGTATCTCCGGGTCGTCCCTCTTGAGATACAGGCTCAGCATGTCCGGGGTGGCGCACACGGCGTGCAGGAAGCCCAGGTCCCTCTTCCCCGGGGTGTAGGACAGCAGGGCGTCCCGCAGCTTGACGGCCGAAACGGGGTCGATGTACAGGTCGGAGACGCGACGGCCGAAGAAGGTGGCCTTGAGGTCCGCTTCCTCCTCAGCGGCCAGGAAGTCGATCCCCGGGCAGCGGACCATGTCCTCCTTGAACAGGTACCGCACGATGTTCTCCACCGCCTCCTGCACCCCGGCGTCGCCGCGCTGATGGCAGAAGAAAGTCCTGCGCAGGAAGTCCATCAGCCCCTTGCGGGTGTTGGCGGTCTCAGTAGCGATAAGAGCCAGGATGTGCCCGCGCAGCACGTGCTCGTTGCCTACCTTGGAGGTCACGTCCTCCGGCTCCCCCAACAGGTAGTTCTCGAAGAGGGCGTGGCTCTGTTCGACGGTGGACGCCAGGAGCACCGCCTCGCCATAGGGGTCGTAACGGGGGCGGCCGGCCCGGCCGCACATCTGCTTGACCTCCATTACCGATATTGGAACATTTCCGCCACCCTCGAAGCGGGTGACGTCGCGGACGATGACCCTCCTGGCTGGTAGGTTGATGCCCGCGGCCAGGGTCGGGGTGGCTACGATGCACTTGATCTTCCCGGCCTTGAAGAACCGCTCCACCGTCCGGCGTTGCTCGTTGCTCAGGGCCGCGTTATGAAAGGCCATGCCGTGCTTCATGCACTCTTTCAGCGAGGAGCCGATGGAGGTCTGCTCTTCGCGGAACGCTTCCTCCAGCTCCTCCTTGACCTGGGACTCCCCCTTCTCCTTGTTCAGACGGGAGAAGCGCACCGCCAGCGTCTCCGTGGACTTGCGAGTGTTGACGAAGACGAGGGCTTGCCCGCCCTCGTCCATAGTGTCCTTGACCAACGACCAAACGGTATCGCCCAGCGGACGCACCGGCCGGTGGCTGTTGTCCGTAAAGTTGATGGTATTCTCGAAGAACACGCCCTCCTTCAGCTTGACCGGGCGCCACTCGCTGGCCACGTGCTCGGCGTCCAGCCACTCGGCCATCTCCCGGGAGTTGGCCACGGTAGCCGACAATGCCAGCACCTGCATGCGGGGGTTCAGCATCCTCATCTTGGTAAGGGTAATCTCCAGGGTCGGGCCACGGTCCGGGTCGTTCATCAAGTGGACCTCGTCCGCCACCACCAGGGAGATCGCTCTTATCCAGTCGGAACGATGGCGCATGATGGCGTCCGCCTTCTCCGACGTAGCGACCAAAATATCCAGCTGATCGATGCCCTTGTCCACCTCGTCGTAGTCGCCGATGGACATGCCGACCTTGAGCCCCAGGCGCTCGAAGCGCTTCAGCTCCTCGTACTTCTCTGCGGCGAGGGCGCGCAGCGGAACGATGTAGAGGACCTTCCCAGCGTCGTGCAGCACGCGCTTCACCGCCGCCAGGTACGCTACCAGTGATTTGCCCGAGGCCGTGGGAACGGCCAGCACCAGGTTCTTTCCGGCCAAGGCGAACGGTACGGACTTCTCCTGCGGCGGGTAGAGAGCGGTAATGCCCTCCTCCTGCAGAATTTCGATGACGCCGTGCGGCAGCTCGCTCTTCCAGTCGGACATGGGTGGTGATAGGGCATAGCCCGAAGGGTTATTACAATTATCATAGCCCGGACGTGCAACGTGATCAGGCTGGTCCCGTCATCCTACATCGTTACATCTCGGATGGAACATTTTAAGCCCTAGTGGACGAGTAGCTTATCATCGGAGGCGAACCAAGGCTGGCACAGCAACAATTCCGCTGATTGCGAGGAATTGATTTATATAGCAGCGCTTGCATGGGTTCGTTTTGACGTGTAGGGTTAAACATGGCTGAAGAAGAAAAAGATACGGTGGTGACGCAACCCGACGTGGAAACCTGGATAGAGACCCAGGAATTCACTACCACGGCCGATATCAAGATACCTGAGAAGCTTTCGGAACAGGTCATCGGTCAGGAATCGGCGGTGGAGGTGGTGCGCAAGGCGGCGGAGCAGAAGCGCCACGTCATGCTGATCGGCGAGCCGGGCACTGGCAAGTCTATGCTGGCCCGGGCCATGACCGAGTACCTGCCCAAGAACGAGCTGCAGGACGTCATAGCCTATCACAACGCCGAGGACACCAACGAGCCCCGCATCCGCACCGTTCCCGCGGGCAAGGGCAAGGAGATCGTCACCGCCCAGAAGCGCGAGGCGTTGGCGAAAAAGTCCCAGAAGACCTCCATGGTCACCGCCATCGTGCTGATGGTGGTCGTCCTCAGCATCTTATTGTACTTACAGTCTTCAAACCATGACCCCATGATCCTGCTGTTCGGCATCATGGCCGCGGCCATGATATTCTTCGCCACCAGGTACATCGGCGTGAGCAAGGAGGACTTCATGGTGCCCAAGCTGCTGATCACCCACACCGAAGGCGAGTCCATACCGTTCATTGACGCCACCGGAGCGCACGCCGGCGCCCTGCTAGGCGACGTCAAGCACGACCCGTTCCAGAGCGGAGGCCTGGAGACCCCGGCCCACGAGCGTCTGGAGGTCGGCGCCATACACAAGGCGTCCAAGGGCGTGCTGTTCATCGACGAGATCAACATGCTGAGGATGGAGTCCCAGCAGTCGCTCCTGACCGCCCTGCAGGAGGGCAAGTTCAGCATCACCGGGCAGAGCGAGAGGAGCAGCGGGGCCATGGTGAAGTCTGAAGCTGTCCCATGCGACTTCATATTGGTGTGCGCGGGCAACATGGACGCCGTTCAGGGCATGCACCCCGCGCTGCGCTCCCGCATCCGTGGCTACGGTTACGAGGTGTACATGCGCTCCACTATGGACGACACCCTGGAGAACCGCACCAAGCTCATACGCTTTGTCGCTCAAGAGGTCGCCAAGGACAAGAAGATACCGCACTTCGACAAGAAGGCGGTGCTCGAGATCGTCAAGGAAGCGCAGCGGCGCGCCGGTAGGCGCGGTCAGCTGACCCTCCGCCTCAGGGAACTGGGCGGTCTGGTCCGGGTGGCCGGGGACATTGCCCGGGAAGAGGGCAGCCCCATCGTCACCCAAGAGCAGGTCATAAGGGCCAAGAAGACGGCTCGCTCCCTGGAGCAGCAGATCGTGGACCGCTACATCCAGGCCCACAAGCTCTACAAGTCCTTCTCCATAGAGGGCGGTGCCGTGGGCGTGGTCAACGGCCTGGCGGCTATGAACTCCTCGTCTAGCATGTCCGAGCTGTCCGGGATAGTCCTCCCCATCGTCGCCGAGGTCACTCCGGCCCAGACCAAGAACGGCGGGCAGATCATCGCCACCGGGAAGCTGGGAGAGATCGCCAAGGAGGCGGTGCAGAACGTCTCCGCCATCATCAAGAAGTATACCGGCGAGGACATAAGCAACCATGACGTGCATATTCAGTTCATCGGGACCTACGACGGCGTGGAGGGCGATTCCGCCTCCGTTTCCATAGCCACGGCGGTCATCTCCGCCTTGGAGGACGTGCCCGTCGACCAGACGGTGGCCATGACCGGCTCCCTGAGCGTCAGGGGACAGGTTCTTCCGGTCGGAGGCGTCACCGCCAAGATCGAGGCTGCGGCCGAGTCCGGGATAAAGCGCGTGATAATACCCAAGGCCAACCAGTTCGACGTGATTCTCGAGGAGCGCTACATCGGCAAAATCGAGATCATACCGGTGACCAACATGGGCGAGGTCCTCTCCTACGCTCTGGTGAGCGGAACCAAGAAGGACGGACTACTGAAGAAGTTGGCCGCCCTGGTGGAGATGGGCAGCGTCCTGAAGCCCCCGATGGCCAAGCCGGTCACGCAGTAAACCCCTTCCATCTTCTTCTTTTCCAAATCACAATGGCAAGGGTTTTTATCGCTCCAACCGGATAGCGCCACGACATGAGCGACGTCAAATGCATGGACTGCCTGCTTATCGGCCGCTTCCAGCCCTTCCACAACGGGCACCTGGAGGTCGTGCGCAAGATCTCCCGGGAATGCGACGAGCTCATCATCGGCATAGGCAGCGCGCAGATCTCCCACACCCTGGACAATCCCTTCACCGCCGGTGAGAGACACCTCATGATCTCCCGCGCCCTGCGCGAGGAGGGCATAAGGGACTATTTCCTGGTGCCCATCGTGGACATCAACCAGTACGGCGTCTGGGTGTCCCACGTACGCTCCATGGTGCCCCCGTTCGAGAGGGTCTACACCAACAATCCCCTCACCAAGCGGCTGTTCTCCGAGGCCGGCTACGATGTCGTGGCCTCTCCCATGTTCAACCGGGAGCACTATTCGGGCACGGAGATAAGGAAGAGGATGATGTCCGGGGACGACTGGCGCCAGTTCGTTCCCGCGGCCGTGGCCGACGTGATCGATTCCATCGACGGCGTAAGGCGCATGAGAGACCTGGTCGGGCAGGGGGAAGGGGATGCTGGGGACTGAGGTGCTGGACAAGCTGAGGAAGGGGGGACTCACCATCGCCGTGGCCGAGTCCTGCACCGGCGGGCGCATCTGTGATCTGCTGACTAACGTTCCAGGCTGCTCCGATGTCTTCCGCGGCGGGGTGGTGGTCTACAGCGATGACTCCAAGAAGAACCTTCTCGGCGTCTCGCAGGTGACCATTAGGGAGCACGGAGCGGTCAGCCCGGAATGCGTCAAGGAGATGGTCGAAGGCGTGGTCAGGATATTCAACGCGGACATCGGCGTGGCCGTATCCGGCATCGCCGGACCGAGCGGGGGGACGGAGGACAAGCCGGTCGGTCTGGTCTACGTCGCCCTCTCCTACCAGGAGGAGCGCATCTTCTTCAAGATGGAGTTCGAAGGGAGCCGGGAGAGCATCAAGGAACAGGCCGCCAACGAATCCCTTCAGTTGGCCTTCGATTTCATCCCTTGACCTTGATATGGTACAGAAAGGCAAGATTATAAATCAGCAGGTAAATCATTTCTACCGTCCGCTCCTCCTGAACACCGAGGCCCGAAAGCCCTGCTTCAGGCTGGCAATGGGGTCCTCATGAAATTCCCGAACGCCCTGAAACCGATCATCCTGGCCGTGGCCATGTCCGCCATACTCATCTCCACGGCCTACTTCGCCGCCGGGGCCTTGCACGACCAGCTGGTCCCCCCGACCGAGGATGCCGTGGTCAGCGTGACCCTCGAGGAGATCGATACGAACGGTTTGGGCGGGACCATCGAGCACCCCCACCTCCCCCCGGAGGTCGTCAAAGGAGTGGAATATGACCTGGGGATCAAGGTGGTCGGCCTGGCCGAGGGGAACGGCGTCCGCGTCTTCTTCTCCATAACCCGCACCGGCATCTCCGTGGACGACGTGGAATGCTATTACTACGACACCATCAGCTCCTCCTGGAGGTCGCTGTACTTCGTGGACCAGGGCGATTCTCTCCGGGCCACGCTGGGACCGACGGCGGGAACGGACGTCTACGACGGGTACGAGAAGATGAACCGGCTGATCATCACTTTCGAGTTCGACGGGACCTGCGCGGTGGATTGCTGGGCGGACAGCGATTGAACGAGGGGTCGGCCGCCATTCCTTTTTAACCACAGTCCGGCGTGAACATTTACGATCCGTCCACAATAAAACTATATGGTCATATCTTAATGCACGCCAGGTAGGGTGCACGAATGGACGGCTCGGTCAAAAGGATCCCCAGTGGCGTCTCCGATTTTGATAGCATAATTAAAGGCGGAATTCCGGTCGGTTCGGTCATCCTCCTCATGGGGGACCTCGGCGCGGGGCAGCAGGAGTACGTTCTGACCTCGGCCGCCAAGCTGTCCCTGGTCAAGGAGAACCCCAGCTCGGGCGACTATTACCTTGGTCATCGGGTAGGGCAGAGGATGCTGCCCAAGAAGATCTGTTATGTGACCTTCGCCCGCTCCCAGGAGGATATATTGCAGGAGATCAAGACCTCTTTCAACCCCGATTTCTACGGGGCCTTCGAGAGGAACGTTGAGTTCAAGGATTTCTCCAAGCAGTACTTCCGCAACACCATGGTCCCGCGCAGCTGGACCGGGGAGACCTCCGAAGGGCTGTTCATCGATGACGGAGAGCAGAACACCCTCGAGGCGTTGGTCGATTACCTGGACAACAACGCCCACGACAGTATGGTCATCATCGATTCGCTGACCGACCTGGTGGTCAACACCGGCATCAACGAGATGGACATGGTGGCGGTCCTGCGGGGCATGCAGCGCATGGCCAAGCGCTGGAAGGGCGTCATCTACCTGTTGCTGACCAAGGACATCGTGGACACCAGGAAGGAGAAGTTGATCATGGACTCGGTGGACGGGGCGCTGGTCTTCGAGTGGTCCAAGTTCGTGCAGTCCTCCCGCCGCCAGAGGTACATGTACGTGGAGAAGTTCATGAGCATATTGCCGCACCTGGACAAGGAGCGCATCGCCAGATTCGCCACGGTGGTCACGGCGCAGGCCGGCCTGGTGATCATCGATACGGAAAGGGTAGGGTGATGGGAATGGACAAGGTCAAGACGGGAGTAAGCGGGCTGGACGAGATGCTGTACGGGGGGATACCCAAAGGTTCCACGGTGGTGGTCATGGGCTCCTTCGGTACCGGCAAGACCACCCTCGGCCTGCAGTTCCTGAACCAGGGGCTGCTGGAGGGAGAGAAGTGTATCTACATCACATTGGAGGAGGACAGGGAGTCCATCTTGGCCGACGCGGCCGCCCACGGTTGGGACCTGCAGGGGAAGATGGCGGCCAAGCAGATGGAGTTAGTGAAACTGGAGCCCACCGACGCCAAGGTCACCATCCAGAGAATAAAGAGCGAGCTGCCTGATTTCATCAAGAAGTTCGGAGCGTCGCGCATCGTCATCGATTCGGTCTCCCTGCTCAACTTGCTCTTCGACACCGATCATGAGAGGCGCAGCAATCTCTTCAATTTGGCCCAGATGGTCAAGAGGACCGGGGCCACGCTCATCATGACGGCGGAGGTCAAGGACGACAATCCCTTCGCCTCCAGGGACGGTCTCATCGAGTACGTGGCCGACGGCGTCATCTCGCTCCGCTACCTGGAGCTGCAGGACCGCCACGAGCTGCTGCTCTCCCTGCGCATAATCAAGATGCGCCGCACGGATCACTCGCGCAAGATCACCCCCTACTCCATCGGGGCCAAAGGGCTAGAAGTGCACGTTGGCTCGGAGTTCTAGGTAAGATTTATTCGCCGGTTCGCGTTAGCTGAAGCGATGAAGCTATTCCGCGTGGGCAAGGTCAAGAAGGTCTTCGAGGTCGACGACCGCACCCTGGAGTTCCAGTTCACCAACAACATCTCCGTCTTCGATAAGATCATTCCCACGGAGATACCGTACAAGGGGGAGGTGCTGTGCCGCACCTCTGCCTACTGGTTCAAACTGCTGGCCGATAATGGAGTACGTTCGGACTTCATCAAACTGACCGGGAAGGACAGGATGCTGGTCAAGCGCGTGGACGTCATCTCCGACTATTCCAAGCTGAACCACAGAACCACCAACTACCTGATCCCCCTGGAGCTCATCTGCCGCCACTACAACGCTGGCTCGCTCAACGACCGGGTGAAGGAAGGGAAGATTTCGATGGAGCAGCTGGGCTTCCCGAAAGGGCACCCGCTGAAGTACGGGGAGAAGCTGCCCCAAGCGTTCTTCGAAGCGACGACGAAACTGGAGGAGACCGACCGGAACCTGGACCGCGAGGAAGCGCTGCGCATCTCCGGGTTGACGGAAAAGGAGTACCAGGAGCTGTTCGCCGCCATCGCCAAGATCGACGATCTCATTGCCATACGGGCAAAAAAGGCCGGGCTCATCCACGTGGACGGCAAGAAGGAGTTCGCCTACGACGAGAAACGTCAGCTGATGATCGTGGACACCTTCGGCACCCTGGACGAGGACAGGTGGTGGGACGCCGCGGAGTACGAGAAGGGCAATTGCGTGGAGCTGAGCAAGGAGATGGTCCGCCAGCACTATCGCGAGACCGGCTATCACGAAGCTCTCTACAAGGCCAGGAAGGAGCACCGGCCGGAGCCGGACATTCCGGCTTTGCCGAAGGACGTCGCCGATAAGGTCAGCAAGCTCTACATAGACATGTACGAAAGGATGACCGGGGAAAGGTTCTAGCCCCTCCCTCCGTTCTTTCTTTTCAATTTCCGCCCTTGCCTTTTATTCACATCATGGAATGCCCCAATGTTTTTCTTCACATGAGGGCATAATGCCCGATGGTGGGGGTATCGCATGGTCTTGGAACAATACCAGAATGCCGAGAAAATCAAGATGTCCGAAAAGGATATACGGAAGTTCAAATTGTATCTCGTATGCTTCCTGGCCGCCCTGCTGGCCGGACTGACCATATGGTCTCTGGACGGGACGATAACATGGACCACCCGCGAAGGGAACTGGTACAGCAGCTGGGACGAGATTCACGTTTTTAAACCAGGCCCGGTGCTGCAAGGCTTATTTGCCTTCTCGACCGTGGGGTCCCTGTTCCTCTCCGTCCATATGTTGATCTCATACACATTGGACATGAGGAAAGGTGATTGAGCCTCGTAACTACTCGAAGACCACCTTGACAAGCCTTTTCCCCTCGGCGCACTCCAGGTCGCCCTCGATCTTGGCGATCCGGGCCTTGTGCCCCTTATCGATCCCCAACGGATGGCACAGACGGTAGTGGTCGCAGCCGATGTGGTCGCATTTGATCACCTCGTAGGTGATGGTGGTGCCTTCGAGAGCTCCTTTCTTGGCGATGGCGCCCTCCATGCTCTCCTTCTCCACCTTGACCACGCGGACCCCGTCCTCGTGCACCTTGCAATCGTGCTTCACGTCCCGCACCTCCACGATGCGGTACAACGCCCCGGCGTCCAAGTTGAAGCATACCCCCTTGAGCTTGCACTCCTTGCAATCCGTCAACGGTCCCAGGTAGATGAACTGCCCATCGACCTTGGCCTGTCTCTCCCCAATCACAGTGATCATGTCTCCGAGCCTCCAGCTTAGATGACCTTGGTGATGGTGGCGATGCGCTCGGCCGCTTCCCGGGTGAGCCCCATGCCCAATATGGTGAAGCGGTCCTTGCGTATCTGGTGAGCGGTCACCAGAGCCTCGATCACCTGCTCCGTGGTAACCCCCAGCTCCTTGGCCGAAGTGGGGGCCCCTATCTTCATCAGCGCCTCGCGGATGCGCATCCAATCGCCTCCGTGAAGGTACATCATCATTAAGCAGCCTACCCCGCAC
This sequence comes from Methanomassiliicoccales archaeon, assembly GCA_026394395.1. NCBI lineage: Archaea > Methanobacteriati > Thermoplasmatota > Thermoplasmata > Methanomassiliicoccales > Methanomassiliicoccales archaeon. The sequence continues at coordinate 50,106 of JAPKYK010000005.1, forward strand.
TGATCCCCGTGCAGCGCATTTCCCGGCGCTATGATGTCCAGAGCGTGCGAGAACATGTGTTCGCTGCCCGAGGTGGGTCGCGACGATCCGGCCACGCTCATGCTTATCCCGGAGATGATTATGGGGCGTATGGCCAGCCAAACGCTCTCCTCCAGGTTGGGCCGCATCAGATCGGCGTTCTCGATTATGGTCTGCGCAGTATAGCTGGCCAGCGCGTAGGCTGAACGGGAGAACTCCTCGTTGCGCAGTCGGCGGGCGAATTCCCAGTCCATCAGGGCGGTGGCGTTGCTTATGACGTCGGCGCACCCTGCGGCCAATAAGCGATATGGTGATTTTACGATGATGCCAGTATCGGCGATGACGGCCAACGGTACCTTGGCGTCGTGCGAGATCGGTCCGCTTCCGCTGCGTATGCTGGCGCGTCCGGACGCAATCCCGTCGTGAGAGGCGGACGTGGGTATAGATAGGAACTCCTTGGAAAGCCTGGCGGCGGTCATCTTGGCCAGGTCGATCTTGGAACCGCCGCCGACGCCCAGCAGGAAGTTGGCGTGGCAGGCCTTGGCGGCTTCCTCCACCTTCTGCAGGTTGTCGTTGTTGGCCTCGCCGACGCTGATCACCTGCACCTCATAACCATTGTCCTGAAGGCCATCGCGGACCAGGTTGCCGGCGACCTTCATGGTGCGTTCCCCGGTGACGATGAGAGCGGTGCCACTAAGCCCGAAGTCCCGACACGAAACGGGTACAGTGCCTATGACGTCATGGCCCACAAGAACTTGCCTTGGAAAAAGCATCGAGCGAGCCTTGGTGAAATCTCCATCGTCCAATCCAAGCACCCTGATATCGTCTATTATCTCGATACCTCTTTTTCAAGTTATCGGTTTGTCGGAGAACCAGTGGTCTGCTGGACCCGTTCACTGGCCACGTACGCGGCGCAAGGCCTCGCGGAAACCGGCCCCGCCGTCCAGATGCCCGTCCCATATCTCCAGCAGGACCGGTAGGCCATGCAGGTACGGGAGGAAGGCCATGTCGACCTCGCCTTCGCCTATCATGACCCCTTCCACGTCCGGCCTTCGGGCGTCGGAAAGGTGCACGTGGCGCACCGCCTCCCCCAGCTCCTTGAACATCGCCAATACGTTAGCGTTCCCGTCCCTCTCCACCCCCAGATAGGCGTGGGACACGTCCACGGTGAAACCGGCCACCAGGTCCTCCACCTCCTTCATCTCCGCTGGGGTGCGCATCAGGCTGGAGCGCAGCTTCCGCCCGCGGTAATGGTAATGCAGGGGCATGTTCTCCAGCCAGATGTAGTCCGGAAGGAGCTCCAGGGAGGAGCGGAGCAAAGGCAGCAGGGTCGAGGCGTCCATGGCCGCCTCGCTCACCCCGCCGGGGTGCACCACCACCGGTCGGGCGGTATCCTGGCCGGCCTTGGTCACTTCCCTGATGCGCCTGACGCTGTCCTCCCGGGTCTTGGGATCGGTAGATGACAGGTCCAGGAAGCGGCCGTCGGGTAGGTCCTCGGGGGCGTGCAATATAAGCTCGCCGTCGAAGCCGTCACAGAAGCTGACCACCTGGGAGAAGTCGTCCTGGGGAAGGACCAAAAGCTCCAGGAAGTCCACCTTCAGGGCGGAAATGACCCGGTGATCACGCAGAGTGGCCATGGCGCCCAGCCGCATGGGGGAGCTCATGACCGTGAATGGCTGGATACGTAGATAAAAGGAAGGTGGGAGAAAAAAGAGGCCCGCCAAGGACGCAAGGTGGAAATTTACTATCCTTTAGGAGGAGAATAGTAGGGGGTGTCCTTGTTCGGGCGCTCTTTAGGCTGGGAATCAAGATATAGTATTTAAGGATATCGATTCATATGAGCACATTCGTGAAATATTTGTATTCATTTCAAAAAATTATGTATAACCTTAACTGGAATGAAAAATATATAACGAAATCGTAAAGCTGCCCACGACTCTAACGAGTTTCGAATATTCCTATCATACCCATTTCTTGGCGGCGGCCTTCGCCGCGCTCCCGGTTCCGCCTAAACGACCTTAATAGGCAAGGATTAATTAATCGACTACGGATAATCTCATGGGATGCATAGGGGTGCATGAATTAAAATGAGTCCGGGTGAAGGGAAGGCTGCCATGGCAGGGAACGTCGGACAGACGCTGATATGCACCCTGGACCGCTTTGGGCGGCTCAAGTATTACAATCGCACCGTAGAATCATTGCTGGCCACCGACGAGTCCCGCCTGGTAGGCAACCCCTTGGTCTCCCTACTGGAGAATGGATGTTCCGGAGAAGTGGAGGCGGCGCTGCAGGAGTGCCTGAGCGGGCGCAGCACCCGGGAGCGGCTGACCATGACGCTCGGCCAGTCCCAGTTCTCCATATCCATGACCCCGGTCAAGGAGAGGGAGGAGATCGTGGGCGTGAGCCTGGTGGGCTTCCTCATGGGCGACGATCGGCGCGAACTCACCCTGGACATGGTGATGGAAGTGCTCCAGGACCACGACCTTTTAGTGATGATGTACTCCCGCGAGGGGGACATCCGTCAGAGCAACACCCCGTTCCAGCGCTTCCTGGAGGTCGACCGCGACATCCTGGAAGGTCAGGACCTCTCCTTCATCCTGCACGGCGAGGAGGAGGACCGCAGGAAGCTGGTCAAGGCCCTGGTCCAACCGGAGCTGCCCTCCTTCATCACCCTGCCCATGCGGGTGCAGGGCCGGCCGGCCAAGCTCACTTGGTCCCTGCATCCCTTCCAGTCCGAGGGAAAGGACCTGGTCCTGGCCGTGGCCAGCATGCCCTTGCTGCGCCGCGGAGCGGATGGTTCCGGGGCGGAGTCCCTGATGTTCCTGGCCGAGACCTCCACCCAGCTCATCTCCAAGGAGAACCCCAACGAGGTGCTGCAGGGCGAGCTGGACAACCTGCTGCAGCGCGAGGGGCTGGACTTCGCCGTGCTGCGACTTCTGGGCTGGGACGGCCGACCGCAGCTGTTCTGCTCGGGCATCGATTTCAAGAAGGCTCGGGAGCTGTTCGAGACCCAGGTGGGCGATTCCACGCTGGCGGTCCACATGGCCAAGGGCGAGAACTGCACCGTCTCCGCCCTGAACCAGGATGCCAACTTCAACGCCAATTCCATCGGGTTCCAATCGCTGGTCTGCCTGCCCCTGAGGTTCCGCGGGGACTTCGTGGGCGCCGGACTGTTCGGCAAGAAGGAACCGGTGGAGAACCTGGAGACCAGGAAGCTCACGCTGCAGGTCTTCTCCAACCAGATCACCATGATCTACTTCTATTCACTGCTCAACCAGCACTATATCCGGATAGGGGCGGAGTTCCAGACCATGTTCGAGATCTCCCGCCTGGTCTCCAGCACCCTGGACTACAAGGAGGTGCTGGACATCATTCTGACGAAGGCCAAAGAGCTGGTGCAGTACGACAACTGCATAATCTTCGGATTCGATCACGGTGGAACCCAGCTTACCCCCCTTAGGTACATGGTACGGTACGAGGTGGACCCCAAGGCCCTGATCGTGAAGGTCGGCGAGGGCATCACCGGCATGGTGGCCAGCACCGGCAAGGGCACCCTGGTGGAGAGAGCCGACCTGGACGAGAGGGCCAAGCAGGTGGACGGGACCCCGGAGGAGCCGTCCTCGCTCATCAGCGTCCCTCTGAAGATAGGCGATGAGATGCTGGGCGTGATGACGTTGGAAAAGGTGCCGGGAAAGCCGTTCACCCAGGAGGAGTACAACCTCATCGAGCTCTTCTCCGTGCACGCGGCCATGGCCCTGAAGAACTCCGGGAGCTTCATGGACATAAAGTCCAAGGTGTCCATGCAGAAGATGTACAACATACTGCTGACCCACGACGTGGCCAATTACAACGTCCCCATACACGGCTTCCTGGAGATGCTGATAAAGGACCCCAAGCTGGACGAGAGGCAGCGGCGCTACGTGAAGAGCTCGCTGGTCCAATCGCAGAACATCTCCAACCTGATCACCGACGTTCGCAAGCTGTGGAACATCATGGAATCGGAGAGCGCCGTGGAGCTGGGCCCGGTGGACATCCTGCCGCTGCTGCACGACATCGTCAAGGAGATTAAGTCGTCCTCCCTCTACTCGGACATACCCCTCGAGCTGATCTATCCCGAGGGTCAGGCCATGGTCTGGGCCGACAGCCTGGTCAAGGACGTCTTCTTCAACGTCATAAACAATTCCCAGAAGTTCGGAGAGCAGAAGAAGGTGGACGTGTGCGTCCGTCCGGACAAGATCGGCGAGGTCAACTACTGGCGGGTGGAGGTGCGCGACCAGGGGAAGGGCATCCCCGACGAGCGCAAGCCGCTCCTGTTCCAGCGCTTCGAGAACCTGGACACCAGTATGGCCGCGGAGGGGCACGGCCTTGGGCTGTCGGTGGTGAAGGCGCTGATCGACCGATATCAGGGCCGGGTTTGGGTGGAGGACCGTATAAACGGAGATCCAACCAAGGGCTCGGTCTTCGTTATCATGTTGCTAAAAGCTGAATAACCTATTTATTGTAGGGAATAATAAGCGTACGAGGATTCCGATGGGTGGTAAGGTAAAGCTGTCTGTGCTCATGATCGAGGACAATTCCGACCACGTCGACCTATGCCGGGAGCACTTGCCATCGGACGAGTTCGAGGTGTCGGTGGCCCGCAACGGCGCCGAGGCCTTGGCATACATCAAGAAGATGCCTTACGACGTGATCCTTCTGGATTACCTTCTTCCGGACACCAACGGCATGGACCTGCTGCCCCGCATACGCGAGTTCCAGCCCAACGCCAGCATCCTTTTCGTGAGCGCGTTGGACGATCCGGACCTCAGCTATCAGGCCATTAGGTCCGAGGCCTCCGACTACGTGATCAAGGGCTTCGGCTACTTCCGCAGCCTGCCGGATCGCATCAGGGAGTCGCTGGAGAAATGAGCCTGTTGGTGCTGGGCCTGAACGGCTCGCCGCGCCGCCACGGCAACTCCGAGACGCTTTTAAGCGAGGCGCTCAAGGGAGCGGAGGAGGCCGGCGCCAACACCCTCCAGTTCAATTTGGCCTTCATGGAGATATCGTCCTGCGAGGCCTGCGAGGAATGCTTCACCGACGGGGAGTGCATCGTCCTAGACGAGATGTGCCGCCTGTACGACACCTTAGAGGCGGCGGACGCGGTCATCGTCGCCAGCCCCATCTACTTCTCCGGCATGAGCGCCCAGACCAAGACGGCAGTGGACCGCTGCCAGGCCCTCTGGGCCCGCCGGACGGTGCTGAAGGTCCCCCGAAAGCCCGGAGTCGGGGCCATCATACTGTCGGCCGCCCAGCCTCAGGCCAAGTTCGAGAACGCCGTGTCGGAGCTGAGGGCGTTCATGATCGGCATCGGCGTCCGGCCGGTGAGCATACTCACCGTCCCTGGACTAAGTAAGAAAGGCTCGGCGGCGGAACGTCCCGAGGCGCTCTCCTCCGCCCGCTCCCTCGGGCAAGAGCTGGTGCGGGCGCTCACTGCTGATCCATAGAGCGCACGCTGCGCCGCAGCCACAGGAACATGCCGATGACCAGCACCGAGGCCGCCGCCAGCCCGATAAAGGGCACCGCCTCGTGGTCCCAGACCTCTCCGGCCACGGCGAAGCCGTTGAACAGGGCGTGCAGCAGCACCGCGGCCAAGTAGTACGGGAGCCAGCTGGCATCGATGTGCCTTGCGCCCAACAGATACTTGCGGGCGATGCCGTAGCCCAGCACGGCCGAGGCCGAGGCGTGCAGCAAGGTGGACGCCACCGCCCTGGTCAACGCGGTCGCCAGAAATACATCGAAGCCGCTCAGCAAGGCGCTGCTGTTGTAGAACACGTTCTCCATGGCCGCGAAGCCCAGTCCCACCGCCGCCCCGTAGATGAATCCGTCCTCCGGTTCGCGGATGCGGTGCCGGATGGCGATGACGCCCCATCCCTTGGTCCATTCTTCCACCAGGGGGGCGATGACCACCGACAGCAGGACGATCTCCAGGGTGGGGTCGTACGCTTCGAAGGACCAGAACCCCTCGGAGAAGATGGAGCCGGGGGAGTAGATGAGCTCGATGGCCACGCTCTCCAGCACCACGGCGGCGATGATGGAGACGATCATCCCGAAGAGGTAGACGGAGAGCACCTGCCCCCATCTCTCCCGGTTGTACCGCTCCGAGTTGCGGATCCATATCAGATAGATCAGCGATGGCACGATGGCGGCCAGCAGGACGACGGCCAGTTCCCAGAGCTCCATTCGGCACCTGGTCAGATAAGTCATCTGACGGCATATCAATCTGCTGTTCAGGATATAGGTGGAACCATGCCCCATAAAAGGGCTTGGATATGATCCGATCCACAGATCAGGCGTCCGTGCCCAGGCCGCGGGGGCTCTCCCGTTTTACGGTCGTGGGCAGCGGCCGTTCCTCCTCGGTCGGCCGTTCGGAGATGATCAGGTCCTTCAGCACCGGGGTGAAGGGGTCGATAAGCCCTCCGACCGCCCCCAGAAGCTTGAGCGCTGGCAGGTCGGTCTCCCGCACGCCTCCTCCGAAGACGATCTCCACCTCGCTCTTTATCGCCTCCGCCGCCAGCTCCGCGTCGAAGCCCTGACCGGCGCCTAGGCGCCTCAGGTCCAGCACGGCTACCTTTTCGAATCCCAGGTCATCGAGCAGCTTCAACGAATCCTTCAACGAAGTGAAGCGGAAGCGCTGAGAGCCCCAGCGCACCTCCCCGTCGAAATACAGCAGGGGAACGCTATGGTCGGACAGCTCGATGACCTCTTCCAGCATCTTCAGGGAACTGCAGGTCAGGCTCCCGATCATCGCGTTCTGTGCGCCGAGGGTGAAGGCGTCGAAGATGTCCTGCACGTCACGCACCCCCATCTCCAGCCAGACGGAGTACTTGCGCTTCATCAGCTGCTTCAGGGCCTCGAAGTTGGGGCGGGCGCGCTCCATCCCGGAGAGGTCCATCAGCAGGACGTCCTCGGCGCCGTAGCGCTTGGACCCCACCGCCTTCCAATAGGCGTTGAAGGAGACCCCCGGCGACATCTCCCATTCACCCTTCCAACGCAGCTCCACCACCTGGGCCACCTGCACCAGCGGCAGGTCCAGCAGCGGGATGTTGAACAGGCTCCAGGTGTCCACCGGGACGATGGGGATGTGCAGGAAGTCCTTCCCGGCCGTCTCGGTGCCAGCGATGAAGTCCTTGCGCTCCTGTTCGCCCTCGAACCCCAGCGGCACCAGCTCCCGCCCGCAATCCAGGCAGACATAGCTGCCGTCCTGGTTGTCCAGGGCGGCCATAGGTCCGCCCACCAGTATCTTGGGGGTCACGCGGCGCGATCCGCAGTACTGGCAGGCAACGATATTCTCGGTCATCTCAATCATCGGGGAAGATGAACTGTTCCAGCTCCTTGAGCGTCTCCTGCGCGTAGAAGTTGTCCTTGAGGTTCACCAGGGTCTTCATGCCTGGCACCACGAAGGTCTTGACCTCCTCGAACCCGAGGTCTATGTTCAAGAGCTTGTGGTAACGGTTGTGCATGTAGCCGTAGATCACATGCCCGTCGATTAGCCCGCAGGTGAACAGGGCGGCGGCCCTCCGACCTGGCTTTTCGCTCTTCTTCGACATAAGATAATAAAGGCGGTCCACGAAGCATTTGGTTAGGCCCGTCTCCACGCCCATGTAAATGGGCGAGCCAATAATCAGCACGTCGGCGTTCTGGATCAGGGCGTACGCCTCCTTCATGTCGTCGTCCTTGACGCACTCCCCGCCCGCGTCGCAGCGGTAGCATCCATCGCAATCCTGGATCTCCTTGTCCAGAAGCTCGTAGTAGGTGACCTCTGCCCCCCGGTCCCTGGCCTTCTTGGCCAGTTCCTTGAGCATGGTTCCGGTGTTCCCCTCCGGCCGGGGACTTCCATTGACCAATACTATCCTCATGCTACCCTCCGGTGGGGATAGCGGATGTTGAACATAATCCTTACCTCAGTCCTCGTAGCTGATGCCCTTGCCCGGGCGGATGATCAAGGATAGCATCAATCCAACGAAGCAGAACGCCGCACTTACGATCCAGCTCATGATGTAGCCTTCCTCGTTTGTGTTCTCCGCGATGTAGAACGGATTGATTACGACCAGCACCGTGTACCCGGACATGACCGCCGCGGCCATCACCGGGCCGATGGACCCGACAATGATGCGGAACAGGGAGTTCATGCCCGAGACCACGCCGAAGTCCTTCTGAGGGGCGACCATGCCCACAACGTTGATGAAGGAGACCATGGCCAAGCCCATGCCCTGGACGCCCATGGAGATCCAGATCATCCAATCCTTGCTGTGCCAGAGTATGAGCATAGCTATGCCGATGGTGAAAAGAGCCATGCCCAAGGCCAGCACCCGGTCCGCGCCGTAGCGCTTGGACCAGACAACGGCCGCCGGAGCGAAGAACCATCTGGCATGAAATAGAATATATAAATATAGACCGTTGGTCAGAGTCCAACAGGAATCATTATCTCACAACAATAATTCCTATTAGAATCCATGGACCAACTGGCCTGTGCATTTAAAAAATATTAAATAAATTAAATTATGAAAAATAATTATATATGAAGCTCAGCTTGCGCACATTGACCTCTTCTCTCAATCTTTTCATGGTATCTATGGAGTTTTTTTGTAGCTAACGGACCGATATCCGATCTGTCATCGCTAACTCTTTTTTAGCGCATCGGAATATAGGTGGCATGCGCAAGGTGTTGGTCGTGGGCGCCGCCGGTCTCCTGGGGCAATATCTCATGTCCTCAGGGAGAGAGGCAGGCCTGCAGATGTCAGGCACTTACAACGAGACGGTCCCCCAAGACACTAGAAACCTTATCCACATGGACATGACCGACCGCGGTTCGGTGGTCCAGGGACTTCGAGCGACCGCTCCGGACGCGGTGGTAATCTCCGCGGCCATGACCAACGTGGACCAGTGCGAGAGGGAGCCGTCCAAGGCCTACGCGGTGAACATGGAGGGGACGTTCAACGTCGCCGCCGAATGTCAGGCCGCTGGTGTTAGGATGATCTACATATCCACCGACTATGTCTTCAACGGCCTGAAGAAAGGACGGTACCACGAGCACGAAGCCCCGGACCCATCGAGCGTTTACGCCCGCAGCAAGCTGGAAGGGGAAAGGGTGACCCTTGACGCCAACCCGGAAAATCTGATTTGCCGGGTCTCGGTGGTCTACGGCTGGAACCGTCTGGGGTCCAAGGGCAATTTCGTCACCTGGATCATCAGCTCCATCCGGGAGGGGAAGCCCATACGCCTCTATCACGACCAGTTCGTCTCCCCCACCTACGCCCCGGCGGCGGCCCGGGACATTATAGAACTGGCTGGTAAGAACGCCGTAGGCGTCTATCACACCAGCGGTCCGGACTGCCTGAGCCGCTACGACATCGGCCTGAAGGTGGCCGAGGCCTTCGACCTCGATCAAGGTCTCATTTTCCCGGTCAGCACCGCGGAGATGCCACTACTGGCCGTCCGACCGCCCCGTTCGTGCCTGTCCGTGGACAAGGCCGAGGCCCTGCTCGACCGGCCCATGGTTGGGATCAACGAAGGGCTCATCGATATGAGAAAGAACGCCCCCTGAAGGGTCTTCTACTCACTGCCAATGCGCTCCAGGCATTGCTGGACCTTGTCCGACATGGGGCCTTCGCCGGACTCGTCCTCCAATAATTGATAGTAGACCAGCGCCAGGCGGTAATTGCCCATCTCGAAGTGCTGTTCGGCCTTGAGGGCGGCAACGCTCTCGGCCTCCTCCCGGGACATGGGGCGCAGGAAGTTGAAGATGCCCTGCTCCACCTCCACGTCATGCCGGAAGGTCTCCTGGAGGAAGTTCATTATCTTCACCAGCTCGGCGAACTTCCACTGGCGCATAAGGCGCTTGCGCGCCTCATACATGGTGTTCAGGATGCGCCGCCGGTTCAATCCCAGTCCCAGGTTATCCAGGAAGATGTCGGCATAGTCGTCGATGATGAAGAGCGCCTGCTCTTCCACCTCCATGCCGTCGAAGTCCTCCTTCTTGATCAACCACATTCCCCCCGTTATCAAAGCTGAATTGCCCGACCACCATATCTCTTTCGGCAATTGAACGTTTCCCCGGGTGCAACCCAAATATCAGTGATTATTACCGTTCAAGGCCGAGCGCAACCACGAACATGACATTCGAGAACCTGGCCAAGGCCTTTGTAGACGAGAGCCAAGCCTGTAACCGATATTCCTTCTATAACATGGCCGAAGGCTACGAGCACGTGGGTACTGAACCGCCGGAGAAGTGCCCCCTGCGACCACTCCCGCTCCTGCTTCAAGAGGCGCTGCGAAACCTATTGAGGCGGGGCGACCCGCAAATCCCTTCATTATTATGGTGCCTTCGGGGAAATCTTAATAATAATGGACCTTGGCTTTTGTACCTCCAAGAGCGCACCGCAGAGGAGGATTCACCGATGGCCAAGGGTTCACAAAAGATGGGCGTGTACATTTGTAATTGTGGTGGGAACATCGAGAACAGCCTGGACACCCAGAGGCTCCAGGCAGTGGCGAGCCATCTGGAGAAGGTTGTGTACGTCTCCAGCGTCAACTTCGCCTGCTCCCCCGAGACCAGGAAGAAGATGGCCGAGGACGTCCAAGCCCACAATCTGGACCGGGTCCTGATCGCCGCCTGTTCCCCCAAGCTCTACCTCAAGGAGTTCCAGGAGGTCCTGGAGGCCGCGGACCGCAAGGGCTGCATGCTGGAGATGTGCAATCTGCGCGAGCAGTGCGCCTGGATACATTTCAACGACCGGGAGGCGGCCACGGCCAAGGCCGAGGACATGCTGAAGATGTCCCACGCCCGTCTCATGCTGCAGGCGGACACCGAGAAAGCGAACGTCTCCCAGGTCAACAAGATGCGCTGCACCGGTTGCGGCATCTGTGAATCGGTATGTAACTTCAACGCCGTGCACGTGTCCCCGGACAAGGAGTACGGGGGATCGCGCAAGGCCTTCGTGAACGTCAACGCCTGCGAGGGTTGCGGGGCCTGCGTGGCCGCCTGCCCCACCGCCGCCCTGGACCAGACCTGCTTCTCCAACGCCCAGGTGGTGTCCCAGATCGAGACCTTCCTCAAGGACACCAAGATGGGCTTCCCCAAGGTAGTGGTCTTCTCCTGCCATTGGTGCTCCTACACCGCGGCGGACACCGCCGGACTGAAGCGCCTGGCCATGGACCCCCACTTCTGCGTGGTGCGCACGATGTGCTCGGCCCGGGTGGACCCGGAATGGATACTGAAGGCCCTATCCAAGGGCGCGGACGGAGTCCTGGTGCTGGCCGGGCACCCCGGCCGCTGTCACTACGAGATTGGTAACCTGCGCACCAGGAAGAGGATGACCCTGCTGCACAACTATCTCGACCAGATGGGCTTTGACCCCGACCGCTTCCGCATCGATTACGTGGATTCGGAAGAGATAGAGGGGTACGTGAAGGCGATCAACGACTACGTGGGCAAGGTCAGGTCGCTGGGGCCCAACCCCATCGACCCCCACACCCGCATATCGCCCAAGCGCCTCGAGATGCCCTGGCTGGACATAAAGCCGGAGAAGAGATGGGATGAGGGGCTGAAGCTCTAAACCCTTTAATTCTAATCATAAAAAAAACCGAAGGAAAAGGTTTCACGGGGCGCCAGCTCACACCGGGTTCGGTGCCTTCACCTCCTGCTTCTTCTTGTCCAGCAGCGACACCCCTATGGTGGTGGCGAAGCCCACCGGGATGCTCACAATGCCCGGGTTGTTCAGGGTGAATATGGGGTCGCTCATCACCGTGGGGCTGAGCAAGATCAGCAGTATTGACAGCCCCAGGCCGACGAATATGCCGGCCACGATGCCCCGTTCCGTCGCTCCTTTCCAAAACAGGGTGCAGATCAGCGCCGGGATGTTGGCCGAAGCGGCAATGGCAAACGCCAGTCCCACCAGGAAGGCCACGTTCCATCCCTCGGACAGTATGCCCAGGACGATGGCTATGATTCCCACGCCCACCGCGGTGAGCTTGGAGACGCGCAGCGCCGACTTCTCTGTGCTCTTCTTGCCCAGTATCTCGGTGTACAGGTCGTGGGCTATGGCGCCGGCGGCGGCCATGATCAGCCCGGACACCGTCCCCAGGATTGTGGCGAACGCTATCGAGGCGATGATGGCGAAGAATATCTCCCCTCCGGCGAAGTTGGCCAGGGTCGGCGCGGACAGGTTGCTGTCATTTATCAGGAACTTCCCCTGCCCGGCGAAGTAGTTCGCTCCGAGGCCCAGGAACAGGGTCAGGATGTAGAACACCCCGATGGCGATGATGGCCACCACGGTCGACTTGCGGGCGTCGGACGGCTTGGGCACGGTGTAGTAACGGATGAGGATGTGCGGCAGCGCGGCCGTCCCTAATATTAACGCTAACGCTAACGAGGCGTAGTCCAGGGGATTCTTGAACTTCAGCCCGGGGGACATGAACACGTCCCCGGAGTAGGCCGGATAGACGCCCGTCGAGGGATTGGCCGCTCCATTGTTCAGGAAGTTCTGGATCAGTTCCAGGGGACCCATTCCCGCTATTATGAGCACCGCTATCACGAGGCCCAGCGCGGCGACCAGCAGCAGCGTGCCTTTGATGAACTGCACCCAGGTGGTCGAGACCATGCCGGCGGTAGCGGTGATGAGTATCACTATACCGCCTACAATGACCACGCCCCAGGCGTACGGAAGTCCGATCAGCGGCTGGACGATCGTGCCAGCCCCTACCATCTGCGGTATGAGGTAGAACACGCTCACGACCAGGGTGGAGATGGCCGCGGCAAGCCGAACGCGCTTGCTCTTGAACTTGTGCACCAGGGCGTCGGCGAAGGTGTACTTGCCCATCACCCGTAACGGTTCAGCGATCAGGAACAGGGCGACGATCCAGCCGGCCAGGAACCCTATGCCGTACATGAAGCCGTCGAATCCGCTGAAGGCGATCATGCCGGCCACCCCCAGGAAGGAGGCGGCGCTGAGATAGTCGCCGGCGAACGCGATACCGTTCACGAACCACTTCACCCCTCCCCCGGCCACGTAGTAATGGCCGGCGGTCCTGACTCGGCGAGAGAAGTATATGGATATGGTCAGGGTGGCGGCGGTTATGAGCAGGAACAGGGCGAAAGCGATGGGCTTGAAGCTGTTGTCCAGTACGGCGGCCATCTACTGCCCCTCCTTCTCTACCTTCACCGCGTAGTAGTTGAAGGTCACGGCCATGACGATGGCCATGACGATCACGACCAATCCCATGATGATGCCGAGGTTGAGGCCCAGCATGCGCTCCTTGAGGATGTCCCGACCGAACGTGCCTAGGATGGTGAACGCGGCGTAGAATATGGTGTAGATGCTGAACAGCACCAGCCCCACCATGAACTTGCGGGAGTGGATGATCAATGACAGGGCATCCTTCTCCTCCACCACTAGGGCAGGCTTGGTAAGCGCCAGGGCCTCCTCCATCTCCTCTTCGGTGGGTTTTACGATGTACACCGAGACCTTGGCCTTCCTGGTCACGGCCTCGGCCACGTTCCCCAGGTACAGACCGGATAGTCCATGGGGGTTGGAGCTGCCCATGACGATCATGCTGACCTCGGCCTCCTCGGAGGCCTTTAGGATCTCGCCGGTGACCGCTCCCTCCTTTTCCAGGACCTCGGTCTTCAGACCGGCCTCCTCGGCCAGCCTCAGGGCGAAGGCCACGCCGTCGACCCCGGTGCCGCCGCGCGTGCCGACGTCCTCGCTGACATGCTCGATATACAAGGATGCGTCCTGCTCGATGACCCGGAGGATTATGAGCGTGGCTCCCCGGTCCTTGGCGATGCGCACCGCCGTTCGCGTGGCCACCAGTGCCGGCAAGGAGCCGTTGGTGGGCAACAGGATGCGGTGGTTCACCAGAACACCTCGGTGTCCATGTGATCGTTCACAAACGACCTCGCGCCCTGATAGATGGGCGGAAGCTCCCCTTCCCTCCCCCGTCCTTCTGACTGTCCGGGGGCGGCGCCCGCGGGATGGCGCCGAACGTCCTCGCGTGGATGGGATCTGACATCCATGGACGGAATCTACTTTCAGATCAATATTTAATATTATGTGAAAATTCTACGAATATCTAAGATAATAAGTTAATAAAATGTAAAATTTGCAGTAATATTACGATAATCATCAATAATAGTCTTACAAAATATATGAAAATCGTGACTTGTCGATTTTCTGACCGTGCTATTGAATAGCAATGTACCGCGACCAGTATATAATAATCTCGATTCTCCTTCGTAGAACTACGAATCGAATAATAGAAAAAAATCGTCGTCCGCCGTAGAAGATTGATTCCGTTAAGCACCAAGGTTGCCGGTGGAAACGGCCCTGCTCATTTCTTCATGTGACGGCGGATGTATCCTTCCACGGCGTCCCGCACAGTGCCTTCCTCGTCCATTATCATCTTGATGCCCAGGCTCTCCATCTTTCGCTTGCCGTGCTCTCCAGCGTAGCCGGTGAGGACGGCGTCGGGCTTGAGCTTCCCCACGTTCTCCGCGGTCATGATCCCGTGGCCGACGTCGGTGTACTTCTTGGGGTTGTCGTGCACCTCCACCTCCCAGGTCTCCGGATCGATGATGAGCAGGTAATGGGCGTGGCCGAAATCCTCCTCCACCAGGTCGTCGAGGGTCGGCCCCTCCGCGGTCACGCAGAGACGGACCATCTCAACTTCCCCCGTTCACCTTGTCCAGCAGCCGGTCCACCATGTCGTGGAAGGCCTTGGCGGCCGGGTTCTCCCCCTTCAGCACAATGGGCGTCCCATCGTCCCCGCCCAGCACCACGTCAGGGTCCAGAGGCACGCGTCCCAGGAACGGCACTCCCATCTCCGCCGCCGCCTTCTCCCCACCGCCCCTCTTGAACAGGTCGATGTTCTGGTGGCAGTGCGGGCAGATCAGCCCGCTCATGTTCTCTACCACGCCCAGCACGGGCATCTTCAGCGCCTGGGCGAAGGTGACCGTTTTGCGGGAGTCAAGCAAGGCTACGTCCTGCGGCGTGGTGACGATGATGGCGCCATCGGCGTCCTCTATAAGCTGGGCTATAGTCAACGGCTCGTCCCCGGTTCCCGGGGGCAGGTCAACGATCAGGAAGTCCAGGTTGCCCCACTTCACCTCGGCGATGAACTGCCGCAGCGCGCCCATCTTGATCGGGCCGCGCCACACGACCGGAGTGTCGCGGTCCTGCAGCAGGAAGGCCATGGACATGACCTTCATGTGCGGGGGGACCAACACCGGCATCAGCCCGTTCTCGTCGGACATGACCTCCCCGTCCTCGATGTGCAGCATCTTGGGGATGTTCGGCCCGTGGATGTCCGCGTCGAGGATGCCGACCTCGTAACCGCGCATAGCGAGAGCAGTAGCGATGTTCACCGCCACGGTGCTCTTCCCTACGCCACCCTTGCCGGACATGACAATTATCTTATGCTTTATCTTGGCCAGGGATTTCTTTAGTCGGTAGTCCTTTTCGTCCATGGTCTTGACTTCTATCTGGTCTGAATCTTCCATTTTTATCGTCCTCACATCTTGGTCCGGAAGTACTCCCGGATGATGTTGCGCTCCCCACGTTGCAGTATCTCGCCCATGGTGGAAGCGGTAACCCCGAAGCTGCTAGCCATTTCCTGTAAGGTTACATTCCGGGGATAATCGTAATAGCCCCTCTCCAGGGCGCTTCGCACGGCCAGCTCCTGCCTCTTGGTCACGAAGCTGCTGTCGTCCACCTTCTTCTTGGAGAGGAGCTTGGTGGTGCAGCCGGCGTCCGCCAGCTCTTTTATGAGCTGACCGAGGGCCTCCTCGCGGGTGGCGATGACACGCCATTCGACCAGCCCACCGCCCTTGGTCTTGGCGCTGCGGAGGTAGCAGTCGGAGCGCAGGATGGCCTTGCAGGCCCGGCATTTGGTGAGCAGCGCCACGCCGCGGACCTTTCCGTCCTCGGTCACCGACGCCTCCCACTTGCACACGTCCGGATGTTTCTCGATGGCCCGGGAGACTATCTGCTGCATCTCCGGGTCATCGCACTCCAGCTCCACGAAGGAACGGGCGCCCTTGTCCCCGAAGGGTATGCAGTCAAGGATGCGGACCGGGACATCGAAGTTAGCCGATATATCATGGACCCATCCGTCAGGGATGTCCACTTCCAGCACCGCCTCGATCATGTTCTAGCCTCGGACCGCCAAAAGCGCCAGGTATAGAAAAGGTTACGCTTCCGTCCTTCTGAACTCCCGACATATCCGCACGATACGGGCCCCCGCCCCTTCCTCACCGAGGGGACACGGCCAGCCGCGTTCCGCGCCCATCATCCTACGGGTGCCTTCAAGTATCTTTTCGGGATCGCTGCCGACCACGATGTTGGCCCCTACCTGCACTGTTTCCGGCCGCTCGGTGTTGTCACGCAAGGTGACACAGGGAACCCCTAAGATGCAGCATTCTTCCTGCACCCCTCCCGAATCCGTCAAGGCCAGGGCGGCGCTGCCTTCCACCTGCAGGAACTCCAGAAAGCCCAGGGGGTTCACCTCCCGCACTCCGGGAGGGAGCTTGAGCGCGAAGGCCTGCAGGCTCTTTTTGGTGCGGGGGTGCATGGGCCAGACGATCTCCATATTCGTCTCCCGGGCCACCGCCCCCAGGCCTTTCAGGATGTTCTCCATGCGCAGGGCGGAATCCACGTTCTCCTGACGGTGCAGGGTGGTCAACATGAACCTGCCCCGGCCTAGTCCGAGGGCCTTAAGGGCGTCGTCCTTCTTCACGGCCAGCCTGAGGTTCTCGCGTACCGCGTCCACGATGGTGTTCCCGGTGATGTGGACCCTTTCCTCCGGAAGCCCCTCGGCCCTCAGGTTCTGGGCCGAGACGGCGGTGGGGGCGAAGAGCAAGGTGGACACGTGGTCGGTCATGACCCGATTGACCTCCTCGGGCATGGTGCGGTTGAATGAGCGCAGCCCGGCCTCCACATGGCCCACCGGGATGTCCAGCTTGACCGCGGCCAAGGCCCCGGCCAGGACAGTGTTGGTGTCTCCCTGGACCAGCACCATGTCCGGGCGATGTTCCAGGTAATGCTTCTCCAAGCCCATGAGCATCTTGCCGGTCTGCGCCCCATGGGCTCCGGACCCCACCTCGAGGTTAACGGTCGGCTCCGGCAGCTTCAGGTCGCGGAAGAAGACCCGGTCCATGTCGTAAGAATAATGCTGGCCGGTGTGCACCAGATCGAACTCGTCCCCGGTGCGCTGCAGCTCCCGGATAATGGGAGACATCTTTACGATCTCCGGTCTGGTCCCCAGGACCACGCAGAACCTCATCGCTCCACGCATCTCCGGAACTCCTCAGTCTTCCTTATTATGCGCTCCCCGGTCTCCCGGGGGAACAGCGCCAGCACCTCCGCCTTTCTCTCCAGGATGTCCCGGCAGATGATGAAATCGTGGCTCAGCAAGGTCCGCTGCTCTCCCCTCTTGATGTCCAGTATGGTTATGGGATAGATCATGATCCCCTCCACCAGCTTCTCCAACCCCTTGGTCTCAGAGCACTTCCAACAGATCGTCCTCATGCCCACGCACTTGGCGTAGCAGACTACCTCGCTAGAGAACTTGGTGTTGGTCACCAACCAGGGGACGGTGATGCCATTGACATCCTTGAGGTCCTGGAAACGCCCCCATGTGTACAAGGCATCCTGTATTGTGGACTTGGTGCCCAAGGTGTTATGGAACTTGCACTCCACCATGCCCTTGACCCCGTCCTTGTAGATGACCAGGTCCACCTCGTGGGTGACGCAGCGTCCCTTCAGTATCTGGCGCACCTCAACCGTGTATCCTAGCTCGCGGAACACCCGGGCCACGAAGGTCTCGAAGGGGTGACCGTCCGGTCCCAGGAGCATGATGGCCTTCTTAAGGGAGAACCGTGTCGCCTGGCATGGGGGGAGCTGCGCCCTGATCTTACGGTACAGCTCCTCGGTGGTAATGCCGTCATACAAATGGGGCTGGATGGATTCCAGGATCTTCTCCGCCTCCGCCTGCGAGGTGCCGACGCGGAGGATGGCGTTGATGGCCTTACGGGAATCGAACTCCTCGACCTTCCCGGACCTTTTGACCACGTGCATGGCTAAGGTCATGGTGCTTAGCGATTAATCAACCTTCCTAATCGAAGGAAAGCGCCTCGTCCTCGGCCATGAGCGGTTCGATGATCTTGAAGCCCTGCTCTCGGACGGCAAGCTCGGTCGGAGGCAGGAGGTCCCGACGGAACTCCTCGGTCACCCCGTTCTTCCAGGTTATAGAGATATGCATGATGCTGTTCTTCATGTCCAGCACCAACTCCTTCATCACCGAGGTGTAGACCGCCGCCCGCCCCCGGCCGGTGGTGCGGCCCGAGCCGCAGCAGGCGATGAGCCCCAGGCTCTCCATCTGATAGACTATCTTGTAGCAGGTGGCCGCCGGCAGGTTCACCACCGGGACCATCTCCGACACCATGAGGCAGCGCTTGGAGGTCGCCCCCAGGATGTAAAGGACGACCGGATCGATCATGAAGGTGGCGATCTCCTTGCGGTCCACCCTCCTCATCCGGTCCAAGGCGTCGTACACCGCCGCCTCGATCTCTAACGAACTCTTACCCACTTCTTACTCCCCGGGGGCAAATGGCCATGAAGTATGTTAATACTTTTACCAGATGGCCCGATATCAGTTCAATCGTTAATAAAAAGTAATGACAGGAAAGTGTTTTTTTTGGATCACATGCCCCGGACGTTGGTCTCCTGCAGCGTCTTGTCGATCTCCGCCTTCAGGTGCTCCGGTATGCCCCTTATACCCACGTCCAGGAAGCCGCGGACGATCATGCCCACCGCCTCCTCCTCGCTCAATCCCCGGGACATGAGGTACTCCACCTGGTCCTGGGCGATCTTGCCGACCGCGGCCTCATGGGTCATCTCCACGTCCGGGACCCGGGCCTCCAGCTCGGGTATGGCGATCTGTACTCCCTTGTCGTTGAGGATCAGGCCCTTGCACTCCAGGTGGGCCTTGATGCCCGGGGCGTTCCCTATCAACTGCCCGCGGGCGATGACCGTGCCGCCGGTCGTTATGGTGCGGGAGATGAGCTCGGCCTTGCACCCGGAGGCGTTCAGTATGGCCCTCGAGCCCAGGTCCAAGGTGCTGCCCGGATGAGCCACTCCGACGGAGTTGAAACGGCAGACACCGTTCTTCCCGTTCATGTTGGCCGTCGGGTACATCTGGATTGATTTAACTGGTTTGAGCGCTACATAGTTGTTGATATACGTCGCCCCTTCGTCCATTTGTACGATGGTGCGCGGGCGCACGCCGACGAACTCCGACCAGTTGTGGATCATGGTGAACGTCAGCTTGCAGTTCTTCTTCAGGAAGAACTCGGAGATGCCCATATGGAGCCCTTTTTCCACGGCTTTGGAGGTGGCGCAGCCGGTGATGACCTCGAACTCCGACCCTTCCTCAGCGATGATTATATTGTGCACGTACTGTTTCGTATTGCGGTTTTTGAGCAGGAGGCAGGTCTGCACTGGCAGCTGGACCTTGGAACCCGGAAGCGCCCGGATGAAGTACCCATCAGCGTTCGCCAGGTACGTCTCCGCGGTGTATTTGTCGGTGTCCGGCGGCACGGCCTTCCATATGTAGTCCTTGAGCCAATCGTGCACCTTCAGGGCCTGGGACAGGGGCATCAGCTCTACGCCCGCTCCCATGGTGGTCGAG
This sequence comes from Methanomassiliicoccales archaeon, assembly GCA_026394395.1. Classification (NCBI taxonomy): domain Archaea; kingdom Methanobacteriati; phylum Thermoplasmatota; class Thermoplasmata; order Methanomassiliicoccales; species Methanomassiliicoccales archaeon. Next base: position 69,846 of record JAPKYK010000005.1, read on the forward strand.
TGGACCACGGTGTTGTCCATCAGCAGAAAGTTGCCAGAGCGGCCTTGCTTCGTGGGCACGATACCGGTGTCCAACATGGTCTGCTTGATATCCTTGGAGAGGTCCTCGAACGAATCCGACGTGGCCAGGTCCTTGCTGCCTTCCTCGTACTCCTCCAGGTTGATATCCTCACCGAACTTCGCCGCTTTATGAAGGGCTTCCTTGGCCCTCTTCTCTTGGTCAGTGGTCATAGGAATCCCTCAGAGGTTCTCCGTGACATTGGGCCGCTTGAGCTTGCAGCGGATGCATTCGTTATATCCCATCTTGCGGATCTCCGCCAACAGCTCGCGGGGATTGCCGGAACAGGCCACCGTACCGTCGCACATGACGTAGCCGCGGTCCGCCTCCACGTAGTCCAATATCTGACCAGTGTGGGTAATTATCAACGCCGCCTTGCCGCTCTTCTCCCGCCATCCGGCGCAGTGCGACGGTCCTAGCAACAGATCGTGCACCTTGGCCCCCAGCTTCTCTATGGAGACCATGTCCACTCCGCTCTCCGGCTCGTCCAACAGGATGAGGCAGGGGCTCTGGGTCGTAAGCTGCAATATCTCGGAGCGCTTGATCTCCCCGCCGGAGAAGCCCACGTTCACGTCCCTCTCCAGGAACCTGGTCATGTCCAGCTCCTCCGCCAGGACGTTCGAGTCCAGGTTACCTTTGTTGGTGACCTTTATCAGGTCCTTCAGTCTGACCCCGGTAAGGTTAGGAGGGCGCTGCATCATCATGCCGATGCCGCGCTTGGCCCTCTCGTTCACCGGCAAATGGGTGATGTCTTCGCCGTTGAGCAAGATGCTCCCGCTCTTTACCTTGTAACCGGAAAAGCCCATGATGGTCATGAGCAAGGTGGACTTGCCTGAGCCGTTGGGGCCGAAGAGTACGGTCGTGTAACCGGTCATGACGTTCAGCGAAAGGTCATGTAAGATCTCCTTTCCGCCAACCTCCACGGTCAGGTTCTTTATCTCCAGCATGTGATCAACCTGCATAGCGATTGTTACTATCCCATATTAATGGTTGCCGAATCATCGGCGGTAACGGTCGGGGTGTTCCATCACCGTCAGCTCGTTGCCGTCCTCGTCCAGGAAGACCGCCAACAGTCCGCCCCACTCCTGCTTCGTGGGCTTGAGCTTGAACTCCACGCCTTGATCCACCAGCTCCCGGTGCAGATCGTACATGCTGTCACAGGAGAAGACCACTCCGGTGGGGCCTCCTGGCTGGCGTTTCTCCTCCTTCCCCGGGACGTACAAGGCGACCTTCCCCAACGGTTCGGACGGGCCCAGCTCGGCCCAGTTCCCGTCCCGGCGACGCAGTTCCAGACCCAGGGCTTCCATGTAAAAGTCCAGCGCGGCGTCCATGTCCGAGACCGGGACGGCCGCCATCCATACCTTGGTCAGCCGGCCCTTCTGATGCAATGGCTCATTGTCGCCCATGGGGTCGCCGATAGGCATGCCCGTTCCATCGTGGCCTGAATATTTAATCGTAACCGCGGAGGACCGGGAAACTAGATAATCCAAGTTACGCATTGCCGCGCCATGAGGAAGCTTGCGGCGATCATCGGCCCACCGGAGGTCTGGGCGCCCCTGTGCCGGGAGCACTGCCGACTGGCGGAGTTCGTCTGCGTGTCGCCGCTGCGCGCCGCCCCCAAGGACGACGTTGATTTCTCATTGTTCATGGTGGACCTGTTCTCCGGCCGGTACGACGTGCTGGTGACCACATGCCAGACCGCGGTCGAGGCCATGGTGGGCATGGCCCGCGGCCGCAAGATGCTGGACCGGTTCAGGGAGGCGGTGAACCGCAGCGAGCTCATAACCATCGGCGAGAAGACCACCTTATGCGCCACGCACCACGGCCTCAAGGTCTCCTCCGAGGCTCCAGAGGCCACCACCGAGGCCCTGATCGAGCACGTGAACGTAAAGGCGCGCCGGGTGACGCTGGCGTTGTTGCGTTCGGACCATGGCTCGCCGCAGATGATCAAAGGGCTCGAGGCGGCCGGCTGGAAGGTGGAGGAGGTGCAGGTCTACTCCCTGATCCTGGACGAGTCGGAGGAGATGCAGGCGCTCCTGGACCGGCTGGAGGATGGGGAGGTGGACGTGATAGTGTTCCCCACGCCCGCTCACGTAGAAGCCTTCCTCCTGCAGCTTCACGAACGCTGCGGACCCGATGACGTGGCCAAGCTGTTGGAAGGGATGACCGTGGCCGCCATGGGAAGAGAGACCAAGAAGAAGCTGGAGGAGCACGGGATCCTCGTTAAGATAGTCCCGGAGAAGTCCAGCTCCGCCGCTCTGCTCCGATCGGTGGTCATGGAGCTGGAAGGATGAGCGAACGCCTCCAACGTTCCATCCGCAGACAAGGTTTAGATGGAGGACGGGCATAAAGGGAGGAGGCGCAAAATGAAGGTCATCGCGTTCAACGGCAGTCCCCGGGTCAACGGCAACACCCACCAGGCATTGGAACTGGTGCTGGCGGAACTGCGCAAGGAAGGCCTAGAGACCGAGCTCGTGGACATCTGCCGAGAAGAGCTCAAGCCCTGCCGGGCCTGCGGGACCTGCGGTCGTAACAAGAACGAAAGGTGCGTGATGGAGGACGACCGCCTCAACGAATATATCCAGAAGATCAAGGCGGCGGACGGTGTGCTCATCGGCTCCCCGGTCTACTTCGGCAGCATGACCTCACAGACCAAGGCCTTGGTGGAGCGCCTCGGCTACGTAGCTAGGGCCAACGGCGATATGTTCCGGAGGAAGGTCGGGGCGGCCATCGCCATCAACCGCCGCGCCGGAGCCTTGGACACCTTCGACCAGATCAACAAGCTATTCCTCATCAGCCAGATGATCGTCCCGGGCAGCAGCTACTGGAACGTAGGCGTGGCTCTCAAGCCCGGGGATATCGTTCAGGACGAGGAAGGCGTGCGCACGCTCCAGGTCCTGGGGCAGAACATGGCCTGGTTGCTGAAGAAGCTGGGAAAATGAGCTCGAACGGCCTGGTGCACGTCTACACCGGCGATGGCAAGGGCAAGACCACCGCCGCCCTCGGTCTTTGCCTCCGGGCCATCGGCCATGGGCGCACCGCCCTGGTGGTGCAGTTCATGAAGACCGCAGGCACGTACGGCGAGAACTTCCTCAGCCTGCCTGGACTGACCGTAATCCCTTCAGGCCGGGATTGCCTGGTCTTTTCCAAGGAGGTCACCCAGGAGGACCGTGACAAGGCGGTGGAAGGCCTGTCGCTCGCCCGAGCGGCGATGGTCGACGGCCGTCATGACGTGGTCGTGCTGGATGAGGTGAACGTGGCCATCAAGTTCGGTCTGCTGGACGCTGACGCCGTAGCGGAGGCGGTGCGGGCCCGCGCTTCTAATGTGGAGGTTGTGCTCACCGGCCGCTGCGCCCCGGCGGAACTTCTGGACCTGGCCGATTACGTCACGGAGATGAGGTCCCTCAGGCATCCCTACGAGAGAGGGGTGCTGTCCAGGAAGGGAGTGGACCGTTGATGCGCAGACATGCCGCCCGACCCAATGCCTGCCGGGGGGCGAGGACAATTCTTATTTAGTTCCTGCACCAAGAAAATAACGAGATCATGGTCGAGGTCGATCAAGGGAAGCACAAGGGCAAGTGCACCGTCTGCGATTCTTACGGGCTCAAAGGCACTTGGACCTGCGAGTGCGATGCCGTCAACATCTCACGCGACGCGAAATGCTGGAAATGCGGGAGGCTGCGCCTCCCGGAAAAGGATTAGGATCAGAACTTCTCGGCCAGCTCCTTCATGTCCAGGCGCAGTTGTATCACGTCGCCTACCACTCCGATGAGGTCGGTGGACACCTTGATGATGACCGGCTTGAAGAGCTTCTTCTTGATGCCCAGCTCCTTGGCCTGCTCCTTGGGAACGTCTACCAAGATGTTGACCACGGTCCACTTGACCGTGTCGACGGTGCTGCCTGCCAAAAAGCCAAGCTCGCGTCCTTCCTTGCTGATGATCCTCTTCCTATCCTCGCTGGACAGTTCCATTTTGCATAACCCCGAACAGCATGGTCCAGGGCGGAGATAAGCGTTTGCTCATTTGATGAGGATCATGAGCAGGGCGACGATCAGGAAGGCCAGCCCGGCCAGGGGCCAAGAACCGGTGAGCAGCAGAACGATGACCGCCACGATGGTGGCCGGTAGGAACATTATCAGGCTCCCGACCACCAGTATGATGATGAATATGCCTATCCCCAGAAAGAGGAGGAACAGCAGCAGAGCGATAAGACCCAATACCATCGGAATGTAAGTGAGCGCACTGCGCTAAGTCCTTTTCTGTCGTACCCCTGGAACGACGCAGAAGGATTTAATGGCGTGATTGTGAATTAGCTCCTTCGATGGACAAGGCCACGGAGAAGCTGTACCGTTCCAAGCTCCTCAGCGCCGAGGAGGCGGTGCTGAAGATCGGCCCCGGAAGGACGGTGTTCCTGGGGACGGCCTGCGGGGAACCGCAAGCCTTAGTGAAAGCGCTCATGGAGAAGTCCTACGCCATGATCGACAGCGAGATCATCCAGACGCTCTCCTTGGGGCTGACGCTCTACACCGAGGAGAAGTTCATGGACCAGTTCCGCCTCAACGCCTTCTTCATCGGCCCCAATGTGCGCAACGCGGTCAACGAGGGGAAGGCGGACTACACGCCGGTGAACCTGTCGGACATCGAAATGTTGTTCGCCAGCGGCCTCAAGCCGGTGGACGTGGCACTCATCCAAGTGGCTCCCCCGGACCAGGACGGCTACTGTAACCTGGGCGTGTCCGTGGACATCACCAAGTCCGCGGCCATGCACGCCGACGTGGTGATAGCGGAGGTCAACCCGCACATGCCCCACCTGGGCGGGGATAGCCGCATACATCTAAAGGAGATAGACTACCTGGTGGAGAACGATGGCCCGCTGATGGAGTTCATCGGGGAGACCGAGGTCTCCAGGGTAGCTCCCCGCATAGGCATGAACGTGGCCGAGCTGATCCCGGACGGAGCGACCATCCAGGTGGGCTACGGCACCATCCCTGACGCCATATTGGCGTATCTAAGGAACAAGAAGGACCTGGGGGTCCACACCGAGATGTTCTCGGACGGCATCATCGACCTGGTGCAGAAGGGCGTCATCACCGGCAAGAAGAAGACGCTGCACCCCGGGAAGGTGGTGGCCTCGTTCTGCATGGGCACCAAGCGCCTCTACGACTTCATCGACGGCAACGAGATGTTCGAGATGTACCCGTCGTCGTACACCAACGATCCCTGCATCATCTCCCGCAATGACGACATGATGGCCATCAACTCCGCGCTGGAGATCGACCTCACCGGACAGGTGTGCACCGACCAGATCGGCCACCTCTTCTTCTCCGGCATCGGCGGGCAGGCCGACTTCATGCGCGGCGCCGCCCGTTCCAAGGGAGGCAAGGCCATCATCGCCCTGCCGTCCACCGCGCAGCACCACACCATATCGCGCATCGTCCCCACGCTCACCACCGGGGGCGGGGTCACCACCACCAGGGGCGACGTGCAGTTCGTGGTCACCGAGTACGGGGTGGCCGACCTGCGGGGCAAGAGCATAATGGACCGGGCCTTGGCCCTCATCGGCATCTCCCACCCCCGCTTCCGCGGTGAGCTGCTCATGCACGCCAAATCGCTCCATTACGTCTACCAGGACCAGCTGGACGCCGGCTACGTGGGCGTATATCCGGAGCAGTACGAGCAGGTCAAGCTAGTGGCCGACAACGAGCTGTACATACGGCCGGCCAAGCCTACCGACGAGGGCATGCTCAAGGACATGTTCTACTCATTGACCCAGGCCTCGGTGTATAACCGGTTCATGGGGCTGAAGCGCAGCATGCCCCACCGCGAGCTACAGCGCATCGTCAACATCGATTACGACACGCGCATGACCGTGTGCAGCTTCGACAACGACGAGGGAGTGTGGTCCATGGTGGCCTTCGCCATGTACGACCTGGACAAGAAGAGCAACACTGCCGAGATATCCTTCGCCGTGAGGGACAGCTGGCAGAACCGGCGCATCGGCACGCTGCTCATGAGCATAATGATCGACATCGCCCGCGAGCGCAAGATTAAGGCCTTCACCGCCGAACTGTTGTCGGAGAACATGCGCATGCTAGACCTCTTCTACCGCACCGGGCTCAAGGTGGAGACCAGGCTGGTCGAGGACACTTATCTGGTCACGATCGACCTATGGTCAAAGTGAGCCGCAGTCCGGGCAGCTGGGGTCCCTGACGAACTGCACCTCGCTGACCTGGTTGCCCTGCAGGTCGAAGAATAGCCCCCGTCCGTCCGGAGGGTCGCCCATTCCAACGATCAGCTTGATGACCTCCATGGCCTGCAGGGAACCTATCACCCCGGCGGCCGCCCCCAGCACCGGGACCGGTTTGTACCTCGGGGTCAGCTTGGGGAAGGCGCAGCGCAGGCAGGGACCTCCCGGCACGATGGTGAGCACATGCCCTCCGGCGCCCTCCACCGCCCCGTGCACCAAGGGGACCCGGCGGAACAGGCAATGCTTGTTGAGCACGTAGCGGGCCTTGGAGTTGTCCAGGCAGTCCACGACCACGTCGGCGTTCTCCAGGACGTAAACGTTGTCCTCCTCCAGCCTCAGGGGCAACGCCTCTATCATAACCTCTGAGTTCAGGGCCTTCAGCTTCATCCGCGCCGACTCCACCTTGTAGCGGGAAAGTCCGGCGTCCTCCTCGTAGTGCAATATCTGGCGGTTGAGGTTGGACCCCTCGACCTTCTGGTCGTCGATGAGGATGAGCTTTCCCACCCCCGCCGCCGCTAAATATTGACATACTGGGGACCCCAGTCCGCCGATGCCCACCACGGCCACGGACGAGCCGGCCAAGGCGTCCTGGGCCTTCTGTCCGAAACCCTCCATGGAAATCTGACGCGCGTAGCGGTCCCTCATGAGATCGCCAGTCAATGACATTGAACGCATATAACAGGTTTCCCCGGGCATCGTCGCTCCGCGAACCCATTCTCGTGAAATGTATAATAGAAGGCTGACGATTAATGTCCGGGGGAAGACCATGGCGGAAACGGTCATCGAGGTCAATCAGCTAGTGAAGAAGTACGGGGATCTCACGGCGGTCAATGGGATCGACCTGGAGGTGAAGGCCGGCGAGGTCTACTCCATCCTGGGCCCCAACGGCGCTGGGAAGACCACCTCGGTGGAGATCATGGAGTGCCTGAGGATCAAGACCTCGGGCCAGGTGCGCATCCTCGGGCACGACATCGACAAGCAACAGAAAGAGATACGCAAATGCATCGGGGTGCTGCCGCAGTCCTTCAACGCCTTCGACTACCTCACGGTCAAAGAGAACATCGATTACTTCGGCGACCTATTCGACAAGCGGCTAGACGCGGAGGGGCTCATCGAGGCCGTACAATTGCAGGACAAGCGGGACGTCTGGTTCCTCAACCTGTCCGGCGGTCTGAAACAGAGGGTGGGGGTGGCCATATCCATGGTCAACGACCCCGAGCTGATATTCCTGGACGAACCCACCACCGGCCTGGACCCTAAGGCCCGTAGGGAGGTGTGGGAAGTGATCCGTAAGCTCAAGTCTCAGAACAAGACGGTCATCCTCACCACCCACTACATGGAGGAGGCCGAGGTGCTCTCGGACCGAGTGGCCATCATGAACGACGGCAACTTCATAGCCATGGGCACGCCGCGGCAGATAATCGACCAGTACGGCGCGGGGAGCACCTGCGTGGTCAGATCGGCCAACGAGGCCGCCAAGGAGGCTGTGAAGGTGGCGGGCATGGCCTCGGAGGCCAAGAACGGTGACCTGTGGGTCAAGCTGGACAACAAGGGCAGCCTGGCCAAGCTAGTAGGTCTGCTCTCCTCCGCCGAGGTCACCTACGACGAGATACTGATCAAGGGGAGCACTCTCGAGGACGTCTTCCTCAAGCTCACCGGACGCAAGCTGGTGGAGGTGGAGCAATGAAGTTCAAGCACGTCCTGGTGGACCTCAGGGCCCAGTCCAAGGCCTTCTTCCGTATCAAGAGCAACATGTTCTGGGTGTTCGCCTTTCCCCTCCTTCTTATCATAATCTTCGGGGCGATATTTTCCAACCTGGGGTCGGAGCCAGTGAGGCTATACGTGCAGAACCTGGACGAAGGGCCAGGTTCGGCCATGCTCCTGGACGGCCTGAACCATACCGGGATGGTGGAGCTGAAGTTCATCGATCCCTCGGCGGACCTGGAGCAGTACATCAAAGACAATTCCCTGGCTTTTGTCATGGTGATACCGGCCAATTACTCCGCCAATCTCAGCACCAACACTACGGCCACGGTGGAGCTGCGGATGGACGAAACGGTTTCCACCTCTGGTACGGTGTTCAACACCGTCACCGCGGTGGTCGATGCCACCAACATACAGATGTCCGGAGGGCACGAGTACATCACCGTCGAGGTGAAGAACATCGTCCAGAAGAGGTTCACCTACCTGGACTTCTTCGTTCCTGGCGTAATAGGTCTGACGGTCATGACCACCTGCATCTTCAGCATGCAGGGCACCATCTCCCGCTTCCGCGCCGCGGGCATATTCCGCAAGCTGGCGACGACCCCGATGACGCCGTTCGAATGGCTGCTCTCGCGTATGATCTGGTACCTGTTCATCTCCTTCCTCACCTTGGCGGTCATCATGGTCTTCGGCATCCTGCTGTTCGGGATGAGCATGACCCTGAACCTCGCCGCCCTACTGCTGGTCGTGGCCGGCAGCGCCATGTTCTCGGCCCTGGGCATGATCATCGCCCGCTTCGTCAAGAACGAGGAGACGGCCAGCGTCGCCGCTAACGCCATCACCTTCCCCATGATGTTCCTGTCCGGCACCTTCTTCCAGATGGAGATGATGCCCGACTATATGCAGACCATCGCCTCGGTGCTCCCCCTCACCTACCTGAGCCAAGGTCTCCGGGACGCCATGGCCTACGACAATCTGAACGGGGCCTACTGGAACCTGCTGGTGGTCGGAGTGATCGCCATCGTGTTCGTGGTAGTGGCAGTGCTGATAACCAAATGGGAGGAGGACTGAAGGCTGGCATCAGCACAGGATTAAATATCCCAGTACGTCTTTCCAGTCGATCACGTGCTAGGAAGAAGGTCCTTCATACTGTTCATTTCGAAGATGCTCACCGCAGCCCTGGCCTACGTTGGGCTATACTTCATGACCAGGTACCTGGGGACCGAGGTCTATGGTACAGTGATCTGGACCATGGCCTTCGTGGCCACGTTCAATGCCGTGGCCGATCTGGGGTTCGGCAGCGCCCATATCAAGCGTATGTCCGAGGGGAACGACCCCGACGAATGCATCAGCACCTACGCGGTCATCAAATTGGTCTTGACCGGTATCATGGTGCTGCTCACTCTATCCTCGGTGTTCGTATGGACCTCGTTAATGGGGAGAACGCTGGAGGATACCAGCATCGATCTCATCCTGCTCTTCATCCTTTACCAGGTCCTCTACGACCTATCATCCATAGCCACCAACACGTTCCAGGCCAAGATGGAGATGGCCAAGATGCCCCTGGTGACCTTGATCGACCCTCTGGTCAGGGTGCCTCTGGTCATCTTCGTGTCCCTCAACTACATGGGGGTTATGGAGCTCGCCTACACCTATGTCATCGCCGCCCTGGCCGTGGTCCTGATGGCCATTTATTTGCTTTTCCGTGACAAAGTGAAATGGAAACGGCCGGTGCTTCTCCGATCCTACTACAAATTCGCCCTTCCCCTTTTGGTCGTAACGATAATCAGCGCAGGAAGCGCCAATCTGGACAAGTTGCTGATCGGCTTTTTCTGGACATCCACCGATGTAGGGCTTTACTCTGCACCAGCGGTATTCCTGGGGGTGTTCGCTACCATCAGTACAGCGGTATCCACGCTCACCTTCCCCTCCTTCTCCAAGCTTCATTCAGAAGGAAACCTAGCGGAGATAAGGTCGATGTCCAAGCAGGCGGAGCGGTACATCATGATGATCGGGCTGCCCATAACAATTCTCATTATAATGTTCCCCGCCGAGGTCTGCCTGGTCCTGCTCGGTCCCCTTTTTAAAGATTCTGGTAAGGTCATCGGAATTTTGGCGGTGAGCAACCTGCTGATAATGGTCAACGCAGTGCATAGTTCTCAAATCGTGGCCGTGGGCCGCCCCGACATTTCCGCTCGTATAAGTATATTCACCGTCGTTATGAACGTAAGTCTATTATTGTTGTTCATACCCGGCGGCTTTGGTTTAGGCCTGAACTATGTAGGGGCGGCACTGGCCCTCATGATGGGGAACATTGCGAGTTTCATCATCATTCGCTACGTGGTCTGGAGGCTGACCGGTACTTCCACGAACGTCCGCCTATCATTGCAGCTCTTGGCCGGAGCTGCCACGGGGGCGCTTTTGTACGCCATGGGGATGTTCATGAGCATAAGCAGTTGGTACATATTGGTGATATTCGGCCTAGCCGCTTTCGGGATCTATCTGGTAGTGCTCGCCGTCCTGAAGGAATTCACGCGGGAAGACGTTAATTACTTCTTGGAACTGATCAATCTGAAGAAAATGTTCTCTTACATAAGTGAGGAGCTGAGAGGCAAATAAGATGAGCATATTGATAAAATGAAAAAAGGGAAAGGACGGCCGCACGGCCGTTTTTTAATAGCCCTTACTTCTTAGAAAGGTCCCGGCTGCCCTGGATGAGGATTTCGAGTATGCTCGGGTCCGCCAGGGTCGATGTGTCCCCCAATCCCTCGGCGCTGCCGGTGGCCACCTTGCGTAGGATGCGACGCATGATCTTGCCACTGCGGGTCTTGGGCATCCCGGGGCAGAACTGTATGACCTCCGGGGTGGCGATGGGACCGACCTCGCGGCGCACGTGCGCTATCAGCTCCTTGCGCAGCTGGTCGTTCTCCTCCACCCCGTTCTTCAGGGTTACGAAGGCGTATATGGCTTCCCCTTTGATGCTGTGCGGCACGGGCACGATGGCCGCCTCGGCCACGGAGTGGTGCGAGACCAGCGCCGATTCGACCTCCGCCGCCCCGATGCGGTGGCCGGAGACCTTGATGACATCGTCCACCCGGCCCATGATCCAGTAATAGCCCTCCTCGTCCTTTCGCGCCGAGTCCCCAGTGAAGTACTTGCCCGGGAACCGGGTCCAGTAGATCTCCTTGAAGCGGTCGTGCTGGCCCCAGACGGTGCGCATGATGGAAGGCCAAGGTTTGTTTATGGTAAGGTACCCGCCCTCGTTCACCCCGGCCTGGGTGCCATCGTCCTTAACCACTTCCGGCACCACTCCGAAGAAGGGCAGGGTGGCCGAACCGGGCTTGGTGGTTATGGCCCCCGGCAGCGGGGTGATCAGTATGGAGCCGGTCTCGGTCTGCCACCAGGTGTCCATGATGGGGCACTTCTCGTTCCCCACGTACTTGTAGTACCACATCCAGGCCTCCGGGTTGATCGGCTCTCCTACGGAACCGAGGACGCGCAGGGAGGACAGGTCCCTTCCCTGCGGCCACTTCTCGCCCTCCCTCATCAGGGAGCGGATGGCCGTGGGGGCGGTGTAGAATATGTTCACCTTGAACTTCTCCACGATGTTCCAGAAGCGGTCCGCATGCGGATAGGTCGGGATGCCCTCGAACATGAGCGTCGTCGCTCCAGCGCATAACGGCCCATCGACGATGTAGCTGTGCCCGGTGATCCAACCGATGTCCGCGGTGCACCAGTAGGTATCGTCCTCATGGTAGTCGAAGATGTACTTGAAGGAGACCGAGGTCCCCAGCAGGTATCCGGCGGTGGTGTGGACGACACCTTTCGGCTTTCCGGTGGAGCCGGAAGTGTAAAGGATGAACAGCGGGTCCTCGGCGTCGCACCAGACGGGTTCGCAGATGCGGTCGGCCTTGGCCATCTCCTCGTGCCACCATACGTCCCGGCCGGGCTCCATGGGGCACTCCGTGCCGGCGCGCTTGACCACGATGACCTTCTCGATGGACGTCCCCTTCTCCAAAGTTATGTCCACGTTGGTCTTCAGGGGCACGAACTTGCTGCCGCGGTGGTTGCCGTCGGCGGTGATCAGTATCTTGGAATCGCAGTCGGCGATGCGGTCCTTGAGCGATTCGGAGCTGAAACCTCCGAAGACGATGCTATGGACCGCCCCTATCCTGGTGCAGGCCAGCATGGCTATGGCCAGCTCAGGGATCATGGGCATGTACATGGACACGCGGTCCCCCTTCTGGACCCCGTGGGACTTCAGCACGTTGGCGAAGCGGCAGACCTCGGTGTGCAGCTGCTGGTAGGTGTACGTCTTGACGTCATCCTCGCCCTCGCCCTGCCAGATGATGGCCGCCTTGTTCTTGCGACCGTTCTCCAGGTGGCGGTCCAGGCAGTTATAGGAAACGTTCAGCTTTCCGCCCTCGAACCACTTGATCACGGTGTTGTCCACATCCCAGCTGTGCACCCGGTTCCACTTGGAGAACCAATGAAGTTCCTCGGTGGCCATCTTGGCCCAGAACTTCTCGGGGTCCTCGACGGACTCCTTATACATCTTCTGGTATTGTTCAAGGCTCTTTATATGGGCCTTCTCGCTGAACTCCTTGGCCGGTGGGAACCGTCGCACCTCATCCATTACGCTCTCGATGGTCTTTCCGTCACTCATCTTCCGCTTCCTCCTCTGGGCGGACGTCCGCCGGAACTAGGCCTATCGCCGGGTCCATGTCCGTGGCATGGGTAATAAGGATTACGGAAAACGAATAGCATGAGCGGAATTAATTATATTTTTCTGACAGGTCTTACTGGTATTGTCGATGTTCCTGCAGCATTCGATTCCGATGCGGCAAATAGAATTCTCTACAGGAATCAAAAATGAAAAAAAGCTAAGAAAAAAAGTACGGCCGACACGCTCAGGCGTGGCCTTCCTTCATGATGATACCGGGCTCCATGTTCAGGCAGTCATCGGTGCTACTGCCGTCCTCCATCTCGATGCGGGCGCGGATGCGGTTCTTCTCGAAGGTTATGTTGGCGTTGCGGACCATGGACTTGTACATGCTCATGCGCTTTCCGGACTGGGTCAGGCGCCTTTCGCAACAGCAGATCAGCCCGGCATCCTCCAGCACCCGGATCTTCCGGTAACAGGCGGCGATAGGGATGCCCAGGGCGTCGCTCAGTTCGAAAGCGCTCTTGGAGCGGCCCATAGTGGCCATCAAGATCTTGGCGGTGTATTCCTCGGTGAGCAATCGTGACGTCTGCAGTACTTGCATTGTACACACCTGTGCACAACAGCGATGACCGGGATATATAATCGAAATCTTTTGAGAATCACTTTTGATTTTTGATAATATGATGCGTTCAGTATTACATTTTGAACTGATACTTACCCGGTCGTTTATCTTAAGGGGTAATCAAATCTTTCCGGTCTCTGAAGGATAGCACAATTGCATGCATCGTGTTATTAAGAGGATACCTTCTGTTAATTTATTCTACGCGCAAGATAAGATTAAATATGCATCTATCCAATGAGTGGTCGTGGGTTGGACTCATAGGAGGTCAACTATGTCCTGCGGCAAGTGCGGAAAGGGTGAGAAGAAGAAGGATGACAAGAAGAAGAAGTAAGCTTCCTCTTGTCCTTTCAATTCAAACCTTTTTCTTATTCTAATCTTGAAATATCATTCGCTCCGGGCAAGGAGCAAGATGGCGGTGAATATCATCAGCGCCCCGGCGATGACATAACCGTCCATGTTCTCACCGAGCACAAGCCAGCTCAGGAACACGGCGAAGGCCGATTCCACCATGAGCACCGTGGCCGAGGTCACCACGCTGATATGCCTCAAAGCCCCGGTCCAGAGGATCGTCGGTATGGTGGTGCACACCGCCCCGATGAAGAGAACGGCCGGGATGGCCGAACGGTCGAGCCCGCCCTCCAGCGGGACCAGCACCGACAGTAAAAAAAGCGTCAATGGTAAAAGCAGATGCATGCCGAGGGCCCACTGGTCTGAACGGAGCTTTCTCAGGGCGAACCGAGAAAACACGACCGTGACCCCGATGCCCGCGGCCGCCAGCAGCATCAACAGGTTGCCGACCATTTGGGACCCATGGAAGACCGATAGGTTCCAGCGGGTGGTCAAGGTGACCAGGCCCAGCAGGGCGATGGCGACACCCAGCAGCCTGCGGTGGCTCATCCTTTCCCGGAACGCTATCCAGCTGAAGAAGGCCACGAAGATGACGTTGCTGCCAATTATCAGCCCAGCCGCCGAGGCGGCGGTCATGGTCAACCCTACATATGAAAGTCCGACCACCCAAGTGTTGATTAGCGACCCCGCCCAGAATTCCCAGTGCCGGAACATGTCCTTGGTGAACGTCCCCCTCCACAGCATGATGGCGATGACCAGTGCCGAGCCCACCGCCGCCGTGGCTGCCCCGAGCAGGAAAGGATTGGTCTCGCCCACGGCCAACTTGACCGCCACGTAGGACGTGCCAAGCATAAAGCTGGACAGCAAGGTGCTGAGAACGGCGGCGGTCTTCGGCGAGGTGTTGGCGCTCATGATGTATCCCAGTGATAGAACCGACAGCCATTGGTGAACGGTTCATCGAACATCAACCTTATGGAGGAGGCGGCGAAAATGGGGATCGTCGTTCAGGAGGGCTACCGTCCAACGGTACGTGCGTAATCGATCTCTCATGCGGTTCCCCGGGGCTGCGGTGAAAATCATTATGTGCTCAATAAATGTTAAACCATTACGTTCAGATGTTCCGAAAATTGTTGATCCCGGTCGACCTCTCGCCCCAATCGCTGATGATGGTGTACACCGCCCTCCGCATGAAGGAGTATGGCGTCTTGGACCTGGTGGTATATTCCGCCGTGCCGGACAGCCCACCCGACGACACGATACTTGAGGACGTAGGAAAGAAGCTGGACAAGGTCGGGATGAAGCACGAGCTGGTGGTCCAGACCAGCACCAACCCTGCTAAGTCCATTCTTAAGGTATCGGGGTCCAGAGGGATCGCCATGATCGCCATGGCCGCCTCCGGCAAGGGCCGGATGAAGGAGTTCTTCGTCGGCAGCACCTCCCTGGAGGTCATCAGGGGATCGAAGGTTCCCGTGCTGCTGGACAAGTTCTCGTTCTCCGCGGACAACGACCCTGAAGGTTACTGCAGGAACTGCCCCAAGCTACTGGAGCGAGTGCTCGTATCGTTGGACCTATCCAAAGTTTCCAATCACATTCAACCCTATGTTCAGAGCATCATCGACGCCGGCGCCAAGAACATCACCCTGTTCCACGTGGTCCAGGCCCACAAGTACAAGATGAGCGACGACGACCGCTTCAAGGAGGTCAAGGTGAAGTTGGAGGAATACCGGGACCGGCTGGAGGTCAAGAACTGCAAGGTGGACGTACACATCCATTTCGGGACGACCACCTACAACATACTGGAGGTGTCCAGGGAGATGGACGCCACCCTAATCGTGCTGGGGACCACCGGGAGGGGCTATCTGAGGGGGGCAACGCTCGGATCGACCTCCGAAGAGGTCATCAAAGGCTCCACCCGTCCCATGCTGCTCATACCGAGCTGATCAGAACAGCTTCTCGCGCTGGTTCAGATCCTTTAGGTAGGCGCGCAGCTCTTTCCCGTACACTGGGTGCTTGAGAGATAGCTCGAACTGGGACTTTATCCATCCGGGAATGTCGCCGATATCGTAGCGCTTGCCCTCGAACTCCCAGGCCATCATCCCCTCCTTCTCCCGCAGCAGCTTCAGGGCGTCGGTGAGCTGAAGTTCGCCGTTGTAGCCCGGTTTGATGTTCTCAATGCACTCGAAGATGGCCGGGGTGAGCACGTAGGTGCCGGCGATGCACAGGTCGGAGGGGGCCTCCTCCGGCCGGGGCTTCTCCACCAGGTCGTTGATGACATAGAGCCGGTCCTCGACCTTGGTGGCGTCCAGGACCCCGTAGTCCTTCACCTTGTCCCCTGGCACGCGCTCCGCGGCGATGACCGATTTGCCGGTACGGGCGTGGATGTCCATCAGCTGCTTGACCACCGGTACGTCCGCCACGTGAATGGTGTCGCCGAGCATGACCGCGAAGGGCTCGTCCCCCACGTGATGCCTGGCCTGGTAGACCGCGTCCGCCAACCCCTTGGGCTCCTTCTGACGGATGTAGTGCAGGTTGGCCATATTGCACAGGTCCCTGATCTTCTTCAAGTGCTCTTGCTTGTGACTGTTCTGGAGTATGGCCTCCAGCTCGAAGGAACGGTCGAAATGGTCCTCGATGGTGCGCTTGTGCCTTCCGGTGACGATGATGATGTCCTCGATACCGGCGGCCACGGCCTCCTCCACCACGTATTGGATGACGGGCTTGTCGATGACCGGCAGCATCTCCTTTGGCTGCTCCTTGGTGAGGGGGAGAAAGCGCACTCCCCATCCAGCCGCTGGGATGACCGCTTTCATACCTACCAGCATATTCCTTCGTAGTTAATAGTCTTGGTGACTCCACGCCCGTCCACGACCGGCATGGGGCCATAGAGCGAGGGGTCGGCGAACTCCTTCCATTCGGTCAGGATGAGCGCGGCGTCCGCCCCCTGGAGGCACTCCTTGACCGATTGACAGTAGGTTATGTAGGGGAAGGTCCGCCGGAAGTTCTCCATGGCCTGGGGGTCGTAAGCCCTAACTTTAGCTCCCTTGCGCAGGAGCTCGGCCACCACCGTTAGCGAGCTGGCCTCCCGGATGTCGTCGGTCCCGGGCTTGAAGGCCAATCCCAGCACCGCCACCGTGCTGCCTTCTATGCGGATGCGGCCGTTCAGCAGCTCCACCATGTGCAGGGGCTGTCTCCCGTTGACCGAGAGGATGGCGTCCAGCAGGTCCGTCCTGACGCCCTTCTCCCGGGCCTTGGCCCGGATGGACTTCACGTCCTTGGGGAAGCAGGAGCCGCCGAAACCGCAGCCGGCCCGCAGGAACAAGGGACCGATGCGCGGGTCCATACCAACTCCCTTGGCCACCTCGCGGAAGTCCAGGCCCAAGGCCTTGGAAATGTTCCCCAGTTCGTTGACCAGGGAGATGCGCGCGGCCAAGAAGGCGTTGGAGGCCATCTTGGTCATCTCCGCGGTAGAGAGGTCGGTGCGCAATATCGGCGCGTCCACGCCGCGATAAAGGGAGGCGACCTCCTGGAACGTCCGATCGTCCGAGGCCCCGATCACCACGCGGTCCGGCCTAAGGAAGTCGGCCACCGCCACGCCCTCCTTGAGGAACTCCGGGTTCATGGCCACTCCGAGGTCGTCGCCCAGAACCTTTCCGGAACGTTCGACCAGGATGGGCGCCACCAGGTCCCGGGTGGTGTTGGGCAGCACGGTGCTCTTCACCACGACCACATGTCTTCCCTTCTTCTGCGCCAGCATCATGCCGAGGTCTTCCGCCGCTCGCAGGACGTACTGCAGGTCTATGGAGCCATCGTCCCGGGATGGCGTGCCCACGCAAACAAAGGTCATATCTGTGCTCAGGACGGCCGAAAGGTCCATGGTCGCCCGGAAGGTGCCGGAGGCCAAATGCTTCTTCAACAGCTCTTCCAACCCATCCTCGTATATGGGAGGCACGCCGGCATTGATGTTCTCCACCTTCTCCCTGACCGTGTCCAGGCACACGACATCATGTCCCAGCTCAGCAAAGCATGCTCCAGACACCAGTCCAACGTAACCCGTGCCGATGATCGAGACTTTCATCGAAGCGACCCAGGCCGTAAAAGGGTCACGGATTATTTAAGGTCCGCCCAGTCAGCGCCCCCATCGACGAGAGGAGAAGGCAAAACATTACTAAATGGCTTGATGATAGCATCCTCTGCAAGGTGATCTGCTGGAAGGCTCGCCGCGATCGTACAAGGTACTGGTGATAACCCCCGACTATCCGCCCCGATACACTGGCGGATGTGCGTTCAGCTGTCAGCTTCTTGTGGAAGGGCTGAGGGCCAGGGGCGTGCATACCGATGTCTGGGCCTTCAACGGTGATGAGGCCCCGCCCCAGGAGAACGGCATGGGCCAGACCGTATATTATCCCGGTTCCCGCACCCTGTTCGGCCTGAACCGCCTGGCCTATCGCGAGCTGAAGAGACTCCACCCTGATTGCGACATCATCCACGTCTACAACACCCAGCAGCTTCCGGCGGCAGTACGCTACGCCCGAGGCCGGGAGATCAAGGTGGCGGCCACCCTTAACAACCTGGCCGCGGTGTGCACCAATCCCAGCGAATACGTGGAAGGCGAATGCGCCGGTTGCCGGTCGATCGATTCATTGACCTGCTCCATGAAACGGCTAGGTTCCTGGAAGATGAGGGCCTTCATGCCGGTCCACTGGCTGGAGTTCATCATCCTGCATCGCCGTTCGCGCCACGCCTCCGGTTACATTGCGCTGTCCGAGGCCACGCGAAGATGCTATCTGGACGCGGGCTACGATCCGGAACGGATAACGCTCATTCCCAACATGGTCGACCCAGGGATGACCGCCAGTACCGAACCGCCCTCCCGAGACGGTCGCAACAAAATCATCCTGTACGCGGGAAGGCTGGAGGCGGAGAAAGGCCTGCAGGTGCTCATCAAGGCCTTCGCCACTCTCTCCGAGGGCAGCATCCTCTACATCGTGGGGAAGGGGGACTTCGGTCCGCAGCTAAAGAAGCTGGCCGACGACCTGGGGCTGGAAGGCAAGGTCATATTCACCGGGTTCATGGAAAAGGAGGAGATCGGTCGATATTACGACATGGCCGACGTCTTCGTGCATCCAGCTCTATGGCCGGAGCCCTTCCCCCGCACTATCCTGGAAGCGCTGGCCCACCGCCTGCCGCTGATAGTGTCCGACAGCGGTTCCTCGGCCAGTATTCTCGGCCCGGCCGGCCTGTCCTTTGCCAGCGGTGACGACAGGGACCTGAGCCTCAAGCTGCAGACCCTGCTCGACGACGAAGGTCTGCGCCAGAGGACCGTGGAGGCCGGGGCGGAGGTGCTGCAGCGCTACCACCCGGACACGGTCATGGCCCAGATAATCGATTTCTACGGCGAACTGTTCTCCTGAGGCGGGGCGGTCGTTTCCTTCTCGACCTTCTTGTCCTTCTTCTTACGCTCACGCAGGTCCTTCTGGAACCCGCCCTCCTTCCATTCCCGACGGTAGACCAACAGCTCCAGGGCGTAATACACCAGCCATAGGGCCGATCCGCAGAGTATCAGCAGCAATATGCCAGTATAATCCACGCTGATAGAGATGTCCTCGATGGTATCGAGGGCCATCTTCCCTTCCATTCCCAGCGTCCATATCCAGTATAGGCTGATCAGCACCATGATCAGGGCCGGGATGAGGCGGGAGAACGATCCCCGGGGATAGAATCCCTTGAAGAAGGCCAGGCAGGTCATGGGCAGTCCCAGGACCAGCATGTATCCGAACAGGTCGTCCAGCCTCGTCAGCAGCTCACCGACCTCCTGGGCGTTGAGGGTGGAGAGGCCCGCCTTGAGGATGATGATGAGGGCGAGGGGCAGGACCACGAATCCGATCAGGGTGCTCCTGGCCAGTTTGAGGCCTTGATACAGGCTCCCGTAACGCAGACGGAAATCGTGGTTCCAACGGTGCTCATTGGGGTCCTCGGACGCGTGAACGACGGCCTGCCCGCCACCTTGGAGGAAGGCCGGCCGATGATCGACGAACTCCCCCAGCTGCATGACCACCTTGAAGGCCGCGCCCACGAGGTACAGGACGAAAAGTATCTCCAGATCCAGCTCGAACACCTCGTCGGAGAGGACCTTCTGCACCCTCCCTCCCAGCAGGAGGCTGAAGGCGAAGACGATGGCCAGTACGGCCACAACGAGAGCGAAGGTCAAGCGGGAGTAGCTGCCCTTGGGATAGGCTCCCCGGAAGAATCCTAAGGCGGTCAGGACGATGCCGAACACCAGGACCAGGATCTCCATGTCCTGTAGTAGGGGGCGGAAGGCCTCCGCACCCTCTTCGCGAGATGTGACGAAGATCCATATCAACACCACGGCCAGCGGCAGCACCAGGTACTTCAGCCCGTGCACCACCGCGGACACGGCCCCCTTGCCTGGTTTGGCGTACTTCCAGTCGAACTCGCCGAGGTTCAGTATCCCCACCCCCAGGTATCGTTGGCGCTATTGGAGCAGTCCAGGAAGGTGAGCGTCACCGAGGCGCTGACCTCCTCGGAATTGAGCATCAGGCGATCATAGGTCTCGAAGGGGATGGGAACGGACGGCTCCTCCCACATATACGGTCCGAGCTCGACGGTCTGGGTGACATTCCCCACGAAGCCCTGGGCGTCGCGGAACTGGGTGGTCACCACCACCATCTGACCTTGCACCATGTCCTGGGCGTTGAGGGTGTAGGGGATGACCATGAAGTACTCGCCTCCCTCCTCGCGCAGGTAAGCGGACTCCGACATGACATCAAGCCCACTGATGAGCGGCTCCCAATTCATCTCGTCGCCTCCCTTGAAACTAATAGAGACCAGGCCCAGGGTGTATTTGGCGTCCACGTCGATCAGGAACTTCGTGTTCGTGCCGTTGAAGATGAAGTCGGAACGCTCCTCCTGGTCCATGTCGCCGAGGTCCAGGGACATGATGATCGGCAGCTCCGTATCGCCTCCCGCGGGTATGTCCATCCGCTCGCTCTCGCTCTGCGAGAGGACGTTACCTTGCTTATCGAGGAAGGTAAAGCCCACGGTCAGGTCGTTGATCGCGAACACCCCATTATTGGACACCGTCAACGGTGAATTGAGCTCTAGCGTATCGCCATTGAGCTGCCAATCGGTCTCATTGTCCGTCCCGAAGTCCACATTTATCCCACCCATGATCAGGGGCAATATGCTGAGCGCGACAATGACCGCCACCAGCAGCTTGAACGAAAGTATCCCGATGCGAGTGGCCACCAATGGTAGCTTCATGCCCCATGATAATATTGCGGAATAATGAATTTACCTGATGGCCTGGCGGAGGCGGACGGAAGGGGCAAAGTTAATTGGCCACCCCATCGTTATCGAATGCGTGAGCGAGATAAGGGTTAGAAAGCGCAGGAGGCTGCGGGAGAAGGAGCTCAAGGCCCTTTCTGACGGGCTGACCTCCTCGGCGGGCGTCCAGGTGCTGTCGCCCAAGGACACCGTGGACGTGGCCGAGGGGCCGGAATGCGAGCTCATCTTCATCAACAACGTCATAGAAGGCATGATCGTCGAGGGACGACCGTTCCTTACCATCCGCGGACTTCTGCGGCTCAAGGCCACCCGGAGCTACGTGACCGTGGACATGGGCGCCGTACCGTACGTCACCAACGGCGCGGACATCATGGCTCCGGGCATAGTGGAAGTGGACCCAGAGGTGAAGGAGGGGGACCTGGTATGGATCAGGGACGTCACGCACAAGCGACCGCTGGCCGTGGGCAAGGCGCTGGTGAGCGCCGAGGTCATGGCCGCCAAGTCGCCGGGGAAGGCCATAAAGAACCTGCACTTCGTGGGAGACAAGATTTGGAAGTACGATGAAAGGTAAAAGCCCGGCCACGCACCCTCTGGGGTGCGATACATTAATATTAATAACACGCCATAACATGAACATTCGAGAGGGATGCAATGCCAATTCTCAAGAAACCGCTGGGTAAGGGGAAGGAAGAGATAAAGAGCGTGGAGACCGACCAGTACATCGATCTCGGAGCGCTGTACTTCCAGGAGGAGAGCAGCATCTCCGCTGGAGGCATCAAGATCGCCGAGATCCAACGCTACGAGGACGTGGGTCCCATCACCCAACCGGTGTACCAGGGTAACATCATGATGATAGATTATTCCCCAATAGCCAACGACCAGAACACCCTCAAGCGCATCACCAACGAGCTGAAGTCGGTGGCCCGCGACACCAACGGTGACGTGGCCGCCATTGGCAACAACTTCATCGTGGTGGCGCCCAACGGCATCCGGATAGACCGGAAGAAGATAAAGGGCGGCTACCAGTAAGCCTCTCTCCCCCGCGACCTCTGCGGGGGTCTTCATTTTTAACTTCCATGTACCTGCCTGAACAGAAGATCATCCATGACAGCGTGCATGGCAGCATCAAGGTCAAAGGAGTGATCCTTGAACTTCTGCACCGCCCAGAGCTGCAGAGGCTGCACGGGGTCAAGCAGCTGGGGATGGCCTACCTGGTCTTCCCCGGGGCCAACCACACGCGGTTCGAGCATTCCCTCGGCACCTACCATGTGGCCGACCTGATGTGCCAGGCGCTGGGCCTGGAGAGCCAGGACCGGGACCAGGCTATGGCCGCGGCGCTGCTCCACGACCTGGGGCACGCGCCCTTCTCCCATACCCTGGAAGAAGTGCTGGAGAACCGCTTCTCCCTGAACCACATGGAGATGGGCGCCTCCATCATCGACGGAGAGCGCGCCGTCTGCTCCCCGGCCGAGATGAAGCACCTGCAGAAGATGCCCACCATCTCCGAGACGCTGGAGAAGGCCGGGGTCTCCGCGGAGGCGGTCAAGGACATAATCGCCTTCCCCAGCGGACGACGCCCCGACGGGCAGAGCCTGCTGCTCGAGGACAGCCAGTCGCATTTCAATTCCCCCAAGTACCTTCACCAGATGATACACGGTCCGGTAGACGCGGACCAGATGGACTACCTGCTGCGGGACGCGCACTACACCGGAGTGGCCCACGGCACCATCGACATAGACCGCCTCATCCAGACCATCGAGCTGCATCACGGCGACATCGTGGTGCGCAAGGGCGGCATGGTCGCGGCGGAGGGGCTCATGGTGGCCCGGGCGCTGATGTACACCTCCGTCTACTTTCACAAGACCGTGCGCATAGCCGAGATGATGCTGTGCAAGGCGGTGGAGCTGGCCGATGACAGCATTGCCGACCAGCTGCAGATGGAGAACGACGCCTCCCTGACCGAGAGGTTGATGCGGCAGGGAGGCCAGCCGCAGAAGATAATGACCATGCTAAAGTACCGCCAGCTCTACAAGAAGGCCTATTCCGTCTACGTGCCGGACATGACCGACGAGGAGGCGGAGCGGCTGGTCCGGCTGACGGATTACCGCAAGCGGAAATCGGTGGAGGACATGATCGCCGACCGCGCCGCCGTCGACCCGTCCGAGATCATCCTAGACGTGCCGCACAATGAACTGATCACGGGCGAGGCCCGGCTGGGAAAGACGGAGGTGCCGATACTGAACGGGGATAAGATAAGGCCGCTTACGCGCCTGAGCCCTATCAGCAAGGCCCTGCAGTCCCGCGGGGTGCACGACTGGGCGGTAATGGTCTCCTGCCCCGAGCGTCACCTGGCCGAGGTGGAGAGGGCGGCGGCGCGCACCATCGGCGACCTCTAGCCCTTCATGACGCCCAGCGGAGCCAGCTTGGCCACCGGTCGCGACAGGCCGGCGCCCACGACCACCCTTATGACGTCATCGATGTCCTTGTAGGCCCCCGGGGCCTCCTCTTGGATGCCGTCCAGGGTACTGCCCTTGAGGTAGATGCCCTTGCCCTCCAGCTCCTGAGTGACGGATTGCACGGAAAAGTTGCGTATGGCCGACTCGCGCGACATCACCCGGCCGGCGCCGTGGCAGGTGGAGCCGAACGATTCCGCCATGGCCCCCTCCGTTCCCACCAGCACGTACGAGCCGGCGCCCATGTCCCCGGGTATCAGTACTGGCTGGCCCACCGAACGGTAGATCGAGGGCACCTCCGGGTGGTCCTTGGGGAATGCTCTGGTGGCGCCCTTGCGGTGCACGTAGACCTTACGTCTTTTGCCCTCGAAGGTGTGCTCCTCCACCTTGGCGATGTTGTGCGCCACATCGTAGACCAAGTTCATTCCCAGGTCCTCGGCGCTGCGGGCGAACACCTTCTCGAAGGATTGGCGGACCCAGTGCATGATCATCTGCCGGTTGGCCCAGGCGTAATTGGCCCCGCAGGCCATGGCGGCGTAGTAATCCTGTCCCTCCTTGGAGTTCACCGGGGCGCAGGCCAGCTGCCGGTCCGGTAAACGCAGTTCCCTCTCCTTCACCGATCTCTCCATGACCTGGAGGTAATCGGTGGCAATCTGGTGCCCGCAGCCGCGGGAGCCACAGTGGATGGAGACCGTGACCTGCCCCTCCTCCACCAGCCCGAAGGCCTTGGCCGCCACAGGGTCGAATATCTTCTCCACCCGGTCCACCTCCAGGAAGTGGTTGCCGGAGCCCAGCGAACCTACCTGGGGCACGCCGCGCTGCTTGGCCTTCACCGAGACCTTGGAAGGGTCGGCGTTCTTCATGCGCCCGTTCTCCTCCGTGCGTACCAGGTCATCCGTCCAACCGTACCCTTCGGCCACCGCCCACTCCGCCCCTTCCTCCAGGATGCGGTCTATCTTGCTGGCGGCCACGTTGACCACGCCCTTGGAACCTACTCCGGCCGGAACGTTATGGAACATGGTGTTGACCAGCTCCTTGATGTGCGGCTTGACGTCCTCCGTCCGCAGGTCGGTGGCTATCAGCCGGACGCCGCAGTTGATGTCGAAGCCAATGCCCCCTGGAGAGATGACTCCCTCCTCGGCGTCCATGGCCGCCACGCCGCCGATGGGGAAACCGTAGCCCCAATGGATGTCGGGCATGGCCATGGACCTGCCGACCAGCCCCGGAAGGCAGGCCACATTGGCCGCCTGCTCCGGCGAGTTGTCGGAGATTATGGTCCTGATCATCCGCTCGTCAGCGAAAATTATGGCGTCCCCCTTCATGCATTCTTTGTAGGTGCGGGGGATCTTCCAGCGGAAATCGTCTACCTTTTCCAGTGGTCCGTTCCAAGCCATGTTCTTCACTCCTGCCTTCGACCCATGCAGCTTCCTGGATTTATAGGAAACCCAAACGCGATTACCATTAATGATAATCATTTGAGCATCATTAATACACGTTGCGCGCATAGTTCGGGCAACCGCCATGCTCGAGCTTGGACCGTTGACGCCCGTGATACTTTTTCTCGCCATCTCCGAGATGGCCCTGGGCATCTACGTCTTCGTCAAAGGTCATTTCTCCAAGGTCAACCGTGTGTTCCTCTGGCTGACCATGCTGGCTGCCATCGGTAGCCTGCTGGACCTTATGGTGGCCAGCCTGACCTCGGAATACTTGGGGGGCTGGGCCCTCCGGCTGCTGGTCTTCCTGCTCATATGCGAGATGGGGGTGGCCTACCGCCTGAACTCCCTGGTGCCCCATGATACTGGAATGGTCATGTTAAGGCACAATTCCCTGGTCTATCAGTCCGCCGTCCTCATCGTGGCCGGGCTTGTCAGCCTGACCGTAGGCGACATCGTCAGGAACGAGTCCGGATGGGAACCAAAGAGCGATGTTCCGTTCGCTTTGCTTGTGATTGTCCTATCGATATACGTGGCGCTCATGGCCATCTCCCTCCATAAGAAACTACCAAACCTGGTCGGGGAGAAACGGAGGCAGGCCATCCTGTTCACCTTCGCCCTGTCCTTCCCTGCGGTGGTCGTGGTCCTCATAATCGCTTTGGGAAGATTAGGTGCGACCATCCCGCGCTTCTACGGGTTCGGAGAACTGATCTCCGAGGTGGTGGTGGCCTATGGCATCCTCCGCTACCATATCCTGATCCCGACCAGGGTCACCGAGCCGGCGTTCTCGCCCTTCCGCCACGTCCCCTCGCTCGACAAAGGCCGTTCCTACCTGTTCGAGTCCCCCAATCCGGAACGCATGTTCGATTCGGTGGTCTATGAGATGAGCGAAGGGATGTCTGCCCTCATCATCTGCCGTACCCATCCAGATCATCTTCGAGCGCAATACCGCCTGACGAAGACGCCGATCATATGGCTGGCGCAGAACCCGGGACCGGACAGGGTCGACCCGAGCAATCTCCAGCTGCTCTCGCACATGGCATTGGAATACATCAAGAAAGGACCATCGCTAGTGGCCATCGAGGGGCTGGAATATCTGATAGTGAACAACGAGCTGAACAAGGTGCTGATGTTCCTGGGCCAGCTGCGGGACAACATCATCGTGGAAGGGTGCATACTCTTGGTGACGGTGGACCCGCGTACTTTGACGGACCGGCAGCGGGCCATCCTAGAAAGGGAATTAGAGTCAGTAGTTGAAGAAGAAGGGGCCGAGACCGCGATTTGAACGCGGGTCTAGGGATCCACAGTCCCACAGGATAACCAGGCTACCCCATCCCGGCCATGATGGGAATTCTGCAACGCTTCCGGATTAATAAACATTCCCTCATCATTCAAACGGAAAGACCGAATACAATATGGCGATCTTTTCCTTGGAATCCTTGGGATTGTTGTCCGAAAGCGCCTTGAGCCGATCGTCCAGCTCATTTATCAACCGCTCCGCCTCCTGGGAAGTGGATTCGTTAACCGGAAGTATGACGTAATTGGCCCCGAAGGGATAGTTGGGACGGTCGGCCACGTCCTCGAAGTAGCTCTTGCGCTCGTCCATGACCTTGATGCCCCGGTTGAGGATGCCTTTTATGGCCCCGAGGGCGGCGAAGACGATGTTCAGCCTCTCGGATATGTCCACCCCCTTGATATCGGTCACATCGCTGATGATGCCCGGTTCGAAGGACGAGCGGTAGTACTTTTCCACCAGGTTGCCCACCAGTTCGGTCCGGGTCGGAACGATCAGCTCAGCCTCCAGCAGCTTCTTGACGTGGTATTGGGCGTTCTGCACGCTCAATCCCAGCAGGTGGGATATGGCGGTGGTGGTCATTTCACGCATTGCCAGCAGGGAGAGGATGGCCAGACGGTTAGGGTCTGAGAGCACCTTGATCTGTTCGACACCTATTTCGGTCATGTTTCACCACTAAAATCATTTTTTAACGCTTTAGTAGAAAGATAATGATTAAATATTATTTCAATCATCGTTCAAATGCGATTATAACGCTAAGAAGTCGTTGATAGAGGTGAGATAAATGCAGAAGAAGAATTTCGTACCGAACTTCGTCATAGTGAACGGTAACATCTTTTTCATCCGGGCCTAAACAGCCCGTTCACAATGATCAATCCTCCTTTTTTTATTTTTTTACTTTTGGCTTAGGCGATAGTTCATTAACATCCAGTAATATTTCTGGCCGAATGCGGGAGAAGGTCGGACTGCTAATACCCATTTTCCTTATCACGCTAGCGGAGGCCTTCCTCTTCTCCTCGTACACCGAGGCCAGTCTCAGCATCCACGCCCTCAACATCTTCCTGTGCATACTCCTGCCGGTATTTTCGGAGAAGCGCATGCTCCTCTACCAGTCCTTCGCCCTAATCTCCCTGCTCAGGGTGCTGAACATCGGCATGCCCATATTCTTCGAGTTCACGCTCTACTGGCTTCCTTTCATCTACGGACCCATCATCATAGCCAGCTACATAATCTGGAGGCAGACGGTGATGGACGCCAGGGAGCTGCACTGGCGCAACCTAGTGCGCTTCCTCAACGGTCACGGGCTGCGAGAGAAGGTGCAATGGCGCTGGGAATACATTCTGTTCGCCATAATCTTCGGCTTCCTGATCTCCAACGTCGAATTCCTAGTGCTGAACAACGAGGCGCTGGTCAAGGACCTTGGGTTCAGGGACCTGTCGCTTCTCCTGTTGGTCATGGTCGTCTTCGTCGGTCTGGGCGAGGAAATGGTCTTCCGCGGTCTATTGCAGAGCGCCATCACCCCGGAGTACGGACGGGTGGCGGCCATCGTGATCTCCGCCATGCTCTTCGCCATAATGCACTCCGGCTATCACAGCCTTCTTTACATGGGGTTCGTCTTCTTCATCGGGCTGTCCCTGGGATACTCCTACGACCGCACCGGGAGCGTGGGACTGGTGGCTCTCATGCACGGCATGCTCAACTTCTTCCTCTTCTCCTTCATCCCCTTCGGCTATAACATCGTGCCATAGCCCATCAGGTATCCTGTTCTGACCATGGAACGTTTAATAACGCGCCTATCCAAGACCATGCCCGGACAAATCGGACAGGTTTTGTCAATTTCTCATCATTTCATTTAATAATGCGCGCTTTATCCTACGCATCCTGGCGGCAAAGGCTGTTTTGGCGCCGGAACGGATCTCAGAACGGTGCGACAAATGAAGCGGGACTTCGTCACGATGCTTGACGTCCAGGACGACATTCTGGACATACTGGAAATGGCCGAGGAGATGAAGAAGGAGAGGGACCTGGACGTAACCCCTCTCAAGGGCAAGACCCTGGCCATGATATTTGAAAAGTCCTCCACCCGCACTAGGGTATCGTTCGAGGTGGGGATGCTAGAGCTGGGAGGGTTCGCCGTCACCCTGTCCTCCAAGGACATGCAGATGGGCCGGGGGGAGACCGTGGCGGACACCGCCCGCGTGCTCTCCCGCTACGTCGACGGCATCATGTATCGCGCCTATGAGCACTCCATGGTCCTGGAGCTGGCCAAGTCCGCCTCGGTGCCGGTGATAAACGGCCTCGACAACTTCGAGCACCCCTGTCAGATAATGGCCGACCTGCTCACGGTCAAGGAGCACATCGGCCGCCTGAAAGGGGTCAAGATGGCCTATGTGGGCGACGGCAACAATGTCTGCAACTCCCTCATGCTGGGATGCGCCATGGTGGGGATGGACCTGACCTGCGGCTGCCCCAAAGGGTACGAGCCCGACGTCGGCGTAACCAAAAAGGCCAAGGAGATCGCCAAGAAGAATGGCTGCAAGCTCAGGATCGTGGAATCGGCCCTGGAGGCGGCCAAGGGCGCCAACGTGGTCTACACCGACGTCTGGGTCTCCATGGGGGAGGAGGATGAGGCCAAAGAACGCCTCAAGATATTCAAGCCCTACCAGGTCAACGACGCGCTCTTATCCGTGACGGCCAAGGACGCCATCGTGATGCACTGCCTGCCGGCGCACCGGGGCATGGAGATAACCGCAGAGGTGTTCGACAGCGAGCGCGCGGTGGTGTTCGACCAGGCGGAGAACCGCCTGCACGCCCAGAAGGCCATCATGGTCTATTTGATGGGTTGAGGCGGGAGAGCTGCGCTCCGACCTCCTCGTCCAGGGCGGCGAGGAACTTCTTTATCTGTTTCTTGGGGATGTTGGCCCCGGCGGCCACGTCATGGCCGCCGCCGTCACCGTGGGCGCGCAGGGCGGCCTGGTTCACCGCCTTTCCCAGGTTGATGCCCTTCTTGGTCAGCTCGCGGTTCATCCTGGTGGACACTTTGACCACCGGGTCCTTTCCCGACTCGGCCGATTCCTCCACCTCCGTCAGGGCCACCAGCGGCTTTTCCGGGTCCACGCTGAGGTCTATATCCCCCTTCTTCTGGTCCAGGACCATGCCGGTGATTATGCCCAGGATGGTGTCACTGACCTTCAGGCAATAGCTGTTCTTCCGGTTGGGCAGGAGGTATTGGATGTTGACCATCTGCTCGACCTTGTGCACCTCCTTCACCCCCTCCCGTATATTCACCTTGTGGCTGTCCACGTTGGCCAGGGCCGACTCGGAGTACACCTTGGGGTTGAGGCAGACGTTGATGATGAGGTCCCCCCGCTCCTCGTCCCCCTGCCCGTCCAGGGTCAGGATGTAGCGTCCGGAGGCGTTCAACAGCGTGGCGAACTCTTTGGCCTCCCGGGTGGGCGAGAGGGCGGGATGTTCCACGAACAGGTAGGTCTCCCCCAACATCTTGTCCAGGGCCTGTTGGTCCAAGCCCTTCTCCGCCAGGCGGTCCCTCAGGGTGGCCTTCATGATGTTCCGTTCGGGCTGGTCGAGCTCGGACCAGCTGCGCCAGATGGCCCGGGGGTCCCCCTCGCGTCTGGTCGGGGACGCCCCGGTCCTTTTGAGGGGAACTCCGGCCCGATAGAACAGGGAGGAGACCTCCTTGATGCTGTCATCGTAGCCGATGGCCTTCAGATCATTGGAGAAGGCCAGCATGGCCGCGGCCGAACGGGTCACCCAGCCGAAGAAGGGCAGGTCGTCGGTGACCACCTGGAGCGTCCCTGTCGACTTGGCATCGTCGATCACCATGGAATGCAGCGGCCCGGCCAGCTTCCGGGAGCTGCGGTCCTGCATGTCCCCCACCGCCCCCACGATGGCCAGATAGGCCAGGTCCTGGTTCTGGCGGTCCAGCTCCCGGGCCACGAAGTAGGTGTTCCCCGCGCCGCTAAGATGGGTGGCTCCGTTCATGCCGAAGAGCAGGGGATTGAGCATGTGATCCATGTCCCCGAACAGGTCCAAGCGCGACTGCCCTCCGCTGATTATTTGGTGATGGTCGGTGATGACGCATCGGAGCCCGCGCATGCGTTCGCACGATCCGCCGCCCAGGTCGCAGAGCCAGATGACCTCTTCGGGTATCTTCGATATGGCCGTCTTCTCCTCTTCGCCGAGGGACTTGACGAATTGTAACCGGTGAGGGACCTTCAGCCGGTCCAGGGCGCGCTTGGCTATGGCCGCGGATGATATTCCGTCGGCATCGATGTGCGAGACGATGGCCACGGATCCCGCCGTCCTGATGGTCTCGGCCAGGTGCTTGGCCCGGTCCAAGAATCCCGGGACGTCCTCGCTCACTCCGGGCACCCCCGCAATAGTACGTCCGCCAAGCGGGCATAGACCTCGTCGGCCAATAGCTCTAAGTTCCTGGTGTCCTCCTGGTTGTAGCGGCGCAGCAGTTTCAGGGCGTTCTCGCTACCCTTGCGCTCCCACAGGTGCCAAAGGTAAACAGCCTCCTCGCCGGTGACGTATGCTACCTCCTGGGGGCGACGATAACCGAGAAGCAGCTCCACCTGCTTCAGCCCCCCGTGCAGCCCCACCTTGGGGCAGGCGTGCCGCAGGTCGTAATGGGGCACCTTGGGCACGGTGAAGGGGAACTCCCGCTCTATCATGGGCAGGTCAAAGCTGCTTCCGTTGAAGGTGACCAGCATCTTGCTGCCTTCCAGCGACCGCCTCAGGTTCTCCGAGCTCAGGTCCTGACTGCGGGTCAGGGTGACCGTGTGGCCTTGGCGATGGACCGAGACCATGGTGATGACCGCCCCGGGGCCCAGCCCGTCGGTCTCGATGTCCAGGTAGGCGGTATCGTCCCTCAGGCGCCGGTACATGCGCCAGTGCTGCCCGCTGGGCAGCATGCGGCTGAAGAACTCCGTCCGCCCGCGCTCCCAGCTCTCCATGGCCGTCTCCAGCTCGGCGTCCATGATAGCTTTCCGGCTAGATGATATGCCGTCCAGGCGGTCCCGTTCGGTGAACTCCTCCCATGACAGCACCCCGCGCTCCCAAAGCCTCCGCTCCTTGATCTGACCGATGCCTGGAAGAAGGAGGAAGGTGCGCCTGATCATCACCCGTTCAGCGGACCATCCATATTATATTTTTTCGCCTCATTTGCTGAAAGTGGAGGTGGGTTGATATTCCCCCTCGGCCTTAGGCCTGATGCATGCGCCATGTCGAAATCGCCCCTGGCCTGACAATCTGCAACGAGCGTTGCGCCATATTGACGCCATCGCAGACCTTGGTGATAGGCGACCTCCACCTGGGAATAGAGGCCAGCCTGGAGATGGAAGGGCTGCAGCTTCCCCGGGCGCAGAGCCTCACCATGAAGCGGGCGATATCCTCCGCAGTGCAGGCCTATGGTCCCAAGCATATAGTGGTCCTTGGTGACCTGAAACACGAGTTCTCGCGCAACCTGGACCAGGAATGGCAGGAGGTGCGGGGCATGCTGGAGCACCTTCTCTCGCTGGCCGAGGTGACGGTGGTCCGGGGCAACCATGACAACTACCTGGCCAACATCACCTCGCGCCTGGGATTGGACCTGGTAGAGCAGCTTGAAGTGGACGGCTACCATCTGTCCCACGGTCATCAGACCGATGAGGGAAGACCGTTGATTCAGGGACACGAGCACCCTTCGGTCCGGCTTTTCGATGGCGTGGGAGGCTACTTGAAATTGCCAGCCTTCCTTCATTTTCCACAGGAGCGTATACTGATACTGCCCGCTTACAGCCCACTATCTGCCGGGAACGACGTGAACAACATGACCTCGGACAGCATGCTCTCCCCCGGCCTTCGGGGCGTCAGATTGGACGAGACCGAGGTCTACGGATGCAGCGACATCGGCCTGTTACGAACCGGTAGGACCACGGACCTTCGCCGGGAGCGATACGCTTGAGGATAATTTCATTAGACCAATGTGGGATGTTGAGGGGGCACGAACATGAAAGCAGGGAGCATAAAGGGCAATCGGGTGCTGGTCACTGGCGGGGCGGGGTTCATCGGTTCACATATCGCCGAGGCTCTCTCCAAAGAGAACGAGGTCCTAGTGCTGGACGACCTTTCTGCTGGGAACCGTGACAACCTGAAGGGGATCAAGGCCGAACTGCTGGTGGGCAGCATAAGGGACGCCGACCTGGTGAAGAATGCCATGGAGGGGGTCGATTACGTCTTCCATCACGCGGCCATCGCCTCCGTCCCCCGGAGCGTCGACGACCCTATCGCCAGCAATCAGGTGAACGTCTGCGGCACGCTGCGCGTGCTCACCGAGGCACGACAGGCCAAGGTGCGCAAGGTGGTCTTCGCCTCCTCCTCCGCCGTTTACGGTAACGCGACCACGGAGATCAAGCGGGAATCCGACAATCCCGATCCCATATCCCCCTATGCGGTCACCAAGCTGACCGGGGAAGGCTATTGCCGGAACTTCTGGCTGAACTACGGACTGGCGACCTGCAGCCTGAGATACTTCAACGTGTACGGCCCCCGCCAGGACCCTTCTTCGGAGTACGCCGCGGTGGTACCAAAGTTCATCCAGGCGGTGAAGGGCGGCGAGAAGCTGCGGATATTCGGGGATGGGGGGCAGACCCGGGACTTCGTCTACGTCGCCGACGTGGTGCAGGCCAATATTTTGGCCGCTTTGGACCAGAGGCACGACGGGGAGGTCTTCAACGTGGGGCGCCAGGAGGGCGTGACGGTTAACGACCTGTCCGCCATGGTCCTCGGCAACTTCGGTATGGGTATCGAGGGCCACGTGGAGCACCTGCCGGTGAGGAAAGGGGACGTCAGGAGCTCGCTGGCGGACATTAGCAAGGCCAAGAGGGAACTAGGTTACCGTCCGCAGTACAGCATGGCCGAAGGGATATCGCTGACCGCACGAAGCATGAACTGATACAGGTTCGGTCCATCCAACACATAGCACGTAAATGTCCATCCGCCGTCGCTCCGGATCTGACCGGAAGGGGAAGCTTAATTACTTTTCAGGCCAATATATCTTTTTAGAGGGTTATTTTGGTTGAATGCATCGTCTGCGGATGTATTTTGAAGAAGAACCAGGACAAATGCCCCGTTTGCGGTGCCTCTCAGTCGGAAGATGACGATTATTGATCCTATGGAAGCAACCAACGTCGTCCGTCTGGCGAGATGGAGCAGTTATGACGTTGCACACCTCGAATGCCACCTTTGCCCACATCACTGTTGCTTGAAGGAGGGAGAGATCGGTATTTGCCGCACCCGGGGCGTGCTGAACGGGCGGATGACGCTCTTCAATTACGGAAGGGTATGCGTCCAGGCGGTGGACCAGATAGAGAAGAAGCCCATCTACCATTATCGCCCGGGTTCCAAGCTGCTGTCGGTGGGCACCTTCGGCTGCAACCTCGATTGCGACTGCTGCCAGAACGCCGCTCTGGCCTCGTCCGGAGCCGCAGACGTCGAATGCCCTGAGGTATCCGCGGATGCGCTGGTCGGCACCGCCCTGGAAAAAGGGGCGCAGGGGATCGCCTTCACCTTCAACGAGCCCCTGGTCTGGTCCGAGTTCGTTATTGACGTTGCGAAATTGTCGAGAGGGGCCGGGCTGTTCACCATGATGAACAGCAATGGGTTCGTGGAAAGCGAACCGCTGGCCGAACTGGCATCTGCTGTGGACGTCTTCAAGGTCGACGTCAAGGGGTTCAGCGAGGGGTTCTACCGACGGCATTGTGGCGGATCGCTGTCCCCGGTGCTGAAGAGCTGTGAGATGATACAAAGGAACGGGAA
This sequence comes from Methanomassiliicoccales archaeon, assembly GCA_026394395.1. Classification (NCBI taxonomy): domain Archaea; kingdom Methanobacteriati; phylum Thermoplasmatota; class Thermoplasmata; order Methanomassiliicoccales; species Methanomassiliicoccales archaeon. The sequence goes on from JAPKYK010000005.1 coordinate 103,796, forward strand.
CCATCTCGAGATAGCCTATCTGATCATCCCCGGACTGAACGACAGAAAAACGGAGCTGACCGGGTTCTTCGATTGGGCCAGGAACGTCCTGGGGCGCCGGGTGCCGGTGCACCTATATCGTTTCATGCCCGCGCATCGATTGTCCCATCTGCCTCCGACGGACATGTCGGTCATGAGGTCGGCCAAGGAAATGGCCGAAAGGGCCGGGCTCGATTTCGTCTATCTTAGTGGGATGGTAGAAGGCGATGAGCACCGGACCCTGTGCCCGAGATGCGGTCACTTGGTGATCGACCGGGCGGCCAAGGCCGAATCGGAAAAGGTCGTGTGTGACCATGGGCGGGTCAGCAAGTTCTGTCCATCATATTCCGAGATAATCGACCGAACAAAAAGAGGGGCGTGCCCCGAGTGCGGGGAAATTATTTACCGGACGGAATGAATAAAAGCAAAATAAACGGCCTTAACGATAGTGCATGGCCTCCCCCATATGGATATATAATCCATCCAATGAAACCGGTATGGATATCTCATCCATCCATCCAAGGGTTTATTAGTCTAAATTGAAATTTGGAGGCAGCAAACTATTTAGGAGGAAATTAAAAATGGCAAACATGGATGCATTGATCGAGATTGTTGTCAAGGGGAAGATTAAAGAGGCCAAGGGAGCCACCCAGGCGCTCTTGGACCAAGGAGTGACCGCTAAAGAGATCATTTTCAAGGGCTTGAGCGAGGCCATGAAGATCGTCGGTGACAAGTACGAGAAGAAGGAGTACTTCCTGCCGCAGGTTCTTCTGTCCGCTCAGACCCTGTACCAGGGATTGAACGTGGCCCTGCCTAAGCTCGATGCTACCTCCGCTGCAGCCGCCGGAAAGATAGTCATCTGCGTGGTCGAGGGAGATGTGCACGACATCGGTAAGAACATCTGCAAGGCCCTGCTGACCGGCGCCGGCAACACCATGTTCGACCTGGGACGCGACGTGCCCCTGAAGGACATCGTGCAGAAGGCTAAGGACGAGAGCGCCCAGATCATCGCCACCTCAACCCTCATGACCCCCACCCTGGCGGGCATGAAGGAGATCGAGAAGATGCTTAAGGAAGCCGGCCTGAAGGGCAAGATAAAGACCATGGTTGGTGGCGGCGCTACCTCCTCGGACTTTGCCAAGAGCATCGGCGCAGACGGATGGGGCTACGACGCCAACGAGGCGGTCCAAGTCGCCATCAAGCTGCTCGCGAAGTAAACGGGGCTAACGCCCCCCAATTTTTTTTATTTTATTTTATAATTATTAATATTTAATTATAAAAATAGTAAGTGCATTTTATTATACCATAAGGTCATCGGTATATCATGACCGGAAACATATCCAACGAGACCGTTTCCATAGAGAACGAGATCGTCCATCTTAAGAAAAGGGTCGAGGAGATGAGCTTGGAGCTCAGGCACGTTGTTGCTCTATTACAATCCTCTCAAGGTTCCCTTTCGGCCAATAACGAACTATTCGATCTGTTGCGCGAGGAAGCGCGGGAAAAGGCCCTGACCCGGCTCGACGCCGGCATGGCCAAGCGTTGCGACATGCGTAAGGAGTGCCGGGGGAAGTTCGCCGGTTTCCTGGACGAGAACCTGGAACTCCTGGACCGCCCCCGGATCTCCGAGGCAGACATACATAATAGGACGGAGGCCTTGGAATCTTTGAAGGAAAATGCGGTACCCGGGAGATGCGACGGATGCTTCAACGAGGTGGGCGCTCTCTTTCAACAGCAGATGCAGCTCATGCGTGCCCTGAAACTGTACCAGAGCCAAGAGGACGTGCGTAACAGCATCGACATCCTGCCGGAGGCTGAGGTGGTCAAAGACCTTCTCGAACCATTGTCCAACGTCCAGAGGCTAATAATACTCAAATCCCTGCTCAAGACACCACGCTCCTTCACGGAGCTATCCTCGCTGACCCATCTTCGCGGAGGTAACTTGTTGTTCCATCTGCAGCGTCTGACAGCCTCGGAGCTGATATCTCAGAGAAGTGGGCGCGGTGAATACGCCCTCTCGGAAAAGGGGATGAGGGCGTTAGAGATGGTGAACGACCTTTACCAGCGGACCACGACGTCCGGTAACGGGACCAAAGGAGAATGAACCGACCGTAAGTATGCCCTTCAGAGGCATCCTATCAGAACTGCGACGATGGAAAACCCCGATATTATGGACGAAAGGCCTTCCAGCCTGCGCAAATTCTATTTATCAGGAAAATGGTCATCATCGGCAATAGGGTGAGGGCGACGAAGGTCTTTTCCAGCCGGGCGATCCTTGGGATGTTGTTGGGATGGGCCCTGGCCTTCGAAGGGTTCTTCGCCCTTTCTATCGCCAATTCGGCCACCATAGAAGGCATTGGTGGCATCAAAGCCTCGACGTTCTCATTGGCCGCCACCCAGCTCGTCTTGTTGGGTGCGTTCATCTCCATCGTCTGGGTTATTAAGGCGGCACTTCCCGAAATCGACAAAAGGATATGGGGAAAGCTATTGAGCCTCCTCACCTACCTGGGGATGGCCCTAATAATCCTCGAAGGTTTGATTATCGTATTCAATGCCGGGGATGTGGTAGTAACCAATTTCGGGAAAGTCTCCAAGATATACATCGTGCTAACTGGGGCGCAGCTATTCGCCTTGGGCGGACTCTCCCTACGGCTGTGGCGGCTGCGAAACGTCCAACCAACCAACTGGCTGATGGATTCCCTGGGCTCGTTCGTTGCCTCATTGCTCATGGCCGAGGGTTTGATCATTATTGGCATGGCCGCGTACACGAAAATCAAAGGATTGGGAGGGGTGCTCGAGCAAACGGTCTATAATGCTGGGGTCCAGCTTTTCTTGATCGGTGCGCTCATATTCATTCTTTGGATCATTGTTCAAGACCCATGGTTCGGTCAGAGGATAAGTAAAATACTAGCCGAAAGGAAGGTTTTCCTTATAGTTGTTGTACTTAGCTGTATTATTGCCATCGAAGGGGTCTTAGCCTCGACATGGTCAGGGGATATAACCATCGAGGACGTCGGGGGCATACGCAAGATGTTCATCGTTGCCGGATGTGCCCAGCTCTTTGCATTAGGCGCACTTACACCTCTTCTGTGGAAGCTCCGATTACGCAAGCTGAATTTGAACTTCTTGCCAGAACTATTCAGTCCATTGGCCATGGTGGTATTGGCTACCGAGGGGGTTGTCGCCATGGGACTAGCCGCCAGCACTCGGATCGATGGTATTGGCGGTATCAAGGAGAGCACATTCTTCCTCGCCGGAGAGCAGCTATTGATATTGTCACTAATCGGCCTATTAGCATTCCTATTGAAGGACAGCTCTATTCTAAGAAAAAGGTCCAGGCGCATAGTGATATCTTTACCGATAATATCCTTAGGCATCGTAGGGTTAGAGGGGATCGCAGCGACCGTTTTAGCTGCACAAATGTGGATCACGGACTTCAGCAGCGTGAGGGAGCAGTACGTCCTGCTTGTCGGATTACAAATGGCTATAATCTCCGTGATAGCCCTGGCATCCTGGGCTCGTTCCGAAGGGATGACCTTTAAGTTCAAGGCCACCGCCACAGGGGCGGCGGCCTTCGTGGTCCTGATGCTTCCCATAGCCATTCTGATATGAACAATCAAAGGAAACTTTTATATTCTGTATTTTTTTTCATTGAGCGATAACCATGGCCGAAAGGAAACTTGGGTTGGGTCTAGACACGGGCGGCACGTACACGGACGCGGCAGTTGTGGACATGTCCACCTTTGAGGTGCTGGCCAAAGCGAAGTCACCCACCACCTACCACGACCTGTCCATTGGGGTCCTGGGAGCGATCGACGGCGTCCTGAAATCAGGCAGCTTCGATCCAGCCGACATAATGTTCGTTGGCCTTTCCACAACCTTGGCCACGAACTCCATTTTGACTGGTAAGGGGGGCAGGGTCGGTCACATCGCCATCGGGTGGACCCCAATGCAGGAATACAGGTCCGGAGCGGACATGGACGCTTACATAAAAGGTGGCCATGGTGTATGGGCCCAGCAGCAGGAACCCCTGGATACCGAGGCGCTCAAGAAGGCCATCACGGAAATGCAACCGAACGTTGATTCATTCGTAGTATCAGCCCATTTCAGCGTCTACAATCCCGACCATGAGAAGGAAGCCGCCCGCATGATCAAGGAAATGACCGGGATGCCCGTGGTGATGGGGCACCAACTAGCCTCCGAGCTGGGTGTGCCGGAAAGGAGCGTGACCGCTATACTGAACGCCCGGCTGCTACCGGTGTTGTCCGAATTCCTGGACGGCGTAGAGCGTTCCCTACACGAACGTGGAATAACCGCGGCCATACTGGTCTTTAAGGGGGACGGCACCCTGATGAACATCGAAACGGCTAAGGAGCGACCGGTGGAGACCATACTCTCTGGTCCGGCGGCCAGTCTCATGGGGGGTAAGGTCCTCTGCGACGAGAAGGACTTTATCATGGTGGACATCGGAGGGACGTCCACCGATATCGCCTATCTGGACGACGGTTTCCCCCGCATATCCAAAGAAGGGGCCACCGTGGGCAACTGGCGCACCCGGGTCAAGGCCATCGACATCTGGACCGTGGGGCTGGGGGGAGATTCGCACGTGATCTCCGACCAGAAGGGAGAGTTCAAGATCGGTCCAGAGAGGGTGGTGCCGTTGGCCATCGCCGCATCCGAATTTCCAGAAATAAAGGAAAAGATGAAGGCCACCAGTGAGACCAATTACTTCATTCATGTGGAACGGAGCACCGAAAAACTAAGCTCCAAGGAAAAAGAGGTCTACGAGTTCGTCAAAACCCATCCGATATGCACCTTGGAGGAGATCAGGGTGGGAGCGCCAGAGGTGTACACGTACCGAGACGTGGTGAAGCGGCTCAAGAACCGCGGGTTCCTGCAGATGTGTGGGCTGACGCCCACGGACTTTATGCACGTCCAGGGTTTCTTTGACCGTTTCGACATCGAGGCGGCCAGGATGGGCGTGCAGTTCATGGCCAACTGGGCCAAGATGAACTTCGACGAGTACGTCGAGTCCTTCCACCAAGAAATGATCACCCGGATGGGCGAGGAGATCATGAGGAAGGTCGTACTGGACGGATCGAGCGAGATGCCCGATTCCCCCGGTTTCAACTACCTTCTGAGAGCGTCGGTCAACGGGAACAGGGGGAGTAACTTGGTGATGAGGACCAATATCGGACGTCCTCTGGTAGGCATCGGAGCCCCGGCGCACATCTACATGCCGCCCCTGGAGAAGCGCATGGACGTCAAGGTGATAATACCCAAAGAACACGACGTCGGCAACGCCGTGGGAGCGGTCTGCAGCCAGATATCTGAGACCGTTACCGTTCAGGTGTACCCGAACATGGACAACGTCTTCTTCGTGCTCGGGCCGTTCGGTTCTCCGGTCACCTACAGCCACTTGGAACAGGCCATCAGCAGCGCCCGCTGTCAGGCCGAGGAGTTCGTGAGGAACCGTGTCTACGAGGCCGGGGCTGAGAACATCCGGGTCCGCAGCGACGTAAACGCGAACAAGTTCTTCGGTGGGGACAACGTGGAAGGGGAGCAGACTGCCTGGGTGGACGTCGTGGCCCGGGCCACTGGTGACCCCAAGCCCCCGGAAAAGAAGAAGAGCTCACTCTAAGGACCGTACTTCGTCGGACCCCAGGCTCAGGGCGCGGGATCGTGCAATAAGCCCAGCCCCCACCCAAGCGGCGCTTAGAATGCCTGAAGGCACCAGGCAGTTGGCGCGACTATTATTAGTATATTTTAAATACTATATATTATCTCTAAGAACACATCTGTGAAAGCAAGGGGCTGACGGATACTTTCTTATAATCGTCCATGATATCTGTTTCAATAATAGTTGAAATAGAAGGTGAACTAACGGCGGACATATTGTTCGTGGCGCTGCAGAGCGGCTTAGACGGTCTTATCGAATACATTTCCCAACATACCTTGACCTGCCTGGTCCCGGCCTTCTTCATCGCCGGGGCCATTGCTGCGTTCGTCAAGAAAGAGGCTATACTGAAATATTTCGGACCTCAGACCAAGAAATACATCTCCTATCCGATAGCCTCGATCTCCGGCCTGGTCCTGGCCGTCTGCAGCTGTACAATATTACCGCTCTTCACCGGCATATACAAGAAAGGAAGCGGACTAGGCCCAGCAATAACATTTCTGTTCGCCGGGCCGGGCATCAACGTGCTGGCGATAATCTATACCGCCCAGGTGCTCGGATACGACATCGGTCTGGCCAGGGCTGTGGCGGCTATCGGGATGTCAGTTATAGTCGGCGCCATCATGGCCTGGATATTCAGGAAGGAGCAGCCCAAGGGGGAGCTGAAGATCATCTCCAGTGGTAAGGACAAGCCAAGATGGGTAACTTTCAGCTTCTTCGTCCTGCTGATACTTATATTAGTGACCGGGGCTTCGCAGCTGGACTGGACCATAAGGCTGGCCGTCGTATACGTGCTGACATTATTGGTCGCCTACCTGCTCATCTACCACTTCGAAAGGGACGAGGTGACCGATTGGGGAATGGAGACCTGGGACTTGACCAAGAAGATATTTCCCATCCTGCTGATAGGCACTTTCTTCGTCGGCGTGCTGGCGTACTTCCTGCCCCCGGAGACGTTCCGACCCTATCTCGGAGGCAACTCCGTGCTCGCCAACCTGCTGGCCTCGCTCCTCGGAGCCATCTTGTACATGCCCACGCTGCTGGAGGTTCCGATCATCGGGACCACCTTCGGTTACACGACTGGGGTCATCGGGGCCGGTCCGGCGCTGGCGCTCCTGATGTCCGGTCCTACCGTGAGCGCCCCATCCCTATTCGTATTAGGAGGGATCATGGGGTGGAAGAAGACCCTGGCCTATGCTCTGCTGGTGATATTAATGTCGACAATGGCCGGCCTAATTTTCGGAGCGCTGGTGGGCTGATGTCAGATACAACAATGAAGACCAAACCGTCATCAAGGAATTCGCGTTGGAGGTGAGATCGATGAAGATAGAAATATTCGGTACGGGTTGCGCCAAATGCAAGAGACTGGAGAAGAACGTGCACGAGGCGGTCGCTACCGCTGGAATCGACGCCCAGGTGGTCAAGATCGAGGACATTGACGCCATAATGGAGCAGGGCATCATGGTGACCCCTGCCCTGGCCATCGACGGTGACGTCAAACTGATGGGAAAGGTCCCATCCGTAGAGGAACTGGTCAGGTTGATCAAGGGGTGATGGTCTTGGAGAAAGCCAAGTGTTCGTGCGGCGGGACGACCATCGTCTACGCCTGCGCCGGCGCGGCCAACCTGGGACAGGCCTGCAACGAGATGGCCTTGAGGCTGGTGGAGCAAGGAAGGGCCAGGATGGGATGCCTGGCCGGGGTGGGAGGGCACGTGCCGAACATGGTCATGTCCGCGCGGAGCGCCGATCAGGTCATCACGTTAGATGGGTGTGCGGTACAATGTGCCAGAAAGGTTCTTGAGCACAATGACGTCGTTCCCATGATCCATATCGTAGCTACCGATCTGGGTCTGACCAAGGTCATGGGGCAACGATGGAAGGGAGATGAGGTTAGTGCGATCAGCGAGGCCTTCGACCGCCTTAAACCCCGAAAAAATGACATAACGCAAATCGAGTGACCGCTCGTTCTTACACGGGGATCAGTTCAGTTTCTTCCCCATATCCTATTTTCCGAACTAGACTGTCTACACGCCCAGCTCCGATACCTCGATCCATTTGTATCGATTCGGTCAAACTAAGGCCATGAATGCAGAATTACAATTTCACGAATTTAAGAAAAATAAAGAAAAAGGAAAAAAAGGGATTTGAGGGCGTTTAGCCCTTTACGGACTTGACCAGTGCGGCCAGATTGTCGTTCGAGATCAGGGCGGAAAGCCCGCATCCCGGAGAGACCACATCGAAGCCGGCGGCAGCGCAGCGCTTTCCGTGGGCCAGGACGTCCGCAGGGGTTCCCTGCAGCAGCGGGTTGACGACACCGACGTTACCGATCAGGGCGGCGCGGTGGTTGACGATCTTGACCGCGTCTTCCGGAACGACCTTCTCCTCGATGGACAGGGCCTTGCATCCGGTGTTGATCATGTTGTTCAGGATGTCGGTTGTATTGCCGCATATGTGCAGGCAACCAGTGGCTCCCTTGACCGGGGCCAGGCTATCGGCCATGTAAATGCCCGCGTACTCGTTGAACATGTCCGGGGACAGTAGGTCGGTGCTGGCGGACGGCTCGGACATCTGCACGACATCGGCACCGGCATCGGCCAGGGCTTGGCTGTATCCCTTGCAGATGACGTTAGCGGCCTTGACCCAATTGTGCACCAGGGGTGGGTCCACCATGATGTACAGCACGAGGTTCTCGGTGCTGACCAGATGACCGGCCAAGGTGAACGGTCCGGTGTTACCGGCGATGATCGGGTACTCGTGGCCATACTGGGCCTTCATCTTCTTTACGGCTTCCTGGCAGATGGCGGCGCGGCCGCTCTTGAGGAACGTGGTAACGTCCATCAGATTGGGCGTGTCCTCCATCTGGTAGGGATGCCCCTTAACCATGGGGGTCCTGTCCTTGCGGCCTGGATCCACCTTGGTCACTCCCAAGCTGTCAATCTCAACGGTCAGGCAGAACGGGCACCTGACGGCCTCGAACCCGAAGACCTTGGCCTGTCCGGCACCCAGCTTGACCATCAGGTCGGCGTTGTAGTGGGCGTCGGGCCAGCTGACACCTAATGCGTCCATCTGTCCCATAGTGGCGCTCTGTGTGAAAACCGCGACCGGCGGCCTTTCATGCTGCTTGCCCTTCAATGCATCCAGTACTCTCTCCCTTGGAGTTATGTTTTTAGACAAATTTATTCCCCCTATTATCCAGTAGGAATCTAACCTAGTTTAAGTATCTAGTTTACCGTACATTAAGCTATCGGGGCTTTATGTATTCAAACCATCCTTTAACATTGGTTAATATTTTCCATCTGGCTCGGTGAGGCCCTATCGAAACAATTGTAAATAATTTAACAAGTGTTCAACCAATCGACTTATACGTTCCCTGACGAACCGTAACGGGCGACGGCCTCCCTAAGAGCAATGATGTTCTCCATCGGCGTCTTAAACGGCATCTCGCAGCCCGGTCCTATCATCAGGCCGGGTCCCTTTCCCCAAGAACCGATGATCCCTTGCACTTCCTTGTCAACCTCCTCCGGCGTCCCCTTGAACAGCAGGAACATGTGGTCTATACCGACCATGACGGCCGTTCTTCCCTTCAATTTGGTGAAGGTCGCCTCGCGGTCCACCGCCGTTAGATGGAAATGCACGGCGTCCGCGCCTATATCCGGGTATCCGTCGAGGTAAGGAATGGCAGCGCAGTTGTGCGCTATCACCTTCAAACCATGGGAATGGAAGCAGTCCACTACCTTCTTCATGTTCTTGAGGTCGAAGCGCTCGATACACTCGAGCGAGCTCATCTCCAGCCCCGAGGTCCCGTTCTCCATGAAGGCCATCTCTATACCCATCCCTGAAAGGTGCTCGACGTAGGCTTTGGACGATTCCACTAGGACGTTCAGCAGCTGCTCGACCATGCCTGCGTCGGTGACGGTGGCCATTAGCAGGTTCTCCAACCCCATCACCTCGCTGGCGATGACCATGGGCGAATCGAGGCAACCGAGCACCGCCACCTCGTTTCCCACCCTTTCGTTCATGAGCCCCGCCGCCCTGAGGGACACGGACCAGAACTCGTCCTTCATGGGGTCCACAGGTTGGATGCGGTCGATGTCCGTCGGTGACTGCACCGCGTATCGTTCCACCCGAGGGTAGAAGTCCCGCTCCGGCCACACCCATTGCGTGCCATGGGCCCTGGCCTCCACCAGTATGTCGCCCCAGCCGGCCATGACGTTGTCGAAGCCGGTAATCCTCTGGGCCATTATGGCGATGCGAGCGAAGGTCTCAGGGTCGTGAAAGCCCTGGCGCATGGTCAGCCCGGCGGCGTTGAGCACGGTGCGGGCCGCCCCCAGATGCTGGTACATAATGGGCGGGCGGTCGACCGGTCTCAATGCCAGCGCTTCTTCGAACCTCTCCCTGGGGGTCATGGGGGGCCTTGATACACTGGAGCCACTCATATTGTTTTCTGAGCCTCAGTCCTTGATCCTCTTTTCCTTCTCGTAGAAGTCGTTGATGATCTCGTAGTCGATCTTGCGCTCTGACATGAAGATCTTGGTCACGTCCAGTGACGCCGCTCGTACCTGCGGGTCCCACATGCCGTGAACGATGACGTGCACAATCAGCTCACCGCGGTTCATGAGCGTCCCGTCGAAACGGTTCTGCACCGTCGGGGGTATGTCCAGGTCGATGAGGCTGAAGCTAATGGTGGAGCCTCCTTCGGCAGTAAGGAACGATTTGATGTGTCCGATCATGTCCGCTCCTTCCCGGAAGCATTCCATAGTGATTCTATTCAGCAGGTCCAGGACCATGTCCTCGGACTGCTTTCCGTCCAGCGCGTCAGGGATGTAGAGCCGGAGCCACATGGAGAACTTGCCCAGCTCGTCCGTGGCCCGGTGCGTCAGCAGCTGGCGTTCCTTTTGATCCATTCCTTCACTCTCCATACTTCTTGTCGAAGCGGTCCTCCGCCTCGGTGAGGTCGTACACCACAGCCTTGCCGTTCACCATGATGTCGGCAACATCCTTCACGCCCTGCCCGGTTCTTGCAGAACCGTACAGCAGCTTGACCTGGGGGTTCAGGTCCAGGACCAACTTGGTGACCTTGTCCAAGCGCTCGCGGTCCACGGCATCCACCTTGTTGATGAGGACGGCGTCCGCCTCTATGATCTGGGTCTCGACCAAGCGGCGCACGTTGTTCATCAGCTTGTCGATGCGTATGGCGTCCACGAAGGTGATAATAGGTGCCTGTTCCAGGATCTTGGGCATCTTCTTGACCGTCTCCGCCGCAGCCTGCTTCAGGCCCAGAGGGATGGCCACCCCGGTCGGTTCGACCAAGATGACGTCCGGCTTGAAGCTCATGTAGATGTTGGTGACTGTGGTGGTCAACGTACCTTGCACCTCACAGCATATGCAGCCGCCGGAGATCTCCATGGTGTCGATCCCATGGACCTCCATGCACTTGCGGTCGACGTTGATATGGCCGACATCGTTGACGATGGTCGCCACCTTCAAACCCCGCAAATTAAGCTCCTTGGCCACTTCGATCAGGAAGGTGGTCTTTCCGCTTCCCAAGAAACCGGTAACCTGGGCGATCCTCATGTAATCACGCTAGCGGCCTTAACGAACTATAACTATAATTCCATTGCCCCTATCCTCGGGCGCCCGAAAAAGACATGCTGGGACGCTTCGGAATTTACCGGTGCTTTGGGAACAGTATTATAAATGAGGCGATGGCATTCACCCATCGAGGTTTTGCATGGCATTGGGAGTTGCGCTCGACTTGGGCACAAGTGGCTACCGGGGTCACCTGGTCGATCTGAACAAGAAGGGAAAGATTCTGGCTACGGCCATCACCATGAGACACCCCCTGCCGGGCGCCAACATCATGGACCATCTGCATTTCTGGATGGAGAACGGGGCCGACGTCGGGCACCGCATAATCATCGAGACCGTGGACCGATTGATAGGCACCCTGGGCGCCAAGCCCGAGGAGATCGTCCGGGTATCCGTCTGCGGCAACCCCGCCCAGATGTCCATGTTCGAGAAGATCGAGATACGCGATCTGGCCTACGCCGGCCAGTCCCTGCTCAAGAGGCTGAACGTAAAGGTACCCGAGAGAAAGGCCCACACCATCAAGGCCGAGGAGCTGGGCATGAGGTCAGTCAGGCAGACCGCCGAGGTCCGCATACCCCCGTCCATCCGTCACGAGATCGGCGCCGACGCCCTGGCCATGATCATGAAGACCGGGCTCATGAACAAAAAGGAGACCTGCATGGTCACGGACTACGGCACCAACGCCGAGATGGGACTGTTCTACAAGGGCGAGCTCTTTACCGGTTCGGCAGCCGCCGGACCGGCCATGGAAGGGCAGTCCATTGAAATGGGCATGCTGGCCGCTCCCCAGGCATTGTCCGATGTCATCCTGAACGAAGATGGCCGCTGGTACAACGTAGTGCTCAACGAAAATCTGCATCCAGTTAAGTCGTCCTTAGTCGATCCGCGCACCGGTCAGGAGCAGCGGCTGGACGGCGTGATCGCCCGGGGCATCACCGGCACCGGCACAGTGGCCGCCATGGCCGTGGGGTTGGAGACAGGCATAATCAAGCTGCCCTACATCGACACCCCCGACCGCAAGATCCACATGACCAATGGCATACACTTCGGCGAAGAGGACGTGCGCGAAGCAGGCAAGGCCATCGGAGCCATCCGCGCCGGGCACCGCACCCTGATCGAAGAAGTTGGCGTTGCCGACGAAGATGTAAAGACCATGTACATGTGCGGCGCGTCCGGTACGTACGTGGACCCGATAAAGGCTCAGACCGTAGGGCTCATACCCAGGGTCCTGGAAAAGACCGTGCAGGCCGGCAACACCTCGCTGATGATGTCCTATGACATACTGGTCGACGATAACGGGCTGGACCACATGCAGGACGTGGCCAACGCCATATCCAGCAAGCACATAATGTTCGCCACCTGCAAGGTCTTCGAGGACATATACGTCAACGAGATCGCCTACTGGACCGAGGGCATGTCCATGGAGATGTACAATGAAATGGTCAAGTACGCTGGATTGAGGCCCCTGCCGGACATAAAGCGCCCCAAAGAGATCGTGCGCTTAGTTTCGTCCGACATACCGGTCATCGGCGCCCGCGGTCTGAGGACCCTTGACGACATAGGCGTGTACCTCATCGGCTCCTTCGAGCACTGCGTCGGCTGCAAGAAATGCCAGAAAGAGTGCCCGGAATGCGCCCTGCAGGTGTCCTCGATGGGTAACAAGAAATTCCAGATCAGGATAAACACCGAGCGCTGCCTGGGAACCGCCTGCAAGAAGTGCCAGGCCGTCTGTCCGGAGAGCGTGATGAGCTTCGCCGCCCTGAAGATCGTGAAGAAGGGCGAGGACGCATAACTTGCGCATAACCTGCGTCGTCGACGACAACACCGGCGCCCTTGCCGGCGTCCGGAACGTTAAAAAAGCCCCCGGCCGGTTCCTGTCCGAGCACGGCTTATCGTTGCTCATAGAGACGGACGCAAGCAAGAAGGTCCTCCTGGACGCCGGGTCGTCCGAGACGGTGTTCTCTCATAACCTGGCTGCCTTAGGCCTTACGCCCAAGGACCTGGACCTGGTGTTCATTTCCCACGGGCACTACGATCATCTGGGGGCGCTGCCCATGCTGCTCCGGACCGGCATCCCCTGCTTCACGGACCCCCGGACCTTCTCCGGGGAAAGGTTCGTTGAGTCCTCCGGTAAGCGGAAAGAGATCGGCGCATCCCCGGAGCTTCTCGCCCTTCTGGCCGAGCATCCGCCCCAGATGGACAGCGGCCCAAGGGAGCTGTTGCCGGGGGTCAGCACCACCGGCGAGGTCATGCGCTCCAGCAGCTTCGAGGTTCCCGCCTCCTTCGTGCTGCGCCGCAATGGGAAGGAGGTCCCGGACCTCATCCTCGAGGAGCAAGCGCTGTGCGTTTCCACGCGCAAAGGCCTGGTGATATTGACCGGCTGCGGCCACGCCGGAGTGGTCAACATCGTGTCCCAGATCAAGCGCCACAGCGAACGAAAGCTGTACATGGTCATGGGCGGTTTCCATCTGTGGAACGCCTCTCAGGACACCCTGCTCAAGACCATGGACGGCCTGAAGAGGTTGGGGGTGGAGAAGGTGGCGCCCATGCACTGCTCTGGTTTTGAGGCCACCAAGATGTTCTCCGACCGCTTCCCCGGCTTCGAGCTCATGGGCAGCGGGTGCTACATGGACATCTAAAGGTCTTGGGCGGACTGTTCCAGCATCAGGTCGACGAAGGCGGCCACGGGCATGGTCCGCTTGGCGTATTCCAGCGGTCCGTATACGACGTAGTCGGCCCCGGCCATCATGCTGACGGCGACGGCCGAGCTGTCCACGTGCCTGCGGGCCTCCTTCGGGTCGGCCATCTCTTCGAGGTCCAGGCATTCCACAGCGTTGTGCAATGCGCAACCTGTGGGCAGCCCCCACTTGGCCTTAGCTACCATGATCGCGCGCAGGGCCGAACCGGCGCTGAGCTGCGGTGAGGTCACGGCCATGTCCAGCAGCAGGTTCTTGATGCCCAGTTCTTCGGCCGTGGTCACCAGTCCCTGGGATACGAGCTCGTCCCCGTTCTCGAGCATGTAGATGCGGCCTTTGACGTCATCCCCCCGGGGGTTGAAGGCCAGCACCACGGCGTTGACCGGGGGCGATCTCCTGAGCGCCTCCATCTCTTCCGACGATATACCCGCGTTGATGGTGTTGTAGATGATCCGGTCCAGCACTCCCATCTCCTCGGCGTGCCTAAGGAAGGATAGGCGGACCTCGGCGGTCCCCGAGTCCACGAACAACGGTCCAGGGACCTTGTCGCACACCGCCTCGAGGTAGTTGTGCGAAGCCCCCTTGCTCTCGGCATAGAGCATGAGGGCCGAAGGGCAATGGCAGTTGTCCGTGACCTGCAGATAGCTCTCGAGCCGTTCGTTAAGTTTCGCTTTGTCCAATGAACCCTTTCGGGGGTCGAGCACTACGGTATGACGAGGATAGAAGAGGGAACCGACCATCATCGTGCGCCTCTTCCCTGGCTGACCGCCGACGCTCACGCCACCTATGCATATCTCCTTCTGAACGGTCTGGAACTTGAACATCTCACACCCCCATAAGATAGGAACGCAATCTCAACGCCAGCTCTACCGACGGGACTGTTAACAGCTGACCCTGGAGCGGTTCAAGTACCACCCCGAACTCCTCCGAGACCACGATCATGCCTATGCCAGTGTTCAGGCCGTCCGAAGGCAACCGCAGCATGGGCGAGATGAAATCGTCCGAGGCCAGGTGCAACTGCTTGGCGATCTTGCCGCCCTCTCCGGCCAGGGCCTTCGAACGGACGATCACGGCCGATCCGGGGAAGGGCGAGAACTCCTTGGTCCTTAGCTCCTTCAGCTTGGCCAACAACCTCTTTCGGTTCTTCTCGTCGAACTCGTAGATCGGATCATAGGCCTGCAGCTCCTGGGCCGGCGAATCGTCCATGATGTCGACTATCTCCACCTGCTCCCGGAACCGTTCGATGGCCTCGAGGGGAAGGTCGCAGAGGAACGGTATGGCCGACCTGGTGCCGATTATACGGCGGTGCTCGTCCACACCGTTGTCCATGAGGGCGTGTATGGCCGCCCCGGGGAAATGTCCGTACTCCTCTTTGCCACAGAGCACCAGCACCCTTATCACTGGATTGGAGACGATGTTGACTATGACCTTCTCCAGCCCGATGTTCTCGGTCTTCAATATGCCTTTGATACAGAACAGCTCCGGCGGGACCTCCACGGCTCCCCTGCCGACGATGAGCACGGCGACAGGCGAACCTTCGTTGCCTATCACGTAATCCCCACTGGCCACTGGCCACACATCTGAATCCATGACCGCCACTCCAATCACGTATTCAATTTCAATTATATATAAAACATCGGAAGGCCAGATGTGACGGCGAATGGGGGTTTTGTCAGACAAAATCCAATTTCGGTGTTAGGGGGATAAGCGATAAATACACCCCGTTTTGTAATACGGCCCCAGGAAGGGATAAAATGGGTGTATCAATTGCCATATGTGAGGTAGACAGCGACAGCGCGTTGTGCAAGGTGGGAAAGACGACCTTGTTGAAGGTGAACCTGAAGGACGTCTCCGGCTTCGAGGATCTGGCAGAGTTCGACCTGGTGGTCCCCTTGAGCCAGGCCAAGCTGGTAATGGGAGCGGACTGGGAGGCCTTCCTGAAGAGGAACCGCCTGGACCCGCAGATGGAGACGCTGTACCTGGGCAAGATCAAGAACGATGCGGACAAGCAGTTGCTGACGGCGGAGAGCCAGAAGCTCTACACCGGATGGATCGCCGTGGACAAGGTCCCCGCCGACCGCATGGCCGCCCTGATGGACAAGGCCGGCAAGGACGACCGGTTGACCGCCTGGGACATGCTGTCCTTCGACGAGATGGCCGCGGCCTGCGCCAAGTGCCCCCTGTCCTGGGACGAGGGACGAGGCTGCATGGGCACCTTCGGTCCGGAGAACAGCGCCCTGCCTGGGATAGCTCAGAAGAACAACTGCGTTATCGTGGCCAGCGTGCCGGCCTCGGTGCAGAGCAAGAGGCTGTTCAGTGTGGAGGAAGCGGCCAAGCTTCTGGAAGAGGTCAAGGTCCTGCGGGCCAAGCTCCCCGACGAGGGCAAGGTGATGGTCCGCCGTTACTCTGGTGTGCTGGACCGCCTGGAGAAGATGGGCAACGTCTGCGTGACCTACAAGACCCGCTTCTACTTCCTGTAAAACCCCACCGAAACCCTTTTTTCCATTTTCATACATATTCACTTGGTGTTCCATTGGGCGGCAAAGGTGATAAGCTGGGCTGCGTCGACTGCGGTCCTGGACTGGCCTTCGACGAAAAGGAGATGCTCCTGGTCTCAGGCACGCTGGTCAAACTGGTAGGTCTGGAAAAGATCATGGAAGAGGTCCGTCGCCTAAAGATAGGGCAAAGGAAGCAGGTGGCCGACGAGCTGCTCTCCCGAGCTAAAAAAGAAAATCAGATACCGCCAGGACAGGAGAAGGAATACCGCAACGCCCTCATGGACGACTATGATCGCCGCTACCTGACCATCATGTGATCAGACGGTCACCCGCAAGTTCAGGTTCAGGCTCTGCACCTGGTTCTCCACCGCCCCGATGATCCGCTCCTCGGCGGAGGTCCCGGCGTAATCGCTCATGGGCGTAGGCGCGAAGGGCAGGGTCGGAACGCCGTCCTGATACAACAGGAACCACAGCTTATAATTGCCCTGCACGGTCACGTTGAACTCGTAGAGGCTCTCCCACTGCGCCTGCCACTCACCCTCCAGGTCCACGTCGGTATGGTTCAGGGTGACGGTGAGGGAATCGAAGTAGTACATCTTGTGGACCTGCGTCACATTGTCTACGAAGGTCATGTTCACCAGCCAGAGCTCCACGGTGTACTCCACGGTCCGATGCTCATGGTTGGCGATGCCGATGATGACCGAGGCGTCCTGCCCCACGGTCAAGTTCCGCGGATAGCCTTCCGCCATTCCGCCCGGTCCCAAGATGTAGAACTCGGTGAAGCTCTCCCCCTCCCGCGGGACGGCGATGACGTAGGCCAGGGCGGCGACCGAGGATATTATGGATATCACCAGTATGACGGTAAGGATGCGGTCCACGCCCTTCTCCGCCCTGAACTTCTGAACGTTGCCTTTGATGGTCTTGGACAGGTCGATTGGCAGGTAGGGCGACGCCGCCTTCTCGCGCCGGTAAAGGCCTCCGGCGCTCAGGGCGACGATCAGCGCCGACAGGGAGAGCAGGATGGGTGCCAGGCGGATGCCGAAAGGCGTGTAGTTGAGGCCAAAACCCACCAAGGGAGATATGGCGATGCTGAGGCCGAAAGACAGCGCCATCCGCTCGATGATTTCCAGGTCCTTGTCCTCTGGGAAGAGTACCGACAGGGCGGCGTATCCCGGGAAGAAAAGAATGAACGGCAGGCCTATGACCACCCTGAGCAGGCTGTCCGGCAGGAGATAGATGATCAGGATGAGGAGGATGGACAGGGACAAGATGGTCCACAGGTCCCAATCCCTTTTGGGCTGCAGCTTCATCGGATACGGGGAAAGGGTTGGTTATTTAACCATTTTCGCTGTCGAATCGTTCGACCAGTTATTAATATGGAGAGTCTCATCCTCCGCTGCCATGGCTCTGAGCGAACTGTTCGAACTCGAGGAAGTACGGCTGGTGGAACGGTCCGTCGAGGACCTCACCAACGAATCGTTACTTGTCCACATGCTAAGCGGATCGAACGAGGTGCGGCTGCTCGTCGACGATGAAGAAACTCCCTTGGCCATGGCTCGGGAGGACGACGGCTGGAAGGCCGTCAGTTTCCTCTGGAAGGAGCCTTCGGACGAACTGATCGAAGCGCTGCCGGAGCTGGACATAAAGGTCTTCATGTGCACAAAGGGCATCTACCGTGAGGCCATATTCGACCACTTCTGCCGATCGCTGATGAACGAATGCCAGCCAGCCATCGAGGACCTTCCGGAGGACCGGGTCAAGAAGGTATCGGACCTCATCTGGAAGGAGTGGAGCTTCAAGCCGGGCGACCTGTGCTACGACTGCTGCTGCGGGTCCGGCGTGGGCAGCCTCGCCCTTACCAAGGTGGGCCTGAGCTCCTTCGCCTTCGACATGGACAAGGAGCTGCTCTGCCGAGGGCTGAGCGAAGGCCGGTTGCAGACCTGGAGCACTGTACAGCTCGACGCCTCCAAGGCCTCCGAATATCTGGACCGTGTCCCTTTCGCCATCATGCTCATGGCCGGGGACATCAATACGGTGAACGCCTGGACCTGGCAGAGGATATTCGAACAGGTGCTGTTGCTCGCCGACAAGGTCCTGGTCACCGTGGCCTCCGAGGAGGAGGCGGAGCTGCTGAGGAAGTGGTCGGAGGGGAAGGGGAGGGCGTGCCGGGTGTTCGAGAACCCGAGGGACGCTTTCTACGATCGCTGGGTGTGCTCCATCAGCTGAAATGTGAAAGCGGTAATAGAAATACCAAGCGTTATCTATGAGGTATTTGATTTTCTACCAGGTGTTTAATTGACCGACTACGCCAAGTGCTCCCAGGTCCTCATGGACGTGCTGGAGCTGAAGAATGAACCGGTGGCGGTCACCCTGGTCAAGAAGGGTCAGCCGCTTCCTGAGGGCTATCAGGTCCCGGAGAAGAGCATCCGTCATTGTCAATCGATAATGCGGGCGAGGAAGGGAGAGATGCTGCTGCTCACCGGCGAGAAGCACGCCTGCCACGTCGGCGGCTCTGCGCTAGGCATCGTCCCCATCCCGGAAAAGGTCAAGACTGGCGAGTTCCACTACAACATAGGTATGTTCGATACCGTCGCCGCGGCCAAGAGGATGATCGATGAGCGGCCGCAATTGGAATGCGGGAGCGTAATTGCCACGGCTATCTCTCCCCTGAGCAAGACGCAGATCGCTCCGGACGTAATCATCGTAACCGGCACCCCGGAGCAGATGTATTGGCTGCTACCAGTGGCGGCCAAGTTCTTCGAGGGCGGAAAGATGACAGTGGAGCTGGAGCCTTTCCAGGCCACCTGCGCCTATGCCACCGTATATCCATACTTGTATGATACCTTGCACATGTCCATAGGCTGCTACGGTTGCCGAAAATCAACCGACCTCGAGCCATCGGAGATGCTAGTGGGCATACCGGCCACCAAATTGGAATCGGTAGTGAAGGCATTGGAACGCCTAAAAGCCCCCCGGGAGAAAGGCAAGATAAAAACGGGTTGAAGTGATCCTCAGCTCAAAACTCCTTTCTATTTTTTCATCTTTTCTGAACATAAGTCCATATATATTACATAATAATGAGTAATTCGCAAATATTTTGCAGGCTAGGCCATGGACACCATTGACCTGAAGATCCTCAGGATGCTGCGCAAGAACGCCCGTGAAGGGCTCAGCGCCATAGCCGAACAGCTCGGGGTGTCCAAGGCCACGGTCAGCAGGCGCATAACCCGCCTGGAGAAAGATGGTTACGTCAACGCCTACACCATGCAGGTGAACACGGCCAAGATCGGCCTCATGCGCGCCCTCATCGGCCTGCAGATCGTGGGAGTGCCCCTTGCGGTGGTCATCGACGAGCTGAAGAAATACCCCGGGATCCAGTACGTCTACAAGGTGTTCGGGGACCATTCGCTCATCTGCGAGATCTACTCCACCAGCGTGGACAGCCTGTACGACCTCATCCAGGACAAGATCGTCAACATTCCCAACGTGCAGCGGGTGGAGGTCGACATTATCATCGAACGCATTCCCATCAACGAAGATGCCATGTTCGACCTGGCCATTCCCATGGCGGCGAGCGAGGGCGGGCTGGAGAATTAGAACCGAAGTTTTAATGTTCGGTCGGGCGGTTAACCCCCTCCATGGAGCTAAGACCGGCCCCCAAGACCTACACCAAGGACGGGCACCGCGCCGTCGACCCGAAAACTACTTTGAAAAGGGTTGAGCCGATGCTGTCCAAGGCCGGCATCACCCGGGTAGCGGACATCACCGACCTCGACCGCATCGGGATCCCTGTCTTCTCGAGCATCCGGCCGGGAGCCAAGGAAGGCGCCATATCCATCTACAATGGAAAGGGGGCTAGCCGAGAGCAAGCCCGCGTTTCGGCCATCATGGAGGGCATGGAACGCTATTCGGCCGAACCGCAGGACGAGAAGGTCCGGCGGGACCTCATGGAGAACATGCTGTCCTCCGAGAACGCCGTAGACCCCCGCACCCTCATCCTCCCCCAGATGATCAACATGCATGTGCATTTTCAACCCATAGCCTGGGTCAAGGGCTACGACCTGATCGAGGGCGAGGATATATGGGTGCCAGCTGCGGCTGTCTTCCATCCTTACGAATCGAAGAAGGACCTTCAGCTCTTCCGCAGCAACACCAACGGATTAGCTTCCGGGAACAACATGGAGGAGGCGGTGCTGCACGCCATGTGCGAGGTGATCGAGCGCGACGCCTGGTCCATCTGCGAGGCTAAGCGTCGTCCGAGGGGCGAGATATTGGTCGAGAAGGACTGCCCGGTGGTGAGCGAACTAATGGAAAAGTTTCGTTCACAGGGCGTGGAGATCCATCTGAAGGATCTGACCAGCGATATCGGTATACCAACCATAGCCGCGGCCGCCGACGACGTGCGCATGAAGGACCCCGCCCTCCTGAACTTGGGTGTGGGGACGCATCTCAGTCCGCGGGTGGCGGCCATAAGGGCGTTGACGGAGGTGGCCCAGAGCCGCTGCACACAGATCCACGGCGCGCGGGAGGACACCACCAAGGCCGACCTGAACCGGACGGTGGGCTATGAGCGCATGAAGCGCCTGAACTCCATGTACTTCGCACCCTCGGAAGAGGTGCGGATGTCGGAGTTCCCGGAATATGACACAAAGGACCTACTGGAGGACATCGAGGTGGTCCTGGACCACCTGGTCGGATTGGGATTCGAAAAGGTCATCGCCGTGGAGCTGACCCGGCCCGAGCTGGGTGTACCGGTGGTGCGCATGATCATTCCCGGGATGGAGATTTACGCCATGGACATGGACCGCATGGGGCCAAGGCTGGTGGCATGACCCGGCCAGTGGTGTTTTTGGGGCCAAGTTTGTCTCTGGACGAGGCCAGAAAGGTCTTGGACGCCGACTACCGCCCTCCGGTGAAGCGGGGGGACCTGGGACAGCTGGAAGACGTCAAGATCGTCGGCATCATCGACGGGGTGTTCCTACAGAGCTGCGCTGTAGGGCACCGGGAGATACTGGCGCTCCTGAGGAAGGGAGTGACGGTGATCGGAGGGGGCAGCATGGGCGCCCTTCGGGCTACGGAGATGCACGATTACGGGATGGTCGGAGTGGGCCAAATCTTCGACATGTATTCCCAGGGCGAGATAGAGGGGGACGACGAGGTGGCCTTGGTGTTCGACCCGGAAAGCCTGGAGCCGTTGTCCGAGCCTATGGTCAACATACGTTTCGTGCTGAACGAGGCTGTGCAGGTTAAAGTTATATCCACAGAGCAAAAGGACGACCTCCTGAGAAAGCTGCGGTCCGTATACTATCCCCGGCGCACGGTGAGGACGTTCCTGAGTATCGCCATGTCGACCTTGAAGGGTGAGGATACAATACGGTTCACTGACTTTTTTAAGGATAATTACCGAGATATTAAAAAGCAGGACGCAATAACCGTCCTAAAATCAATCAAAAAGCGAGTCTAAACGACGATTCGATTTAATATTCGTTCATCACAAAAAAATTAACGAACTTAATTATTGTTTATATTTAATATTTTGAATTTTAAAAAATTTTTGGGCGTTAAAACGAGTGCGTTTTCATCTGGGAAAGTACAAAAATTAAGCTATTGTTTAACATGGATGGATAATCCATCCATCATCAAGCTTATATTCTAACGCAACCTTCTCGAGTCCGCAAGGGGAGCCGGTTTTCTTGAGTGCAATGCAAGCGCATCTGCTCGAGAGGACCGAGTTATTGAAAAGGAGGTAAAAAATGGCAAAATACAAGGACAAAGTGGACTTGTATGACGACAGAGGCAAACTGATTGAGAAGGATGTGCCTCTCGAAGCAATAAGTCCGTTAAACAACGCCGCCATTAAGCGAACCATCTCTCTGACGAAGAGGACGATCGCAGTCAACCTCGAGGGTATTGAGAAAGGTCTCAAGACCGGAGCGGTTGGCGGATTGAACATCAACAACAGAAAGCTGGACCTCGCAGTAGTGGCGAACGCTGGCAAGTTGGAAAAGTTGATCAGGGATAAGATCAAAGTCTTGAAGGACGACGACACCGAGATCAAGACCTTGGCGGAAGGCAAGAGAATGATCGTTACTTGCCCCTCGGCCAGGATCGACTCGGGTGCTGAATACACCACTGGATTCACCGCCGTCGCTGCCGCGGTCACTGAGGCCATCATCGACACGTTCAACGTGGACATGTTCGAGGCCTCGATGGTCAAGGCCGCAGTCTGGGGGAGATATCCGCAGACCATCAACATGTTGGGATCGAACCTCAGGACAATCCTGGACGTTCCCCAGCTAAATGAAGGTACCGGTTACGCCCTCAGGAACATCACGGCCAACCACATAGTAATGCTGACCGACAGGAACGCCATGAACGCTGCCGCCCTATCCGCTATCTACGAGACCGTCGCGGCCTACGAGATGGGAGATGCGATCGGCAACTTCGAGAGAACGCACCTGTTGTCCCTGGCTTATCAGGGCCTGAACGCCAACAACCTGGTCTACAGCTGGGTCAAGGAGAACGGCAAGACCGGCACCGTCGGTGATGTCGTCGCCTCAATGGTTGGCAGGGCTTTGGAAGACAAGGTCATCAGGAAAGGAAAGAAGTTCCCATCCGGATTCGTTGAATACAACTGCACTGACTTCCCGCTGTGGAACGCATACACCTCCGCTGGTATGCTGGCGGCAATCTGTGTGAACATCGGGGCCGCAAGGGCCGCGCAGGGTATCCCGTCCACCATCTTGTACTACAACGACCTGGTAGAGCACGAGACCAGCCTGCCCGGTGTAGACTATGGCAGGGCCATGGGTACATCCGTCGGTATGTCCTTCTTCAGCCACTCCATCTATGGTGGTGGCGGTCCGGGACTGTTCCACGGAAACCACGTGGTCACGAGACATGCGAAGGGAACCGTCAATCCCGTCATCGCCGCCGGGTGCGCCTTGGACGCTGGTACCCAGTACTTCAGCGCTGAGAACACCTCCCTGGTAATGAAGGAAGTGTTCGGTACCGTCCCAGAGTTCAACAGCCCGATGAAGATGGTCGGTAAGGAGGCCAAGAAGTGGAAGGAACAGGGTGCTTGAAATGAATAAGCCTGCCTCAGAAGAGGTACCCCTGCCCGAGATCAAAATATTCCCGGAGCGATTGTTGCTGGCGGACACCACGGAGGTACTGTTGAACAAACTGTACGCCGTGAAGAACGTCAGAAGGATCAACGTTCAAGGCGAGGGCCTGCCCGCTATAATGAAGGCCGGTCCCGGCACTGGTGGTCCGGTAAATCATCCGGAGCGTAAGATGATCAAGGTCAAGGGAGAGGATTTGGAGCTTACGGTTCTAGTCGGTAACATTTTCGTTGAGATATGTGACATCGATTTTGTTCCCCAGGCTCTGAAAGACATCGAAGTGGTGTGCAAAGATGTACTCCCCTTCAGTTTCACTCTGGAGGTAGGCAGATATTCAAAGTTCAAGCGAACTGTATCCGATTATCAAAAAGGATTGGTGAATTAACATGGCTAAGACAAAGTACAAAGCACAATTCTATCCTGGCACCACCCTGCCCGCCAAGAACAGGCGACGCTTCATGGACCCCAGCGTAAAGCTGGAGAAGCTCCGCGACATTCCGATGGACGATGTGGTCAAGATCTTGGGTCACAGGACCCCCGGTTCCGACTACGCCACCATCCACCCGCCGCTGGACGAGGGCAACGAGCCCAAGTGCCCCATCAGGGCCTTGGTCGAGCCCATAGAGGGTGCGAAGAAAGGAGACAGGATCAGGTACGTTCAGTTCACTGACTCCGTATACTGGGCCCCCATAATCCCCTACGTGAGGGCGCAGATGTATATGTGGAGATACAGAGGAATTGATACCGGTACCCTGTCCGGAAGGCAGATCATCGAGATGAGGGAGAGGGACGTCGAAAAGGTGGCCAAGGAACTCATCGACAACGAAACCTTTGATACCGCAAGAACCGGCATCAGGGGTGCCACCGTGCACGGCCACGCCGTAAGGTTGGACCAGAACGGTTTGATGTTCGATGCCTGGCAGCGGTTCCGCTGGAACGCTAAGAAGGGCGAGGTCGAATACGTGAAAGACCAGGTCGGTGTCCCGCTGGACAAGCCGGTCCCGGTCGGAAAGCCTATGCCCGAGAAGTGGTTGAAGGAGCACACCACCATGTTCCGCGCCGACGGTGTGGACATGAGGGAGGACGAGGAGGTCATGAGACAGAATCTCAGGATACACACCCTCAGAACCAAGTGCGGCTTCAAGCCCTTCGATGTCAAGGAGGACTAAATATGGCGAAGGAAAAAGAGAAGATGTTCATCGCCGCCATGCACAAGAAGTTCACGGAGGACCCTACGGAGGTCCGCTCCCAACACTATTCCTACGGAGGCTGGAGACAGTCGAAGAGGAAGCGGGAGTGGGTCGAGCAGGCGAACAAGATCGCCAAGGCCCGTGGAATCCCCATGATGAACCAGGATGTCGGTGTCGCTCTCGGCCAGAGGGTTTTGATGCCCTACCAGCTGTCCCACACTGACATCTACGGCGAAGCCGATGACTTGCACTGGGTAAACAACGCTGCAATGCAGCAATGCTGGGACGACATACGCAGGACCGTAATCGTCGGTCTGGACGTCGCCCACAACGTTATCGAGAAGAGGCTGTCGAAGGAGGTCACCCCTGAGACCATCAACCGCTACCTGGAAGCTGTTAACCATACCATGCCAGGCGGTGCAGTGGTTCAGGAGCACATGGCCGAACTTTGCCCTGAGTTAGTGAAGGACTCCTACGTCAAGGTGTTCTCTGGCGACGACGAGTTGATCGACGAGATCGACAAGTGCTTCGTCATCGACATCAACAAGGAGTTCCCCGCGGACCAGGCCAAGCAGCTGAAGGCCGCTGTCGGCAAGAAGCTGTGGCAAGTAGTGCGCGTCCCGACCATGGTTGGACGTGTGTGCGATGGAGGTACCATATCGAGGCATTCTGCGATGCAGATCTCTATGGCCTTCATCACCGCGTACAGGCTGGCTGCCGGTGAAGCGGCAATCGCCGACTTCGCCTTCGCCGCCAAGCACGCCGCGATGGTGGAAATGGGTACCATGATGCCCGCCAGGAGGGCCAGAGGCCCCAACGAGCCCGGTGGAATTCCGTTCGGTGTGCTGGCCGATATGGTTCAGAGCACCAGGACCAAGCCGGACGACCCTGCCCGCGCATCCCTAGAGGCTGTCGCCCTGGGTGCAGTGATATTGGACCAGATATACCTCGGATCCTATATGTCCGGGGGTGTCGGGTTCACTCAGTACGCCAACGCCGCCTACTGCGACAACATCCTGGAGGACTACACATACTGGGCCGTGGACCACATCAAGGACAAGTACGGCGGGTTCTGCAAAAGCAAGCCCTCCACCGAGCTGATCGAGAAGCTCGGTACCGAGATCAACTCCTACGCCCTGGAGATGTACGAGCGCTACCCGGCTGCCATGGAAGCCCACTTCGGTGGGTCCCAGAGGGCCACCGTCGCCGCCGCCGCAACTGGTATCGGAGTCGCCTTCGCTACCGGAAACGCCAACGCGGGTATAAACGGATGGTACCTGTCCATGTACCAGCACAGGGAGAGGCTCGGAAGGCTCGGGTTCTACGGATACGACCTGCAAGACAACTGCGGCGCCGCCAACTCGTTCTCCTACAGGAGCGACGAGGGGCTGCCGCACGAGCTGCGCGGTGCGAACTACCCGATCTACGCGATGAACGTGGGGCACCTGAGCGGATACACCGGTATCGCCCTGGCTCCCCACGCCGCTCGCGGAGATGCCTACGTCTGCCACCCGCTGGTCAAGATCGCCTTCGCCGACAAGAACCTACCCTTCGACTTCGCCAACATCACCAAGGAATTTGGTCGTGGCTGCCTGAGGGAGTTCATGCCGATGGGTGAGAGGACCGCTGTCATCCCCGCCAAGTAAGGTGTCCAATGCAAGTAGGAGAGTACGTGAAATACAGAGTCACCGGGACGGTGGGAAAGGTACTGGAAGTGCACCAGCGCGACGGGGTGGATTGGGCTTTGCTCGACACCTACGAGCTATGGTACGTATCCAGCCTCCTGGACCCCGCCTCGGCGGACGAGTACAAGCGGACCTCCTTCAAGGATCGGACCCACGCTCAGTCATTGGAGGAAATGCAGGCCTTGACCGACGAGATCATGGCCGACATATCCGTCGTGACACCGAGCGGGAGTGGCTGAACAAGCGCAAACAAACCCTTTCCATTAATTTTTTTTAAAAAAAAATGTGTGGACGACGGTCTCGAGGACCGCTCGTACGTTTTTGAGGAAGATCAGGACATGTCAAAGCCGACCAGTATGCTGGCCAGCTTGGGGTTGTCCTCCAGCTCGTAATAGTTCTTTATGACCAGGTCGCTGAGGGGCGATGGGCTGCAGGACACGATGTTCTTGGCTCCCGGGACCTGCTCCAGTTCCTGGAAGGACACCGGCGGCATGAGGAAGAACTCCTTGTTCTTCGGCACCTTGTCGGTGAAGACCACGAAGTCGTCCCCAAGCCAACAGATGTTCTCCTTGTCCTTGTATAAGGCGTGCTGTCCGGGAAGGATCTCCGTGCCGATGACCAGGTCGGTGTCTCCCATCATGAGCACGGTCGGCTCGGGTGGGGGTCGGAACCGGGTGTCCTTGATTATGCAGATGATATGCTGTCGGGTAAGGCACTGGTTCACGCCTTCGTTCACCACGTCCAGGCCGATCTGGGACTTGATGCCGCCCTCGATCTGCTTGATAGCCTCCACGACCTTCGTTTCCAGAACGAAGGCCAGGCGGGTACCGGTCATTCCCTTTATGATCTCCACAGCTCTCTCTTCCGGTTGCACGTCGCCCTCAACGTTCTTTGGTTAGAAATATTTTATTCGAGGACCGCACGCTTAATATCCCGGCTAGGGGATTCTCAGGTCATGAGCCTGGAACAGATGGCCGAACAGCAGCCTGAGGTCATTCGAGCCATGTACCGATTCAAGAACGAGGTGTTCAAGGACAACAACCTCACCTTCAAGGAAAAGGAGCTGATCGCCGTGGCCATAACCGCGGTCCTGAAATGCGATGAATGCTTCCAGCTTCACTCCAAGAAGGCCATGGAGGCCGGGGCCACCAAGGATCAGATACGGGAGGCCTTGAACGTGGCCATGTACCTGGCCGGTCCCAGCGCAGTAGTGGGCATGCCATCCATCGACAAGTTCCTGTCGCAGTGATCAGCCGACGAACTCCACCACGACCGTCTTCTTCAAGGCCAGCTCGGCGGCGGCCTCGGCGCATTTTATCATGGCCATAGGCACCGGGCATGAGGAATGCTTCAGCACATCACCGCACAGCTGGTACACGGTGTTGTCGTTGAACGGCATCTTCATCACGTCCCAGATCTCCATCTTCTTCAGCACCTTCTTCAAGTTCCTCACCTGGGGGCAGTCGCTTTGCAGTATCTCGAACTCCACAATCATCCCGTCCGTGCGAGCCTGGATGGTGCTGTGGAGGCGGCACACGCCTGGATCGACCTTCACCGTAGCCATAAGTGGAAGCTCAGTCTCTTCGGTCATTCGAACGAAATGCAGTTCCAGCCAGATAATCATATGCCCCCGGTAACGGGCAGGTCATAACCACGAGGTGCTCCTAATCACGAACGCCGCACCTCTGGATGATAACATAGAGCGGTCCATCACAAGCGCATGAGAGCTATCGGGGTATGGAACATAAAAAGGAAAAACCGCGGTCATTAGCAGGCTTCTAAGGACGCAGCTTGGTCAGTTTGGTCAGCAGTTCCGCAGGCGTCCCCTTTCCCAGGTCCAGAGTGGCGATGGCCGCGATGGCCTCCTTCTTGCGCATTATGGGCACGGCGATGACCGGCAGCCCCCTATAAGGTCCGCTAGTGGATACCCGACGAACGATGGCGCCCTTCCTCATGGCCTCCTCGAGCATAGGCCCGGTGAACACGGTGTCCACGACCTCTCCGTCCTCGCAGCGGACCCCGGTGTGGTTTCGGCTGCGCATGGTGACCGGCATACGCTCTAGGAGCTCGTGTATCGCCAATGCCAGGCAGCGCAGCTCGTCGGACTCCGTGTCCTGGCTGAGTATGTTCGTGCCCTCGTTCCAGCAACGCTTGCTAAGGTTACCTAATGACAGGGCCGCGGTCACCGCGCCCTTCTCCGCCGCATCGTAGCTGAAGGCCGAACCGATAATGATGACATCACCATCATCCATGCGGAAGTAGTTGCGCAACGGGGCCACCAGATTTTGATCCGGGAACTCCTCGTCCCCCGGGAACACTATCCGTCCTTTCTGAACGACGAGGGTCGTAGCTCCGACCGCTCCGGCACGTACCGCCTCGTCCCTTTGCTCGCACCCTAAGCGAACTCGGGAACCCGCGCCCTTGATCAGGACCGCGCAGTTGAACTTGCCAAGGGTAAGGTCGGACAGCTCCACCTGCCTTACCTCCACACCCGAATTGTCCAGCTTGCGCCTTCCGCGATCGGTGATGGTGATCCCTAAGCGAGAGCTCTCCACAGACCCCTCCCGCGTCATCTTATCCAAGATGGTCCGAGTGCTTCCCTCCCCTATCTGGAGGACCTCGGCCAAGGCCTTGCGCCCGATTGGTCCCTCCTTGGCCACTACCTGGTGTGCCTTCCAGATGTGATATGCGGTGAACTTAGGAGTGGGACCTCCGGCAAAGTATGAATTGAAAGACATGGACATTATGGGATGGATATATAATCCATCCATAAATATCTTACATCATCCAATCGTTAATGCCAGACAGTAAAAACGGGGAAAGTAATATAAACGCAATAATCGTTGGCAACCGCGTATGCCTGAAGGTTCAGAGGTTTTCATTATATTGGACAAAGTCTCCAAGAGCTTCAACGGGAACCAGATTCTAAAGGACATTAGCACCACAGTGCATACTGGAGAGGTCCTGGGACTGATCGGAAGGAGCGGCAGCGGTAAATCCGTGCTCATCAACGCCATGCGCGGTACCCACGAATACAAGCCAGATTCCGGTCACATCATCTACCGTGTAAACCATTGCAAAGCCTGTGGGTGGGTGGACATGCCTTCCCCCGGTGCCAAATGCGTCAAGTGCGGCAAAGGTACGGAGATCAAGGAGATCGACTACTGGGCCCTCGACGAGAGGAACCCATTGCGAATGGCCATGCGCGGTCGCATCGCCATCATGATGCAGAGGACCTTCGCTTTGTACGGAGACCTCACGGTCATCGAGAACGTGTTTGAGGCCATGAAGGAGAAGTCTGACGAGAAGAAGGTAGAACGGGCCATCCAATTGCTGGAAATGGTCAACATGACCCACCGCACCATGCACATCGCCCGCGACCTGTCCGGCGGGGAGAAACAGAGGACGGTACTGGCCAGACAGCTGGCCCGGGAACCCCTGTTGTTCCTGGCCGACGAGCCCACCGGAACCTTGGACCCGGAGACGGCGGACACTGTGCACAAGGCCCTCATAAAGGCCGTGGAGGACTCGGGAATGTCCATGATAGTCACCTCCCACTGGCCAAAGGCCATCGCCCTCCTGTCCCACCGGGCCATATGGCTCGAGGACGGCATGATCAAGGCCGAGGGCGCTCCCGTCGATGTCACTAAGGCCTTTGACGTTGGGTTCGAGAAGGAAGCCGACATGAACGTCGAGGTCGGCCAGCCAGTGATCCGCGTCGATGGCGCCAAGAAATACTTCTACTCCATCGTCCGCGGGGTGGTCAAGGCCGTGGATGACGTGACCTTCGACGTGTATGACAAGGAGATATTCGGCCTCATCGGCCTGAGCGGGGCGGGGAAGACCACCTTATCGCGCATGATATCCGGGATCACCCCGGCCACGCACGGGGACGTGCTCGTGCGTGTCGGCGATGAGTGGGTCAATATGTCCGACCTCGGCGAGGAGGGCAGAGGCCGCGCAACACAGTATATTGGAATAATGCACCAGGAGAACGCCCTGTACCCCTTCAACACCGTGCTACAGAACCTCACTGTCTGCCTGGGAATGAAGTTGCCACAGGAGCTGGCCAAGATGAAGGCCATACAGGTGCTGCGTGGCGTCGGCTTCACCGCCAAGGAGGTGGAGCGCATGCTCTACGCCTATCCCGAATCCCTGAGCGTCGGCGAGCGACAACGCATCGCCCTGGCCCGGACGATGATCATCGAACCCCGTTTCGTAGTTCTGGACGAACCGACAGGCACCATGGATCCCATCACTAGACAGGCGGTCGCTAAGTCGGTGATGCACGCCCGTAAGGAGCTCAATGAGACGTTCCTAATCGTCAGTCATGACATGGACTTCATCTTGGCCTGTTGCGACCGCGTCGCCCTCATGAAAGGCGGCAAGGTCGTGGCCATGGGCACGCCGACCGAAGTCCTGGCCGGCATGTCCCAGAAAGACCTGGACGGTGACGAGTCCAAGGTTTGTGAGGTCTGAGCTTGAAGGATTCCATCGGCCGCAAGACACGTTTTGTGGAATGCCGCGAGTCACGGGGCATGGGGATAGGCGGAAGCCTGGCCCAACGCGCCACCATCTCCGACAGCGGCCGTGACGTTGTGGCCGTGGCCATGGGTCCCGGCAAGCGTCACATCACCAAACCGGTCTGCGAGATCACCTATGGTCTCCGAGAGGAGGGCATAGACATATCAGTACTGGTTGTGACGGCCGGTTCGGGCGTACCAACCGATGCCCCGGACGTCTCCACCGGCTCCCTTTTCGGTCTGGACCCCATCGAGGTAGCCCGCATCCAGCAGTTCAAGGTGATGCTGATCCACCTGGGCAACGTGCGCAACCACATCATCTACAAAGCCCGCCTGATCCTAAGGAACGTTGATTTGCCGGCGGTCATCGTCTGCCAGGCCCCGGTGGACTTCGAGGACTTCGCCCGAATAGGGTGCAAGACCCGCTTGGTCATGCCCAAGGACTCGGACATCAACACCAAAGGCACGATCCAGGAGATCATCACCGGCGTGGTACGCGGAACCACCGTCAGTCAGGTCAAGTTGGATGAGATAGTGTCCAAGGTCAAGCAGACGATGTGATCAAAGATCGTAACCGATCAGATGCGTCCAGTGCTTGGTATTCTCGAAGCCCAACCGCCGCCGCGCATAATCGTCGGAGATGGTGGATATGCTGGCGCTGACCAGGTTCTTTATCTCCGGCACGTCTTTCAGCAAAGGGAAGGTCATGGGGGGAATGCGGAAGTACGGCTCGCCGACGATGTCCACATCCCCGTAGAGCACGAAGTCCTCGCTAAGAAGATAGGCGTTCTCCCGCAGCTCCATCCCTTCCCTGCGTCCCTCTGGCAGATACTCTCCGATGATATGCCCCTTCTGGTCGACGATATGGACCAGGTGCTCCTGGGGTGCTAATATGATCACGTCCGGGCGCACTACGATGATGAATACCTCCTGTCGGCTGAGCACGTCCCATACCCCGGTGTTGACAAAGGCCATCATCCCGCCGACGGCCCCGTTGGCCTCCGCCTCCCGTTCTCGCCGTTCCAGCTCTTCGCGGAACCCCGGATCAAGGAACTCCAGGGCGTCCACTCCATCATAGGAAAGCAATCTCTCGCGCACGACATCGCGCAGCCGCAGACGGTCCACGGGGATTAATGGTGACCCAGATATTCATAGGTTTTATAAGCCGGTCGTCGCTGTTTGTACATAGGTCTTATCCGGCCGGTCGAGCGCCTCGGCCAGCACGGAATATTCAACATAAACATTAATACTGGCGCACTGCATCCCTGGGGGGACAAGATGAGAGCTGTCGTCAACGGGAAAGTAAAAGAGCTGCCCAAAGGGGCCACGGTGGCTCAGGCCGTGGAGGGAGAGCCTTACACTGCAGGGAATTCCTTAGCCTTGATCAAGGCCATGGATGACCAGCGCAAGATGACCAATGAGTACATGGTCAAGACCTCCAAGGGATGCTTTATCATCGAGCTGAACGAGAGCGCCTATTCCGAAGCATGGAAGAGGCTGTACCACGACGTAGTGGGCAGGAACCTCCGCTGGCAGACCACCCGACTGCACGCCTTCGGTTCCTTTCCCACCCAGTTCGAGAAGTCCCGAAGCACCAGCTCCTTCAAGCGCTACGATTGCTTCTTCGCCCTGGGCGGGTACGATGTCAATACCACTTACTTCATGATAGCCAGGATAGACATGAGCGACGACCTCGGCCTGGACCACGCCGTTTTCGGGCGGGTGACCAGGGGGAGGCACATCCTGGACCTTTTGGACGAGGGGGACGTGATCGAGCACATCGAGCCGGTGGTGCTCCGCATGACCTCCCAGAACGCCTTCGCCACCGATGACCTCAGCCTTCCCGTGGAGGAAGGGATGGTCATCGAGACCTACGTAGAGGTGAAGCTGGACGAGAGGTCCCCGCTGTGCTGCGAGCACTTCCTGGTGGTCGTGGGCGATGGCAGCATCCCCATCGACGAGAAGGGGTTCAGTTACAGCGCCTGCGAGGCCAATATGGACACGAATCTGGGTCAGGAGTACAGCGATGTGCGCCACCCGGACACCGTGACCGTAAGGCACCAGGGACACCAGGTGGGCAAGATATTCTTCTACAACCAGGTGCGCCAGATGAACCGCTCTCACAATCTGGTGGGCAAGGTGGTCAACGGCAAGAACCTGGTCCATCTGGTCCCCCTAAAAGGTAAGATGCTGGTCCGTCCGGACCCCGTACGCATAATAACCATCGGCATGACCCAGGCTCAGGGCGCGGCCTTCCTGGCCTCCATCGGAAAGAAGCAGAAGAGGAGCGGGGATGTCTCCGACAATGCCGTCATAGTGGAGCAGGAACCGGAGATGACCATATACGCCATGAAGGACGACGAGATCGAGACCATCGGCATCAGGGCGGACCGTATATTCGCCATAACCATGGACGCCAAGGAGTCCCCCTGGACCATCCGTTACTTCAAAAAGATCACCGGCCTGGACCATAAGTCCGTCGGCACCATGAAGGTGCATTTCACTTTCGAAGGTATGCCTATGATCACATTCCAAGGGGACCCCTTGCTGGCCGCGGACCTTTACCCGGAGAAAAAGTTCAAAGGGCTATCAGTGCGGGGCGACATCGGCATAACCAACATGTCCCGGCCCCAAAGGGGCCTTGTGGGCATTCGTCTGGAGGAGAGCAACGAATTCGGACCCACCGGGGAGGAGTCGCAGGGAGGTAACATCCTCGGTCGCTTCATCGGCGACCTGGACACACTGATGAAGGACGTCAAGGAAGAGGACATCGTCTACATCCGGCAGGCCCGTCCCGAGGAAATGACGGGGCCGAAGAAGAAGGCCAAGAAGACCGCCAAGAAAAAAAAGGAGGGCTCCAATGGAAAGTGACATAGAGACCAGGCTGATATTCATCGCCCCGTCGTCCGACCTCACCCCGGACCAGATCGCCCGCTTCGTGCACAACATAAGTAACGGCGTCATCGTCAAGGAAACCTGCTATGGAGTGGTGCTGGAAGGGCCGCGCGACGAGGTCCGTCACACCCGGGACGAGCTCCGCAAGCTGGACCCCAACCGCATATTTTCCAAAGTAAGAGCGTTCCCGGTGGGCGACATCCGCCGCTGCCGGGCGCATCACGGCTCTCGACCGGGCTTCGCCCAGCTGGAGAAGGAATGGAAGGACCTGTGCCTTATCGAAAAGGGCCTGATATGCATGGAGAAGGGCGAGAAACCCCCCGAGCCTAAAAGAAGGGGCAAGATGCCAGTCACCGACCTTAAGAAGCTAATCGACGAGGTAACACCATGAAGATCTTCATAATGCCGCCGAACAGCATGATTCTGTACGACCTGGTGGAGAGGTTGGGCCACGAACCGCTCAGTCTGATGCAGGGGCTGAGGGAAAGGGTCACCTCCAACGAGATAGAGGCTCCACCGCTCAACGTCACCATGGACGATGTCAAGAAGGGGCTGAAGTACGCTGGCATTGAGATACCATCCGGAATACGTGGACGACTGGCGGTCTACGGTCCGCTCATCGATCAGGCGGAAGCGGCCATATTCATGGAGTCCGCTCCCTACAGCTTCGGCTGCGTCGGCTGTCAACGCACCAACGAGCTGGCCAAGCTGCTGGTCCGTAAAAGGAAGGTGCCCATCCTCACTCTGATATATCCGGAGAACGAGGATGAGGCCAAGTTCATGGTTGTAAAGATCAAAGAGTTCCTGGAGGGTTTGAAATGATCAAGATCGCCCAACTATCCTGCGGAACGGAATACAGCGCGGTGCAGGCAGAGATCGAGCGCGCCGCCGAGACCGTAGGAGCCAAGATGGTCTACCCCGACGTGGACATGAAAAAGATCGACCAGGCGGTGGAAGAGTTCGGCTTCAACCCCAACAGCGCCCAGCTTAAGTTGATGATCGCCAGGGCCATGGAACTGGCCAACAAGAACTACGACGCCGACGCCATCTTCATCGCCACCTGCTTCAGGTGCGCCGAGGCCGCGCTGGTCCGCACGGAACTGAGAAAGTTCGTGCAGGAGCACACCCGGCTCCCCGTCGTCACCTACTCCTTCACCGAGAGGACCAAAGCGCCCCAGCTGCTGACCAGGATGGAGGCGCTGGTGACCATCGTGGAGAGGAAAGAGCTGCTGGCCCGCGAGAGGCAAGTGGGGCTCACAGCCGGACTGGACTCCGGGTCCTCCACCACCAAGGCGGTCATCATGCGCGACAACGTGATAATCGGTAAGTACTGGCTACCGACCACGGACGTGTTCTCGTCCGCAGAGACGGCCCTGACCAACGCCCTGGAGGAGGCCGGGGTCAAACGAGAGCAGTTGGAAGCCATCGGCACCACCGGTTACGGACGGTACACCCTGGGCAAGAAATTCAACGCCAAGCTGGTGCAGGAAGAGCTGACGGTGAACTCCAAGGGCGCCGTGTGGCTAGCGGGGAAACAAAAGGGCGAGGCCACTATCATCGACATCGGGGGGATGGACAACAAGGCCATCACCGTGCGGGACGGAATACCGGACAATTTCACCATGGGTGGCATTTGTGCCGGAGCGTCCGGACGTTTCCTGGAATTGACGGCCAAGCGTCTCAAGGTGGAGATCACCGAGCTTGGCGCCCTCGCCGACCAGGGTGACCATACCAAGGTCAAGATGAACTCCTACTGCTCCATCTTCGGCATACAGGACCTGGTGACGTCCCTGGCCGCCGGAAATACTTTGGCTGACGTGGCCGCGGCCGCCTGCCACAGCGTGGCAGAACAAGTATACGAGCAGCAGTTGCAGGAAATAGAGGTGCGCCAGCCTATCATACAGGTCGGGGGGACGTCGCTAATTTCGGGATTAGTGACAGCTATGGAGCACACCCTGGGTGCGAGGCCAATAGTGCCTAGGGACTCCCAGTACATAGGTGGGGTGGGCGCGGCGCTGCTCTCATCCGGCCTGCTGGGGTGAGAAGTTGGTGGAGTTCGAGCTGGAAGGGACCGAGCAATACGCCCTGGAGTCCTACCAGTGGCTACTGGAACGCATCCTCATGGACATGGGGATATCCACCATGGTGAAGCAGGCGCGCTTCGTCATCCGCCCCGACCAGACCCTATTCATCCTGTCATTGAAGGTCAAACAGTCCGGGGGCAAGCGTCCGGTCTACGACATCGCGGACATGGAGGCTCGAGAAGGTGGCACGTACATCTACATCAAGGACGAGTCGTATGCACCACGGCTGCTGGCTACGCTCTGGCGGCTATACGGACGGGAGCGGGTGCAGCAGCTTACCCGCCTAGAGATATTCGTGGAGGGCATCCCGACCGAAGAGCTGGCCGATATGAAGCTCGATCCGGAGGAGGAGGTCCGCTCCAAGCTCCTGGACGCCCTGTGGAGGTTACTGCCGGAGGGGTTGAAGATACGGCAGGAGATCTACGACCACGATGTCATGACCATAGTGGCCACAGAGCATGACATGACCGTGGACTTCATAAACGAGGCCCATAAGGTGCACAAATACATGATTGGCGAGGAGGCGAAGTGATGTACGAAGTGCTGATGTACGACGGCGGGGTGCACAAGATCGAGGAGTTCTTCGACCTCATCGAGGACGTCGGCGGCTTCGTGCTGCAGAAGACCAAGGTCCAGGTCATGATCACCCTCACCTTCGCCATCCCCGAGGAGGACCGCCCCCTCATCGAGAAGAAGTCCGCCGAGCTGGGCGGAAAGATAATCGAGGTGCCGTTGGCGGGCACGGAAATCGCGGTCATCGGTCCAACCCTGGGCCGACACCATATGCCCCACCCCATCTGCGACATCGCCGAGCATCTGAGGCGGTACGGTGCCATAACCATAGTCATGGGGCTGGCCCGCGGGCGCGGGCGCAAGACCTGCCAGATATCGGCCGCGGAGAAGGCCATCATCGAGGAGTACGACTGCGCCATCTTCATGCTAGGCAACTTCAAGGAATGCATCACCCACGAGAAGATCGACCTCTTCAAGGACATCCAGATTCCGGTGGTGACCGTGGTCGGGCCCGAGATCGAATCCCTGCCGCACTGCGAGGCCCTGGTCTGCGGGGTCGGCCGCAAGGTGGAGAGGATGCGGCGCTCGGAAGAGATCGCCAAGCTCGAGGAGATCGCTGCCCGGGTGAAGGAAGTTATCGACGTCCGTCGCAAGGAGGTGGAGGAGGACCCCCTGTTCGTGCACCCTTCCGAGGTCAAGGACGCCCTGGATGAGATGGATGCGGTGCAGGAATGCCTGCGCCCGGCGCCGGTTGTGCTGCACGTGGACGGCCTGAGGGTCAAGATCCCCTACAAGAAGCACCTCAAGGAGCTGGAGGAGCTGGAGGTCTACGGCCGCAAGCTCAAGGACATCGCCACCATAGCCGATTGCCGGCTGGGGGACAGCACCATCATCAAGATTCGCACCAAGGCCGAGGTGGAAGGCCGGGTCCGGTCCTGAGACGGACATGCCATCCCAGCCTGGAACCTACGTACTCGTTCTGCACCTGTCAGAAGAAACGGTGCTCGACGTGGGAAGCCTGGGCCAGGCCAGGTTCCCGGCGGGCTATTATCTCTATTGCGGTTCGGCGCAATCGGGGCTCGGTCCCCGGCTCAGCAGGCACATGTGCCGAGACAAGAAAATTCGCTGGCACATCGATCGCCTGACCGCCGTGGCCGAGCCCATCGGGGCGCTGCTGTATGCCGGCGGAAAGGAAGGGGAATGCCGTTCGAGCCGTGTGCTCGCCCGATGTCCCGGCTCCCAGGTGGTCATGGACGGCTTCGGCTCTTCCGACTGCTCCTGTCGCGCTCATCTTTACCACCTGCCGGATGAGATGCCACTCTCCTTCGCCCTTGACCTATTGCGCCGTGGACCATAATGGACCGCTCAGATATTGGCCAATTTATTTATCCTGTCCCAGGGAATATTACTTCGTTGTGACCATGTTCGGATCGAGGAGGGAGAAACTAGAAGGCAAGATCAAGCAGCTAAACGCCCTGCGCGCCGAGTACCGTTCCGAGGTAGAGGAGGCGGAACGCCTGCATAAGCGCCGAGGGATTAGGGACGAGGAGCTGGAAAGGATCAAGCACAGGGCCCAGGCCAAGATGGACGACATCTCCGAGAAGATCAGGGCGGTGCGGTCGGAGTTGGAAGGTCTGCAGGACTGAACCATTACTCTTATTTGTACGGCCAGGCATAAAAATAATCTATTTATAGTCACCACGACAAAGTATAATGTTGCCCGTGGAATGGAGAGGGTAGGACCCGTGGTGTATCAATAACGCCCACTGCGCCTTCATCGGCCGCAGATGCGTCCGCCCGGCTTGGCACAGGTGATAACTGTGCGATTCCGGTCAGGATCCCCCCGAGCCTTAGGGTGGTCGGGTGGGAATGAAGGGGTGGTCGCCCGAGGAACATCTCCATTTTGAGGAATGGGTCGGACCAAAGGTCGCCTTCCTCCTCCCCTCTCCGCCCGGGCACTTCTTGTTTGAATTAATTAACGTTCTAACTTAATTTTATTAATATATGAATAATTATATTCTGGCTATGTCATAGATTTGCAAAAAATGTATATACTATGAACGACAATAATATATATTGCCCGAGTCGGAAAGGCTGTAGGGAAACCAGGATGGATCCAGCATGGTTTGAGGATCATGCCCGTTGGAAAAGGTCCTATCCGCGCTCCTCCGGGAGCGGGTCTGCCTATCGTCGCCTGACTTAAGACGGGTGAGCGGTGAGACGGACGGTGATCAGGCCCTTCGGGGCTTTGAGAACCAGGTAGGACGTCTTCGAGGCAGTGGCACGCCATCTGCAGATGCCCGGCCACTAAGTAGGGACGAAGTACCTTCGAGCACCGATACTCGGGCACTCTTGTAACCTGTGTTAATTCGTGCACCGTTTTTTTATGTATGGCCTGGGAATAGGTTTAAAATACATTACGGTCTTCAGGGTATAATCTCGTTTATATCCTAGTAATTGAGGTCTTCACATGGAAGCTGCCGATGAAAATGTCAGCAGGGCCTTGGCCCCCGTCGTGGCCAAACTGCAAGATGCGATTGGAAGGGAGAACGTCAAGACGAGCAAGATGGAAAGACTGCTCTACAGTCATGACCTCGCCCCCCTTCCTAGCCTCGCTCAGATAGCCTTCAAGAACTTGCCCGATATCGTGGTCCGCCCCCATTCCACGGAGGATGTGGTCAAGATCATCAAGATCGCTGCGGAAGAGAAGATACCGATCACCCCGCGGGGAGCGTCTACCTGGGGCCTGGGCGGTTCCACACCAATATTCGGCGGAATACTCATCGACTCCTCGGGCGGCATGAACAAGATCCTCAAGATCGACCAAGAGAACCTGTGCGTCACGGCCCAGGCTGGCTGCACCTGGAAACAGGTCCTCGACGCCTGCTTGGAGAAGGGCATGCTGCTCGGGGGCTACCCCAGCTCGTTCCCCTCGGCCACCTTGGGTGGATGGATATCCGTGAACGGCGTGGGCATCGGTTCCATGAAGTACGGGACCAGCGGCGACCTGGTCCGCAACATGGAAGTGGTCATGCCTGACGGCACAGTAGTGAAGACCGGGTTCGACCTCATCGTGGACAACGAGACCGGGTATAACTTGAACCGGCTCATCGTCGGCGCCGAGGGCACCCTGGCCCAGATATGCACCGTCACTTTCAAGTTGGAGCCCGCTCCCGAAGTGATGAAGTCCCTAACCTACGCCTTCCCGACCCTGAAGGAGGCCGGAAAGCCCCTGACGGAGATATGCCGTTCCCGGGTCAGGCCTCTGCACATAGGATTCAGCGACCCCAACCACTTCGACCTGCTCAGGAAGGCAGGCAGGCATGCCATCGAGGACGGCAGTGTTCTCAACATCCAGCTGGAGGGGGACAAGGAGATCGTGGCCTGGGAAGAGAAGAAGGTCGACGAGATCATGGCCAAGTACGGCGGCAAGCGGTTGGCGGACGACGTCGCCTCCCATGAGTGGGACGAACGATGCTACGAGTACCGTTGCCGTGAGATCGGCATAGGCAGCATCCCCGGTGAGGCCTTGGTTCCCTTGAACAAGTTCGGGGAGACCGTAGACGCCTGCTATGGCATCCTGAAAGAGCTGAAGATGACCGGTGCCATAATCGGTTCCATGGTCGACCGCAACACGGTCATGTTCATGCCCTACTACCTGTTCAACCCGGACGAACTGCAGAACCTGACCTCCTTTGGCTTCAACGCGAAGTTCGCCAACTACTCACTGTCCGTCGGCGGGCGCCCGCTGGGCTTCGGGTCTTTCTTCGCCTCCAACCTGGACCCCATCCGTGGGACAGGCGCGAAGTACATCCGTGCTATAAAGAAGCTTATCGATCCCCAGGACATAATGAACCCCGGGAAGCTGACCGGGACGACATTGCGCTACGGCATCAAGATCCCCCCGGCGCTGTTCAACCTGGGAATGGGGGCCATTGGCATTGTCAAGAAGGCCTTGCCCTCCGAGACCCCGGAGATCGAGGACCTCCAACAGGCCTATGCCGAGGAGCGCGCCAACGCCTCCCGTGACGGCCGCCACAAGGACCATTAAAACCTATAGCGGGCCCCAAGCCCGCCTTAAAAATTTTTTAAAAATAAATTAAAGGGTTTTACAAGTTCACTTCTTGATGTACTTATCCGGGTTAGCGTCGAACTTCTTCTTGCATCCCGGGGCGCAGAAGTAGTACTTCTTGCCTTTGTGGTCAGAGGTCCACTTGGCGCTCTTCTCGTCCACGTCCATCAGGCATATGGGGTCCACGGCCATTCACTCACCTCCCTTGCGCTTGATCTCCGGTGTATATCTTTTTAATAGGGCGGCGTTGGAGACCACGGACACCGAGGAGAAGGCCATGGCCCCGGCGGCGATGATCGGCGAAAGCAGGATACCGAATATGGGATACAGCACGCCGGCGGCGACGGGGATGCCGGCGGTGTTGTAGCCGAAGGCCCAGAACAGGTTCTGCCTGATCTTCCTCATGGTCTGCCGGCTGAGCTGTATGGCAGCAACCACGTCCCGCGGGTCGTCCTTGATGAGAACGATGTCCCCGGCCTCCACCGCCACGTCCGTGCCGGAGCCGATGGCCAGCCCGACGTCCGCTTGGGCCAATGCAGGGGCGTCGTTTATGCCGTCGCCGACCATGGCCACGACCTTCCCTTCGCCCTGCAAACGGGCGATCTCCTTGGCCTTGTCCCCCGGCAGCACCTCCGCCAGGACCTTGGATATGCCCAGGCTCTGGGCGATGGCGTTGGCCGTCCGGTGGTTGTCCCCGGTCAACATCACCACCTCGATGCCCATCCGCTGCAGCTCGGCCACGGCCTCCTTGGAGGTCGGTTTTAACGTGTCGGCTATGCCCACCGCACCGCATAGCCGGCCGTCTAAAAGAACCAGCACTGCGGTCATCCCCCGCTCCTCCAGGGCAACTATATCCTTCTCCCGCTCCTCCAGAGGCACTTCCATCTCTTTCAATAGACCGCGATTTCCGGCCACGACCGTCCTGCCGTTCACCACGGCCTTGACACCCTTGCCGGCCAGGCCCTCGAATCCGCTTACCTCGAAGAGTTCCAGCCCGTCCGCCTTGGCCTTGCGTACGATGGTCTCTCCTAAAGGATGCTCCGAACCGACCTCGGCGCTGGCGACCATCCTCAGCATGTCCGGACAGGAGACGTCAAAGCTCAGGACCTCCACCACCTCCGGTTCGCCTTTGGTAAGGGTGCCGGTCTTGTCGAAGACCACGGTCTGGATACTGCCAGCGATCTCGAGGGACTCCCCGCCCTTGATCAGAATGCCGTTCTCCGCTCCCTTGCCGGTACCGACCATGATGGCCGTGGGCGTCGCCAGCCCCAATG
This sequence comes from Methanomassiliicoccales archaeon, assembly GCA_026394395.1. Classification (NCBI taxonomy): domain Archaea; kingdom Methanobacteriati; phylum Thermoplasmatota; class Thermoplasmata; order Methanomassiliicoccales; species Methanomassiliicoccales archaeon. The sequence goes on from JAPKYK010000005.1 coordinate 145,634, forward strand.
CGCAGGGGCAGGCTATGACCAGCACGGTGATGAACACGGTGAGGGAAAAGGTGAACGGCGACTCCGTCACACCGAAGGCCTCCACGCCCAGGAAGTACCACAGAAGGAAGGTAATCAAGGCGATGGAAATGACCACCGGCACGAATATGGCCGAGACGCGGTCGGCCACCCGCTGTATCGGGGCCTTGCTGACCTGGGCGTCCTCCACCAGCTTGACTATCTGGGCCAGGGTGGTGTCCTTGCCCACCTTGCTGGCCCGCACCTTCAGCAGGCCGTTCTTGTTCAGGGTGGCCCCGATGACCGCCGAACCCTCCTCCTTGCTGACCGGCAAGCTCTCGCCGGTGATTATGCTCTCATCTACTAAGGAGCGACCGTCGACGACCACGCCGTCGGTGGGGATCTTCTCGCCAGGGCGAACGAGCATGACGTCCCCTACGTCCAGATCGTCAACGGACAATTCCGTCTCCACGCCGTCGCGCAGGACGTGCGCGGTCTTGGCCTGCAACCCCATGAGGCGCTTTATGGCCTCGGAAGTGGAGCCCTTGGCCTTGGCCTCCAGGTACTTGCCGAAGAGGATGAGGGCGATGATCATGGCCGAGCTGTCGAAGTACACGTGATCGAACACCACCGTTCCCGGAAGGAAGATCACCGCTACGCTGTAGAAGTAGGCAGAGGAGGTGCCCACGGCGATGAGCGTGTCCATGTTAGCGGTGCGGTTGCGCAGCGCCTTGTACGCGCCCATGTAGAACTGCCGCCCGGCGATGAACTGCACTGGAGTGGCCAGGATGAACATAGCGAGGTTGCCGTAGTCCATGAGCGCCTCGTGCCACAGATCGGTGAAATCCATGAGCAGCATGATGACCATGGTGGGGATGGCCAGGGAAAGGGAGAGGAGCAGGAGCCGTTTCCGACGCTTGGTCTCTTTCTCCCGCACCTCCTTCTCCAGGTCCAAGGTCTGGGCCTCCACCACCTCGTAGCCGGCGTCCTCCACCGCCTTCTTGATCTGGGACATCCTCACCTTCTGCGGATCGTAGCGTACCATGAGCTTCTCCGTGACCAGGTTGACGCTGGCCGAGAACACGCCGTCCAGGTCGCTCACCGTCTCCTCGATGGTGTTGGCGCAGGAGGCGCAGCTCATGCCCGAGATGGACAAGGACAGTTCGTTGATTATGACGCCGTAGCCGGCGTCCTCCACGGCCTTCTGCAGCTTGAGCAGGTCGACCTTCTCTGGATCATAGGTGACCGCCGCCCGCTCCGTGGCCAGGTTCACGTCCGCTCCGAACACGCCCTCCAGCTCGCTCAAGGAATCGCTGATGGTGCCGGCGCAGGTGGCACAGGTCATCCCCGTCACCGAAAAGGCGGCGCTCTTCCTCTTTCCGTCCTTCTGACCCTGACCTTCCCCATTCATCGGGACATTCAACGATGGTCAATGGTGAAATAAGTTTTGATGGGCCTATCGCCTGGCAATGAGGTCAATCTCCACGGATGCGCCCTTGGGAAGAGCGACAACCTGCACTGCGGTCCTGGCCGGATATGGCTGAGGGAAGAGCTCGGCGTAGACGCGGTTTACCTCGGCCATGTCGGAGATATTGGTCAGGAACACGGTCACCTTGACCGCTTTTGAAAGGGAGCTTCCTGCGGCCTCCAGCACCTTTCCGAGGTTCATCAGCGCTTGGCGGGCCTGTTCGTTCGTCCCTCCGCGCAGAACGCCGGTGGCCGGGTCCAGGCCTATCTGCCCTGAACAAAAGACAAGATCGCCGACGATCAACGCTTGGGAATACGGTCCGACAGGTTCCGGTGCCTCCTTGGTCATCACCTGCTTCATTTATTTCCCTCCAGCAGGTCCGGTAGGTCGGCGATGCTGCCAATGATGAACTCGGGGCGCAGGTCCTTCCAGACCTCCCGGCCATGCACTCCTGTCAGCACCGCAGCGAAGGGCGTGCCAGCCTCTTTGGCGCACAGGTAGTCCGTCTCATGATCGCCGATGAAAAGGCACTGCTCGTTCGATAGGCATAGATCATCGAACACCCGCCTCAAGGACATAGGGTTGGGCTTGGCCTCGCTCAAGGAATGGTCGTCCCGGCAGACGATGGTGTGGAAACGGCCGTTCAGGCCTGAGGAATTCAAGGCCTTCATGGTGTAGACGCGGCTGCCGCGCGTCAATATCGCGGAAAGGATGCCTCGGGACCCAAGATGCTCCAGGGTCTCGAAGGCTCCGGGCATGGCCCGGGACTGGTCCACCCGGGCCATCTCCACTTCAGCGCTCACGCGGTTCAGATCATTCTCCAGACTCTCCGCCCATCCATCCTGGCTATGCGTCTTGAAATAGGCGTAGACCCGGACGATGCTCACGTTCACCCTCCCCTTAGAATCAAGGATGTCCTTGGGTAGTCCGTGCATCAGCAGGGTCTCGGCCACCGCCCGGTTCATTTCCCGGAAATCGATAGTGCTCTGAATGATAGTGTTATCAAGGTCAAATACCACGGCCTTGAACTTCTGAGGCCGGAGGCCATTGGTGATTGTCGGGCTCATGGTCGGACCTGGGCAACACCTTCCGGATTATTAATGGTGCGGGACATAATATCTTGTCAAAATTACAATGCCCAGCATTGAATATTATTCATTTCTTCAAATGACGATATTTAAACATTGCGGTAGCATGCTCAAAGACCATTTTAATATACACAAGTCAAACGGGTGACTAAATAGCTAAAAGGTGCTCTCAATGATGGTAAGAAACAAGGTCCTGATCGGGATGGTGGCTCTGTTTGCCGCCTCCGCCTGCTTGATGCTCGGAATGTCCATGATGTCCCTGACCGGTGGTTTGTCGATCCCGTTCCTGGACCCGCACTCGATCCCGTTCCTGGACCCCCACGCGATATCCTTCTGAACGAAAATGTGCACATCCCTATGTGCACAGCCTTTCCATATTTTCCTTGACCTGTTGCAGCAGTTTCTGATGGCCTAGCCGGTTGGCGATGTCGTAGGCTTCCTGTAATAACGCCTGGGCCTCGTCCCTCTCGTTGTTCATCAAGCTCACATCAGCGATCTCGATCAACAGCTGGCCCAGTCTGACCGGGGAGTCATGCTCCTTCAAAATCCCTATGGAGGTATGAAACTCCTCCTTGGCCTCGCTCCGTTCACCCCTCTTGGAACGGATGAACCCCTTGTAGAAATGCAGCAGTGATTCCATCAGCGGGTCGTCCAGCTTGACCGATATGGGGAGGGAGGCGTTGACCAGGTCATCCGCCCTCTCGAGGTCTCCTTCGATGATCTTGCACCCGGTCATGTTGGCCATGGCGTGCCCCATCGTACTAAGGTCCCCCACGGCGTTGGCCAGGTCCCGCGAGCGCTCCAGGAATCCGACCCCCTCGGCGTTATTGCCTATGGTGCATAGGTCGTTCCCGATGCTTATGCAGGCCTTGGCCATCATGTTGGTGTCGCCTCTCCGTTCCAGAATGACCAAGGCCTCTCTCTTGTAGCGGATAGCCAGATCGTAATCCTTGAGTGTGGAGTAGGTGCGGCCCAATCCGTAGAGCGCTTTACCTAGGGCAAGGTCATCAGCCAGCTCCAGGGCTATGGACCGGGCCCTCTCGAAATGTTCCAGGGCCTCCGCGCTCTGCCCCCGCCGCTCCATGAGGCCGCCGATGTCGTACAGGATGTCCGCCTGGGTCGACAGGTCACCGGTGCTCAGGGAGATGTCCATACCGTACTGTAGGAATCGCATCGCTTCGTCGTAATCGGCGCGGTTGAGGTGGATGACCCCGATCATGCGGTTCACCTCGCTCAGCACCCGTCCGTCCCTCTCCGCCGGCAACGCCCGGCGCAGCGACTCCAGGACGCCGAAGGCCCGGTCCCATTCCCCCTGCAGGAAAAGCACTTCGCCCTGCAGCAGGTTGATCTCCACCAGTTCGCTCTTCGCCGTGCCCCCCATGTCCCGCACCAGGCGGTCCAGCAGCGGCGCGAACTGCGTGGCGTAGCCCTTGTTAATTATGGTCCGTCCGTCCCCAGCGGCGATGGACACCGCCGTCGGAAGGTCCCCGGCCATGATGGAATGGTAAAGCCCCTCCACCCTGGCCGGGGCGGACTTGTCCTGCAGGTAGTAGGCGGCCGCCGCACGGTGATAGACCCGCCGCTGCCTGGGGGTGAGCCTGGACAGGGAGAACTCCCTCAGCAGGTCGTGCATGCCTATCATGCGCCCCACCGACTCGTAGATGATGGACTTGGCCAGCAGGGAGTCGACCGCCTCGTAGCTTACGGCGTAGTCCCCGCTGTCGAGCTCCACCTTCTCTATTCCCGCGGCGGTGTGGATCTCCTCCTCCATCAGGAAGAAAGCGTCGATGAGCACAGGGTAGCGGAACACCGCGGCGATGCTCATTATCTTGCGCTCGGCCACTCCCAGGCGGGAGAAGACCTCCTGCTCGATGAATATGCGGATGTTCTTACCCAAGGCAAGCTTGGGGTCGTCGATGAGCTCGAGGAACAGGGGATGACCGCTGGTTACCCGGAATATCTCCTCGAAGTTGCCGTCCAGCAGACCGCGGGCCTTCATCATCTGATTGCTGCTCTCCCGGTCCAGCCCTTCCAGGTTGATCTCCTCCACTAGGCCACGGAAGACCGTCCCGCGGGGATAGAACGAGGGCAGCTCCCGGGCGGTGCACACCACCCGCACCCTCTCCAGGCCCTCCAGTACGCTCAGCAAGGCCTGCAGGAGCTCCAGGACCGAGGGGTCGGCCTTGTGCACGTCGTCGAAGATGAGCAAGGCCGAGACGTCCTTAAGGTCCGCATCGAGGATGTGCGAGACCTCCCCCACCGCCGGCGTCTCCGTCTGATTGAGGTACCATTCGAGGTTCCTCCGCCCCATCTGTGACAGGAATTCCGCCAAGGGCCGCAGCATGGCCTTCATGTTGGCCCACTCGTGCACCTTGTACCAGAAGACGTTGGTGCTATCCCGCACGTTCTGGGCGAACTTGGCCAGGAGGGTGGTCTTGCCGATTCCGGGGATGCCGTTTATGACCACCATGCGCTTGCTCTCCGAGGTGAGGAGGTCGGACAGCGTCCGTAGCTCCTTTTCCCGGCCGTAGAAGCTCCTGACCGCCGGCTTCTTGTCAGTGAAGTCGACATAGCGCCGCTCCTCCCGCATCTTGTTCTCATGGAAGCTGCGACAATCGATGCAACCGTGCGCGATGCCGTTGACCAGCTCTAGCAGGTCATAGCGCTTGGGAAGGTAGTTGCCCAGGCGGCCTATCTCGTCCTGGTGCCGGTTCCCCTGCAGGTCGATCACCTCCACCTTAGTGGCCTCCAGCCCTACCTTGATGCGCTTGGCCTCTTCCTGACCGGCCGGGCTCAGGAAATACACCTTCCGCACGCTAGGCAGCCCTTTGACGTGGCGGGTGTAGGTCTCCACCGAACCTTCCCTGCCCATCTCCGCCAGCACCTTGGCCACGTTGTTGCGGCCCACATTCACGGCGGCGGAGACACCGTCCTGGGTGACGGTCTTGGGGGAGTCCGGGTCCATCATGAAGCGCTGTTGGAAAAGCAGATGGAGGAAAACCCTCTCCTTCGCCGTTAATAACGATCTGCCAACAGCGTGGTTCACAGAGCAAAATCGTTCTCCCTCTATCAATAACCTTTCCCACGGCCCTCAGTGGCTGATTCTCATGCCAGGAAAGTAGCATGCTCAAATCCCCTTTAAATATGGTCAAAACGAAGATTAGGGGCAAGGTTCGGAGGAACAAATTTATGGAAGAAGCCACAGGCGCCAAGGTCTCGCTGTTGGTTGAAGGATACCCTCGTAACGGTTTCCAGATCTACTCGAGGTACCTCTCTGGAGAGGAGGGTGTATGCATAACCCGCCTGCATCCCGAATACGTGGTCGAGAAGTATGGACTGAAGAACACCAAGTTCCATTGGCTGAGCGGAGTGAAGCAGAAGGGGACGCTCAACCCCGAGAGCATGGGCAACCTGGTCAAGCAGGTGAGGTCCGAGGTCAGGGGGGGCCAGAAGAGGTTCTTCCTGGATGGGCTGGAATACCTCCTGTTATGGAACGACATGAACAAGATTGTCTCGTCCCTGAAGGAGATCAGCCAGATGCTCGACGACGTCCAAGGCTCAATGATCGTGTCCATCGACCCTCTGACCTTCGAGGAACGGGACCTGAAGAGACTTTGGGACTCCTTCCCCCAGTTCGACCCGTCCGCGCTCAGTGAAGGATTTCCGCAAAGCGCCGCAGACGAGCCAGCTGGCAAGGGTCGAATAGGCGAGGGTCTATTGGTATCAAAAGGATTGACCGCGACGCCATGACCACGTCGTTCAGCTCCTCCAGGAAGATGTTGAGCGAACGGAAGTCGGTAAAGAGCGAGATGTACTCTAAACCGTCAAGGACCGCAGCGGCGTTCTTCCGCTGGCTCACGAACTCGGCGATCTCTCTTACAATTCTATCCAGGTGTTCCGGTGAGATTCGCCGGCTGATCCCGGTCTGGCTCAACCAGACGGCGTGAATTTCCTGCAATGGATATCTTTCCCGGAGCAGGTCCGGGTGCATGCGGGAGACGCAGATGATGTCCTTGCCCGCCGTGGCCATCGAGTTGATCAGGGACAGGGTCTTGTCCAGGCGTTCGTTCATCACCAGGTAAATGCGCCCATGGTCCAGGGTGAACAGACCATAGTCTGAATGGACGTCGATAGAGAAGAACTTCTCTCCACTGGTTGTGTCCAGGTCCGCGTTCACGACCTTCTCCATGCGCCCTTCCCCCGATTCGCGCGTTAGGTAATCCTCATTCTCTATAAATAATGGTATTCGCTGAATAAAACGTTATTTATAAAAAAATAAGGGGGCCGGAGGCTTTCGTCTCCGGTTGCCTTGGGGGATTATTTCAATTCTCCGTTAAGGTACTTATCATACCCTGGAAGGTCCAGCAGCCCGTGCCCGGACAGGTTGAAGACGATGGTCTTCTTCTCGTTCTTGCGCTTGGCCTCCCGGGCCAGATCGATGGCCACGGCGATGGCGTGGGTGGTCTCTGGAGCGGGTATGATGCCCTCGGACAGGGCGAACTGCACTCCAGCGGCATAGGTTTCGTTCTGCTCCACCGCCACTGACCTGACCAGTCCCAGGTCCTTCATCAGGCTGACGGTCGGCGCCATACCATGATAGCGCAGACCGCCGGCGTGTATGGGCGAGGGCATGAAATCGTGACCGAGGGTGTACATCTTCAACAGCGGGGTCATGCCTCCGGTGTCGCCGAAGTCGTAGCGGTAATCACCCTTGGAGAGCGAGGGTACGGCCACCGGCTCAACTGCGATAAAGTCGGTCTCAACCTTCTTCTTGATCTTCTTGCCCAGCATCGGGAAGGCGAATCCGGCGAAGTTACTGCCACCTCCAACACATCCAATCATGTAATCTGGCATTATATCTCCTAGGTCCAGTTGCTGGATCAATTCCTGTCCGATTACGGTCTGGTGCAGCATGACGTGGTTCAGCACGCTTCCGAGGCTGTATTTGGTATGGGAAGTGGTCACGGCCATCTCAATGGCCTCAGTGATGGCAATTCCCAGGCTACCAGGGCAGGTGGGGTCCTTCTCCAATAGCATCCGGCCGAACTTGGTCTCCATGCTGGGGGAAGGGTAGACCTTGGCGCCGTAGGTCTGCATGGCGAAACGGCGGTAAGGCTTGGAGTCATAGGAGCAACGGACCATGAACACCTTGCAGCTCATGTCGAACATGGAGCAGGCCAGGGACAAGGCCATTCCCCATTGTCCTGCGCCGGTCTCGGTGGTGATGTGCTCCGTCCCCGCTACCTTGTTGTAGTAGGCCTGCGGCACCGCAGTGTTGGGCTTGTGGGATCCGCAGGGGCTCAGGTCCTCCCGCTTGTAATAGATCTTGGCCGGGGTCTTGAGTGCCTTTTCCAAGCGCACCGCCCGTACCAAAGGAGAGGGACGATTCAACATGACGTAGGCGTCCCTTACCTCCTCAGGAATGCCGATATATCGATCGGTAGAGAACTCCTGATCGATCAAATTCCGGGGGAAGATGGCCTCCATCTCCTCCGGCTTGAGAGGCTGATTCGTGCCAGGGTTCAGGTGCGGAGGTATCGGTACAGGAGAATCGGCAGCGATGTTGTACCAGCGCTTCGGGATGTCGTCCAAATTAAGTGTGATCTTAATGTCTTTTTCCATGAAGAAGGGAAAAGATAAAGGCATTATATATCATTTATGGACTATGATGTACAACATTATACAATAATGTATTGTTTTATTTTCAATCGTTTAGAAAACGGGTCAACGTTTGCCCAACCCACGAACGAATATCACAGGCAAAAGGCCGCCAGATAAAAAGTTAGATATGGCCGCAGGCGGTTCTTCCTTCGTGATGCACGGTGAGATCCGGAGCGACTCGCAGTCTGAGCCCGGAGCGGGCCTTGGAGAAGGCGAAGGAATATTTCGGAAAGTTAGAGTTGGTCATAGAGGAGCAGTCGTCGACCAACGTGAACTTCAAAGGCGCCAACGGCTTTGTTCAGATCAAGGTGGAAACGGCCCACGGCACGGAACTGGAGATCGAGACCAAAGGTTACGATCAGCAGGTCAAGCAGTTCCTGCAGCGCATCGGCTGATCAGCATTCCTGGCAATCCGTATCTTTCATCTTACTGCGGTCATGCAACAGGCGCTTCTCCATCTCCTGACCGGTGAAGGTGCCCTCATCGGTAATGATCGAGGTGAACAGGGAGAGGGGGGCGATCTCGAAGAGCTGTTCTTGGACCGTCAACCCGTCGACCGTGCGCATGGACCGCACCAGGTCGAGGTCCAGCACCGGGATCAGCTTGGCCGTGGAGCAAAGGGCGACCACCGGTTTTCCCCGTTCCAAGGCGGCCAGCGCCAGGAGCCTGGTGCCAACCTTATTCACCACTCCCTCGGGGCATACGCCGTCCGCCCCGACCAGCACCAGGTCCGTTTCGGAGACCACCGAGGAGATCATGGAATCCCGAAAAAGGGAGGCCTTGATCCCTTGGTCGGAAAGTTTTCGACAGGTCATGGCCCCCTCGCCAAGGGGCAGGGACTCCGCCACCAGGACCTCCAAACCCTTGGGCATGGCCGACAGGGCGGCCAGCACCGTGCTGGAATAGGATAGCGTGACGATCCTCTTGACCTTGTGGGCCTTGACGAACGCTTCCGCGATGGAGCGAGGGGCGCTCTCCTCCCTTTCCCGGAGGTCGATGAGGAACCCTTTGATGAAACCGTTGAACTGGTCCTCTGGTATGCTGGCGTTGAGAAGGACCTTGATGGACCCGGCCACGTTCTGGACCGGGGCCATGGACCTCTTGACCTTGGACAGCCCGTCCGCGAACTCGCGCCACTGCTTGCAGGTGGGCTTTTGCACCAGCGCCCTCTGCAGTCCGACGAGCAGCGCTGAATAGATCTGGGAGGAACCTGATACGTTGTCCTCTTTTACCTGGGCAAGCAATTCTTCAAGGGCTGACATGAGCACACCGATAACCGTTCACCAACAATAGGGTTTCTGAAAAAGGATGGAGGGGGCTGGAGGACGCCCCCTTGTTCAAGTGCATACAACTTCGTCGGATATGCGCTCCAGAGCGCCAACGTTACTGGGGGAGTACTCGTTGGGGTCCAGACTGATGAAGAACTCCGCCCCGCCCATACTGCCTCTGGCCCGCTTTAACGAATCGATCACCGGCCGGATGCCGTTCCACATGTACAAGACGTCCAGACCGTTGAGCACCACTATGGAGTCCTCGTTCTCGTTAAGGAACTCGACTATACTCTCCTCGAACCTCTGCAGGTTCATCGGTGGGATGCAGTCCCCCTCTGGTCGCGGCATCAGCCACTTGGCGGTCATGTTCTCCTTGACCTGCTCGAACTGCATCTCCAGCTGCCTCGGGGAATGCTTTGAGATGTACAGTGCCTTCCTTCCTTTCTTCAGCTCCCGGCGCAGCATCTCGTGAGTGCGAAGGGGTACACGTTCCTTGATCATTACCAGCTTTCCTTCCTTGCCCGTCATCTTTTCCACGACGAAATATCGTTCGACGAGTAGGTGTACCTGCGCTGACCGCCTAGCGAAAAAAGAAGAGAACGGCCGCTGGAATAACGGGCCAGGGGTCGGGTGAGGGTAGTAGGCCCCCTTCTGTTTCAGGCGACATTCAACTGCGCGCCCTACCCGCCGGTCCTGAGCGGTCATCCCGGCTGTTTGGGCTTGCTCCGGTGGGGGGTCGCCGTTTCACCATATCCTCGGGGAACGTCCTCGCCAGGCGATTCATGCTACCCCGAGACTGTGTCGTTTCTGTGCCCTTGCCTTGGCTCTCGCCAAACCACTTTCGCGGTCCACCTTTCTCATGGAGGAGAGACCTTCCTCAGCTGGGCCCGAAGGCCCTACCGTCGGTCGCCCTCCCTCTCCCGACGCATAAACTTATGAAACGCCTCTATTTAAATGAGTTGAGGACAAGCGCTCGTCGTCATCTTGCTCCGTTCCGATCGTCCGTTCATCCAGATGGTGAGCGTTCCGCTGGAGCAATATCGGCCATGCAAAGGTTAATAACTGCTCCCTACATTCCCAAAAAAGCCAAGCGGGGGTAGCCAAGCATGGCCAACGGCGCTAGATTGAGGGTCTAGTCCCTAGCGGTCCTTGGGTTCAAATCCCAACCCCCGCACCATCATGCATAGCCAATGAGTTTTTTTATATTTTTCAGCCCACATTTTTAATTATTAAATTATATTGAATATATAATAAATTAAATATATCTTTATTACAGAATGGGACATTCTATTTGTTAGAGAACGTAAAAGGTGGAATAATTTTATAGGTTAGTAAATATTCTATTTAGTGCACTGGGAAGGATATGGTCAAAATCAATCATCGTACTTTGTTCAAGGTGTTTCTTCTCCCGCTTCTGATTTTCATTGTATTATTTTTCATCCAAATCTATAATCCTATTTTTGGCCCCCTGAGCTCAGATAGTGCGTGGGGTCTCTTAATGACCGTCGAATTGCCGAGCGTCCTCTTCATACTCATATCATTGACCCTCATTTCGTCGATCATTAGTATGTTCATAAAAAGGGAATACGTCTATTTGCCCACGTATATAATATATTGGACATTTTATATTATTTTTATATGTTATATGATCTGGATGATGCTACAAATGTACAAATCTTTAATATAATAATTTCAGAAAACTAATCCCCATATCATTAAAGAGTTGCAATTGTCGTTAATTTTTTTTTTGCGAATTACGAAACAACAACCAACTATCATCTCTTCACAATATTCATCGCCATCATTTTTTAATCCAGATAGTACGAAGGCAAAGGTTAATTTCGCCATTCCCATACCGCCTTCCGATAACCAATGACATCCAATGACAACGTTGCGTACTCCGCTCTCATGGACCGTTCCAAGGAGATGTTCGTCCTTGGCTCCGCCGGCGATATACTGTACTGGGACATGGAGACCAAGATGCCTCCCGCGGCCCAGGCCATGCGCGGCGAGCAGCTCTCGGCCATCGAGCTCATACTGCACAAGATGCTCACCAATCCGGAGAACGACCAGCTACTGCAGAAATGCGAGGGCGACCTGAGCTCCTTCGATCAACTACAAAGAAGGAACCTGCACCTCCTGCGCAAGAGCTATGACGAGAACTCCAAGCTCCCTGATTCCCTGGTCACCGAGACGGCCAAGCACCAGTCCAAGTGCAACCAAGTTTGGAAGAAGGCCAAGGCGGCCAAGGACTTCAAGATGTTCCGCGATGACCTGACCAAGATGATAGAGCTGCGGGAGCAAGCCGCGGATATACTCATGAAGGTCAAAGGCACGAAAACGCCCTACGACGCCCTCCTGGACCAGTTCGAACCTAAGATGACCGCGGTGCGCATCGACGAGGTCTTCGCCGAGCTGCGCGAGGCGCTCATCAAGCTCATCGGCAAGGTGGAGTCCTCGAACCTCAAGCCGGACCTATCGCCCATGTCCCGCAAGGTGCCGGTAGAGGTGCAGAAGAAGATATCCATAGACGTGATGAACTTCATCGGCTACGACACCGTCAGCGACAAGGCCGCCGGCCGGCTGGACGAGACGGAGCACCCCTTCACCGTCGGGAAGTATGACGATGTGCGCATAACCACGCACTACTACGAGGACCGCTTCTTCTCCAACGTGTTCAGCGTCATGCACGAGGGCGGGCACGCTTTGTATGATCAAGGCATCCCGAGGGAATGGATGTTCCAGCCTGTCGGGTCGCCTTGCTCGTACGGCATACACGAGTCGCAGAGCCGCTTCGTGGAGAACATCGTCGGTCGCAGCCCGGAGTTCTTGAACTACGCATTGCCGCGCATCCGTAAGTTCTCCCCCAAGTCGTTCAAGGGGTTGAAGAACAAGGACCTGATCGCCGCGGCCAACGCTGTGGTCCCGTCCAAGGTGCGCATCGAGGCCGACGAGGTGACCTACGCCTTGCACATCATCATCCGCTTCGAGATCGAGAAGGACATCTTCGCCCACAAGGTGACCGTGGACGAGCTCCCGGCGGTCTGGAACCAGAAGTATGCCGATTACCTCGGTGTGAAGGTCGAGAACGACGGCGAGGGCGTGCTGCAGGACACCCACTGGTCGGGCGGCAGTTTCGGCTACTTCCCCTCGTACGCCCTAGGCAACATCTACTCCGGGATGTTCCTGGAGAAGATGCAGAAGGACGTGCCGCAATGGCGCAAAGGTCTCCGTCACGGCGAGTTCGATCCGGTGCTGCAATGGCTCAGAACGAACGTGCACTCCAAGGGCGACCTGTACGACCCGGCGGACCTGGTCAAGGAAGTGACCGGAAAAGACCTGACCATCACCCCCTTCATGAAGTACCTGGAGAGGAAGATGGCCCGCATATACGGGTTCTGAGCAAAGGGGGTACGCCCCCATCTTTCTTTATTTTTTAAAAATAGGATATATGGAAATGGTTTCCTTCACTGCTACTTGAAGCGGATGGTCTCCAGGTTCATGGGCGCCCTGGTCTCCACGTTGAACTTCTTGTACAGCGCGGAGGCCAGCTCCAGACACTTGTGCTCCTCGCCGTGCCCGATGACGATGCGCTCCGGCTTGGGGTCCAGACTGGCTATGTAGTTGATGAGCTGCCTCCGGTCCGAATGCCCGGAGAACCCGTCCACGATCTCCACGTTCATGTGGAACTCCACGGTGATGCTCTTGCCCTTATCCGCCAGCGTGAGCTCGTGCACGCCCTTCTGGATCTTGCGGCCGATGGTGCCTTCGGCTTGATATCCGACGAACACCAGGGTATGCAGCGGGTCGCTGGCCCAGGCCTTCACGTACTCCATGACCGGCCCGCCGTTCATCATGCCGCTTGTGGCCAGGACGATGCATGGTTCTGGATCATGTAAAATCTTCTCCCGCATCTCCTGGCTGTCGACGCGCTTGAACATGTCGCTGAGGAAGGGGTTCTGCCCCATCTGGAATATCTGGGTGCGCAGCTGGCTGTTGAGGTACTCCGGATAGGCGGTATGAATCGCCGTCGCTTCCCATATAGAACCGTCCAGGTACACCGGGACCTTGTCCACCTTGCCGGTGCGGGCCAGTTCCTCGATGACCAGCATCACTTCCTGCGAACGCCCTACAGCGAAAACGGGTATGACCATCTTGCCCTTGCGCTGCATGATGGCCCGTTCGATGATCCCCTTCAACTGGGTGGCGGCGTCGATCCTGCTTGGTTGTATGTCGTTGAAGCCGCCGTAGGTCGATTCGATCACCAGCGTCTCCAGGCGTGGGAACTTGTTGGTGGTGGCGTTGAACAGCCACGTCCGTTCGTACTTCATGTCCCCGGTGAAGGCGACGTTGTAAAGCCCGTCGCCCACGTGGAAGTGGCAGACCGCGGAACCGAGAATGTGCCCGGCGTTCTGCATCGTCAACCGTATGTCCGGGGCGATGTCGGTGGTCTCGCCGTACTTCAGGGTGATGGTGTGCTTCACTACCTCGCGGATGTGCTTCGCTTCGTACTCGGACTTGTTAGCTTCGCCGTGCGACACCTTGATGCCGTCCAGCAAGCTCAATGACATCATGTCCCTGGTCGGGGGCGTGCAGTAAACCGGTCCGTCGTAACCGAACTTGAAGAGCACTGGAAGCAGTCCGCAATGGTCCATGTGGGCGTGGGTTATGACCACAGCGTCAATCTGTTCCAGGGGCAGGAACTCCGGGGCGGTGAAATAGGGCTTGTTGGAGCTGTTGGAAGGGTCCATGCCGCAATCAATTAGTATCTTGCTCTCTCGCGTAGATAGCAATGTGCAGGAGCGCCCGACCTCGCGATAACCGCCAAGGCAGGTCATCCTAATCCAGTTCTCTCCCTCGTACTTGGTCTGGGCCAGGCGCTTTCCGACCCTGCGCAGGAACTCCTTGCGCTCGGCCTGGACCTCCCGAAGATAGGCCCTGGTCTCATAGACGGTCTTGGAGGGTATCGGCGGAGCTCGTATCACCTTGGGGGCCCAGCCCACCTCCTTCTTGATCTCATTGAGGACCGCGCCCTGCTTACCTATCACTAGACCAGGGGCGATGGCCTCGATGGTCACCTCACCGGTCTCGTCCTCGAAGGAGATGTTGGTGATCTGGGCCTCTTCAGGGATGATCTCCCGTAGTCTCTTCTCCACGTCTACGGAATTGGCCAGGGTGGAGGGATCAGGGCGAATAGCCACCCGGCGCCGCAATCCCTGCGCCAGCTGGCGGATCATGTCGTTCCCGGAGGCGAAGGCCTCCATGTCCCTGGTGTAGATTACGACTACTGGACCCTCAAAATCGATGGAAGATATGTTGATTTGAGATGGTACTATCTTCCGGACCTGTTCTCGGGCTTCCTCGAGAATTCTTTCTGTGCTCATGGCATTCACTTTTTATGGGATGTATAACAGGAAAGTATGTTGGAAAGGGGTTTTCAGTTCGGCCGGGGGACGTTGATCCCCATGCGCGAAGCTCGTTTCAGTATCTCTTCCTGAGACACTTCCACGTACCCGTCCTTGGTGATGGTCACGATGTCCATGCCGTCACCGCTGGCCGAGTCCCTCTTCATGGCCGCGTTCAAGGCGCGTATGGCCAAGTTGATGGAATCGTCCAAGGTGATGTCCTTCTTGTAGTGGTCCTCCAGGACACCGTAGGCGTAGGGGGAACCAGAACCGACGCTGATGTAGTGGTCGGCTATGGAACCGCCGGCTGCGTCCAAGGAGAAAACATGCCCACCCTCCTTGTCGTAACCTCCGACGATCAGCCCTACATAGTAATAGCCGTAGGCGCCGCCTCCCCTTCTCAGGATGTTGGAGGTCAGGGTGGCCGCGGACTTGACGGACATGTCCACCGTCCTCTTCAGCTTGTACAGCTCTACCTCAGCCCGTAGGTAGCGGACCATGACCTGGGCGTCCCCTACTAGTCCAGCGGTGGTCAGTCCCAGGTTGTTGTCGATCTTGAAGACCTTCTGGGTCTCCTTGTGAGCGATGAAATTGCCCATGGTGGCCCGATGCTCGGTCGCCAGGACCACGCCGTCAGCGTTAACTATACCTATCGTGGTAGTACCAGTCTTCATGTTTTCCATATGAATCATATCCTCCAAAACGGTAAAAGTGAATGATATGGATTGACTGGTGCTCAATCTACAAGACTGTATATAAGCGTTTTCCTAAGATTCAGCGTTAACGAGAACCGAATGCTGGACTGGTCATTTCGATGACCGTCCGTTCTGCCGATCGCCCGTGAAAAAGCGGTCCGTCAGCATGCCTATCCCCCAACCCAGCCCAGCACCGGCCAAGCATCCGGTCAGCGCCCTTATGACATTGCCCGACTCGTAGGAGGTCAAGGCCTGCGCCCCCCCGTCCAAGGCCATGGGCACGAGCAGAAGCAGGAGCCACGTCCATCGTACCGGCCACCGGACCAACATGTAGGCGATGAGCCCTAAGGTCAACCCGGCCACGATGCCCACGTCCCGAGCGCATATCGGCAGCTGGTTGTCGTTGAGGAAGAACGAGCGGTCCGCCTGCTGGTGGCAGTTCAGGTCCCCGATGAGGTAGACCAGGCGTTGCAGCAAGGGCATCTCCTGCAGCTCGTCCCAATTGTCCACCGACCCGATCCTGCCGTCCAGGTCCGACACAGAGCCAGTGGGCAGGGTCAACGGAGAGATGACGATGAAGAGGAACGCCAATGCCAGCAGCGTCTCGAACAAGGCCATGTAACGCAGGGGAGGGGAAAGCCTCATGACGGTCCCGCTACCGCGCCCCCGCCTTTTAATCCTTCACTTGATTTTTGTGAATAAAATTTTATATCCATCCTCATCGAGTAACCATCATGACCAGTTTGCCAGAGGACCTAAGAAGGCTCGCTGATTTCCATGGGCACCTGGGTCCCTACGTCCTTCTGGGCTACCGGATGGGGCTGATGGCCAAGAGCTACTTCCCAGGCAAGTTCTTCGCCACGGTATTCACCGGCACCGAGACCCCGGTCTCCTGTCTCATCGACGGTGTGCAGTTCTCCTCCAGCTGCACCATGGGCAAAGGCAACCTCGGAATAAAGGAGGGAGGAAGGCCAGTGGTCCGCTTCTACGATGGGATGCGCTCCATGGAGATATCCCCTCTCGAAACGATACAGACCAGGATCGATTCCGTCCGCAGCTACGAGTCCGGGGAAAGGCTGGCCTTGGACCTGCATCGATTGAGCGATCTGGAACTGCTCCTGGTCAGAGAAGGCGGAAAAGAAACGTCTGACCGCATAGTGAAGCTGTGAGGAAGACCATCAGCGCCACCGCTCCGCGTTTGCCATAGTTCCGCCAGCCCTCCTGCCCGTTGCGTCTCTCATCCAGGTTCGACGTGAAGTAGTTGACCACCAGGGCCAGCTCCACGACGTAGACGGATGCGACGGCCATCAGCCAGTCCCGGTCCCCTCCCAGCAGGCCCATTATGCCGCTGGTCAGACCGATGATGGCCGGGGCGAACAGCAGGCTGGTGGAGGTCATCATGTCCACCACCGAGCGCAGGTTCTCCCGTATGCGCCTCTTCGTCCTCAGAAGATCGTCCTGGCATTGGGCCAGGTTGATGGCCACCTTCCCCGCCCCCCGGTGGTCCTCCCGGGCGCATTCCAGGACCGTCAGGTAGCTCTGGTGCAGGGCGGCGCTCATCATCGGCAGCTCCTGGTCCTCTCGGACCGCGTCGATGAGCGAGGTCCGCCCGGTGCGCATGGCATGGACCATCCTCAACCCCCATCGTTGGAACTCACCCTCCTCCATGAGCGCCGCGTCCTCGAAGGAAGTCTCCAGGTCCTGCCCTCCAAGCATGCCGTTGCCCAAGCGGTACAGCCCATCCACGAAGGAACGCATCCGCTCGCCGCCGTCCTTGCACGCCCTTCCTCCGGTCATGTAGAAGGCCAGAAGAACGAGGGCCATCGAGGCAATGGTCGAGATCACGACCTGCCCGGTAAGCGTGATCATGGACAGGAACAGGGGCAGGGACAGGGTGAGAAGCATCGTCGGGCCCTTCCCCAACAGTGAAGCAGGTAAGCTGGCCCGGTTCAAAGGGTTCCGCTCGATTAAAACCTTGACGTAAAGAACGGTGACCGTCGGCACCAGGGCCAGGAGGACCACGGCCAGCGAGGTGATGTTCAAGGAAACGCCCCCGTCAGGAATGCCCGACCCCAGCCCCAGCAGGGGGATGAGGGAGAACAGCATCACCGGGGCCAACACCCCAAAGGTGAAAACCAGCATGACCGGGAAGGAGAGCGATCCGACGTATTTCTCGCAAGCTTCCCTCATCCCCTCCAGCACCAAGGAGTTGGCCCGGTCCAGCAAGCGGTCCCGGCCTTCCTTTCCCGGCTCCTCCTCGGCCGCCATTATAAGATGGATGGAACGCCTCAAGCCTTCGTTACGAGCATCCAGGTTGGCCGTCCAGGCTGAAACGCCACAGCGTAGGTCCTGCATCTCGCCGGTCAAGGCCTTCCATACAACCGATGAAAGGGACGCCTGCAAGGCCCCGTCCCCAGAGCGCGCTCCCACCTCCAGTGCCCTCTCCAACGAAGGGGAGCGGTTCATGCTCATGGTCATGGCCCCCACCACGGCGGGGGAATCCTGCAGGTAGGAGCGCTGCTCCGCCCGGTAGCTCCGTACCGGTCCTGAGGTCACATAGGAGGGTATGATCACTGTTGTCAATGCCAAGCCGATCGAGGTCAGGCTGTAAGGGTAGGGTGCAGCGAGAACGATCAAGGCCGCCAGGGGCAACAAGGTCAATAGGCACCACAGGAAGGCGTTGTACCCTCGAAGGTAATAATCCTCCGTCCGTCGGCCTTTTCGGGTCAGAAGGTCCAAGGATCCGGTCGGAGCCTTGATGGCGTAGACCTTCCTGAACCATCCTGGCACATGTCCGGCGATGGCGGGCAATCCAAGGGACGAAGGCAAGGCCATCACCTCTCCCGCACGAACGCGGCGAACTCCGTGGCCATGTCCTCGTTTTCGAAGGAAGATCTCTGCCAAAGGAACTCGTTGGCCATCAGTGTGCTCGAGGGCGAAAGGAGAGCAGGGTCCTCGCTGGACATATCGAGAAGTACTCGCCGCAGGGCGATGCGCTGCAAGAGGTTCCGCAGACCCTCCTCATAACCGACCCCCCATCCGGAGGAGATCCGTCCGATCAGGGGCATGACGCGCTCGCTGAGATGGTAGGAACCGTCGTAGGTGAGCATAGGGAGGAAATCCAGACCTTCCTCCGTCCTCACCACCTCGGCCACCTCCGTGACCCGGCGCACCTGACCCAAGCCTCCGCCCGGACGCACCAACCCCATGGTCACGACGACGTCGGTGGAGGCGAAGGAGGCCTCCGGTATGCCCATCTCGTTCACCACCCGGTCGTGGACCTCGCGTGCCCCGTCGCCGTGGATGGTGCCTAGGACCGAGGAGCCGGCCTTTCCTGTGCGCATGCTCTCATAGAGGGTCATGGCCTCCTTTCCCCGCACCTCCCCCACCACGATGGCCGATTCCCCCAGCCTCAGGGAGACGCGGAGCGCCTCGTCGGCCGCCTCCGCCCGGTCCAGGCCCTGCACCGGGTCCACCAGCATGGACTGCACCTTGAAGCCGAGGAATTGCAGGGCGTGCACCGGGACCTCCCTGGTGTCCTCTATGACCAGTATCCTTTGGTTCAACGGGAACTCGAACAGCAGCGAGGAAAGAAGCGAGGACTTACCGGAACCGCGAGCGCCGCAAACGAGTATCGAGGCCCGTCCATCCACCAAGAAAGACAGAAGTCCAGCGGCCACCGCGTCCATGGCCCCGCAGCTGGCCAAGCGCAGAAGCGTCCAGGGAACGTCCGATCTGCGACGGAGGGCCAACGCCAGCCCGTCGGGGCTCAGCGGCGGGCACAGAGCGGTCGCCCGCACCTCGCTGTCCCCCAGGTCCGTCTCTAGCACCGGGTTCGAACGAGAGAAAGGGCGACTAGAGCGGTACTTCAAACGGCTCACCAGCCCGTTCATCTCGCTTTCGCTGACGATCAGGTTGCTCTCGCAGCGCCCGAACACGTGGCCCGGACCGGCCTGGTTGAGGGTGATGTAGGCCCGGTTCCTCTGGCAGGGGGCGTCCACATACACGTCCTCCACCCTCGGGTCCCGTAGCAGAACGTCGATGGCGCCCAGGCCGAGGGTGTTGCGCATGACCGCGTCCAGGAACTCCTCGTCGCTCTCCGAATGGGCATCCAGGGAGCGCACCACCGATTGCACATGAGCCTTCAACTCGACCTCTCCGCCTTTAAAGCCCTGAGGAGGCCGGGACCGTACCATCTCAATAGCCTTGGCCAGCTGGGACTGGGTCTCCCGATTGGCAGTGTGCTCCCATGGTAACAGGAAATAACGGTGACGAAGGCCGGAAGGATTGGTCAAAAGGTCGACGCGCCCGCCACGGACCTTCTTCTGGTCCAGCACCCTCCATCCCAGAGGTATCTCCCTTTCTATCCAGTAACCGGAGAACGACGGCTTCACCAGCCGGTCGCGCCTAAGGGCCGGTAAGGCCTGCGTCATTCCTTCCTTCGCTGAAGGGGGCATCATTTTTCGACCCCTCCCGCGACCTCGGTTATGCGGAAACGGTCTGCGGCCAAGGTCCGCCGGACCCGGCGCCAGTCACCTTCCAAGGAGCCAAGGGCATCCTTCTGGACCTTGAGGCATTCCTGGCATTGTCGTCCCTCTCCCAGGCAGAACATATCAGCGTGACCGTTGGCCACCCTCTCTATGTACCTTGTCACCTTCTCTGTCGGCAATGGCCTGAAGCAGGGAAGGGAGCGTATCGACGCACGGAAGCCCTCCCAGGCCTTTTCAGCGGAGATCAGGGAGCGCAGGGTCTCCATCTCCCTCTCCCTTATCCAAACATGCTCGTCCCCCAGCAGCACCAAGCCGATCGCTTCAGGATGGGCATCCAAGGCGGAGCAGATCCCGGCCATGCACCTCTCACTCGGGGCGTCCAGTGAAAATTGGCATCCCTGGCATTCCATGTAGACCTCCCTCCCCTCCACGATGTAAGCGCACCCCTTCATCTCGACCGGGAGCGCTTGCTTCGCGGCACCGTTCCTGGGCATCTTCACGACCTTCGCCATTTTCTTCCCTGAGCGAGGACGGTCGGAAAGCGTATTTGAACTGACAATTAACCGTAGGCTACGTTCCAGGGAGATTAATATGGGAGCAATCGATTCCGGGGGCATGGAGCTCCTCGCCCCGGTGGGCACGCAGGAAGCGCTGAAGGCGGCCATGGCCGGAGGAGCGGACGCGGTCTACCTGGGCGGGAAGGACTTTGGCGCCCGCCATTTCGCCAGCAACTTCGACGACCACCAGCTGGCCGGCGCCATCAAGATGACTCACGACCGGGGCATGAGGACGTACGTCACCGTGAACACCCTGATCAAGGAGTCGGAGGTCCCGGCCGCCCTCTCGTTCGTGGAGATGCTGGACACCCTAGGGGCGGACGCGGTCATCGTCCAGGACCGCGGCCTGATGACCCTGATAAAAGAACGCTTCTCCATACCCATGCACGCCTCCACCCAGATGGGGATCCACAGCCTGGACGGAGCTATGTGGGCCAAGGCGCAGGGTCTTGAGCGGGTCATACTGGCCCGGGAGCTCGGCCTGGACCAGGTCACGGAGATAGCCGAGAGGTCGCCTGTCGGGGTAGAGGTGTTCATCCACGGCGCCCTTTGTTATTGCTTCTCCGGACAATGCCTTTTCTCCAGCTTCCTGGGGGGCCGCTCCGGTAACCGGGGCATGTGCGCCCAGCCCTGCCGCAAGAGATATTCGAACGGAACAAAGGAAGGATACCTTCTCAGCACCGCCGACACATTCGCCGTGGAGTCCATCCCTGAACTGATGAAGGCGGGCGTGGCCTCGTTGAAGATAGAGGGGCGCATGCGCTCCCCCCAGTATGTCTATCTGACCTCCAAGATCTATTCTCAGGCCATCAAGAGGGCCAAGGAAGGCGTGACGCCGCTGTTGACCGAACGGGAGAAGGAACTGCTGGAAGTGGTCTTCAACCGGGGGTTCTCCGGCGGTTATCTCGTCGAAAAAGAGGTCATGCAGACCGCCTTCCCCGAGTCGAGGGGCAGGCCCATCGGACCGGCGGTGATGAAGAAGGGGACGTTGAGCCTGACCAAGGGCATGCTCGAGCCCGGGGACGGCATCAGCCTGTACCTTGGCGACGAGAAGGTGGGCGGCTTCGACCTGCGCCCCGCCGATCTCGTTGGGGAGGGCGTTAAAGCCTTGCCCCCCTTCCCGCTGAACGAAGGCCAGTACCTCGTATACAAGACCAAGGACCGGGAGTTCCCCAGCATTGAGGAGCTTATAAACCGGATCCAATTCCAGGAGGGGGAGGCGGTCCGGAAGGTCGTGGACGTACCGTCAAAAAGATTGCGCCGGAAGGAAAAGAAGGGCGAGCTCTCCTTCTACGTCTCCAGCCTGACCGTCTTGCAGGCCGTGCTGCCATACGCGGATCGCATCTATTACGATGGGACGAAGCAGGTCGAGGAGGCCGAGGCCGCCTGCCAAGAGACCAGCAAGGAGTTCGTTCGGGTGCTGCCCCGCCTGGCCCTCGGCGAAGAGGTATCGGGCGCCGGTCCGGTCATGGTGCACACCTCCGACCAGTACCAGAGATATCGCCACACACGTTGCTATGGTTCCTACCATATGAACGTCTTCAACAGTTTCACCGTGCCCCAGATGCACCAGTGGACGCTGTCCCCCGAGCTGAACCAGGAGGAGATGTTCCAGCTGCTCTCCGCCACCGAACAGAGGTGCGAGGTCCTGGCCTTCGGGCGCATCGAACTTATGCTGAGCCAGGACCCGACCCTGCCCGAAGGGACCCTGGTGGACGATCGCGGGGTGCGCTATCCTGTGCACCACGACCAGGAAGGGTTCGTACACATCCTGCACAGTACTGACCTGCTCATGCTGGAAAAGGTGCCGGAGCTCCAAGCCATGGGCGTTGATTCGATAGGCATCGACGTGCGCCGGAGGCATCCAGACCTGGCGGCCTTCGTGGCCATGGCGTTCTTCGAGGTCGATCTGGGTGCGGTCGAGGAGCTACGGCGCAAGTGCGGACGCAGCAGCCTTGGACATTACCGCAAGGGAGTGTTCTGAGTTAAGCTACACTTAATGGTTAGCGGAAAGGTCCCTCGCGCGAAATCACGCTCATGCGGGATTGGAGGAATAACGACGAAGGCGTAGGCGGCTTTCTCGAGTCGATACTGGCGGTCATGGCGGTGATCACCGCATCTTCGATATTCTTGGTCATGCTCTCGGTGAGCGCGGTGCAGGAGGGGCCGACCGTCGACGGGGACGAGCTGATCGACCTGCTGCGAGAACAGGGATTGTGGCCTGACGACGGTGAGGCGATCGAACTCGACCTTCTGGAGCAGCGGTTCGCCTCGCTTCCGGCCTTGCCCGAAGGCTTTTCCGGAGTATGTCTGAAATATAGGCCGATGGGCGAGGCGGAGGCCTTGCTGTCCTTGGGCGGCACGCCTCCATCTGGCGCCGCCGTGCTCAGCGCTCGCGCGCCTCTGTTACTGTCGGTCGACGGCCGAGCGATCCCGGCGACGGTGGAGGTGCAGGCGTGGTGATGTCCAGGGACCGCAGGGGCTTGGCGGTCCTGATGGACGCCATGCTGTTCCTGGTAGTGCTCACGGTGCTCAGCGCCAGCATCATAATGCCTGGAACGTCCGTCAACGACGAAGGGCGGAGCGAGATGGCCAAGTCCTTTCACACCGTCATGCTGGGCGGGGAGGTCCCGGGCGGCGACGGCAGCGCCATGTCCCGGACGTCCTTGTCGGCCTACATAATCCTGACGTCTCAGGACGGCCCTGAGCCGACCGCGGAAGAACTGGAGCGCATCGGGATGGCGGTGAACAGAACGATACAGGAGATAGAAAGTATGGGCCAAACGGCCTGGTGGACCCTGGTCATCGACGAGGAGAAGTACGTATTCGGCCAAAGGTGCGAAGGCGACGGAACCTCGTTGTACGTGGACCGCAGGGTGCTGAACGATGACTCGTCCGTCCTCTGCTTCTTGACCATCGCCGCCTAACGCACCTTGCCGACCATTTTGATGGCTAGCTGGGTCGTCCGGTTCAGTTCGATATAGTAAAAGACCATGGCCAGGATCAGGGAGCCGAACATGACGTAGAGACGGTAATCCCCCAGCCCTATGTCCGTCCCGATCATCTCCAGGACCACGAACACGGCGCCCACGACGCTGAGGACGCAGGTCAGGTATCCGTAGATGGACATGGGTATGGCGATGATGCGGCTCTTCTGTCCGCAGATTGCGCAGCTATTAAAGTTGTGCCACGACCTCGGCCGCAGGTCCAAGCAATCCGGGCAATAGGTGAACTTCACGTCTCCCTCATCAAATTGTCCGGTTAATAACTTACCCCGGTCAGGTCATTCCTTCCGTCTCGTGCTCCCGGTTCCAGACGGAATCCGGAAGGCTGCCGTAGACGTCGATCGGCTCTTTCAGGTCCGGTTCATCTTTCAGCAATTTGCCGATGTTCTCCCAGTTGAAGGACCAATAGAATATGCGCCAATTGCGCCCGGAGGCCAGCTGGGTCTCCTCCCACCTAGTGCTCAATATCCGCATGTCCTGTAAGAAGTAGAAAAGGCGGCGATCGTCATGGTTCAGGGCATTATCGATGATCTCGTCGTGATAACCGAAATAGTTGAGCACGCGAAGGGCCACCTCATCCGCCACCGGGCTGCTAAGGCCCACGCTCTTGGTCAGAACCTTGACCACCGAGGCATGCCCCAGGTAAGGTCTCAAACGTGCTCACCAAGATGAATAGCGGTCTACCGCGCCTAAATAGCTTGGTAATGTATCGTAACATCAGGAAAGGAATTTCGCTCCGCCCCCATTTTATTAATATACGGTGCGTTACCGTTTTAGCCGACAGGCACTGGAACCAGTCATGATCATCGATTCCATCAACCAGTTCGTCATCGACCTCATCAACGGTACAGGGTACATAGGCATCTTCCTGGCCATGCTGGTAGAGGGTGTCTTCACCCCCATTCCCAGCGAAATGATCATGCCCTTCGCCGGATATGTGGCATACACCGGCGAACTGAACTATTTCCTGGTCATCCTGGTCGGGTCGCTCGGGGCGGTGGTAGGTTCCTTCATCGCCTTTCTTTTGGCCTGGCACCTGGGTCGGCCCATCATCAATAAGCTCGGTCCATACATCGGGCTAGACCAGAAGAAGCTGGAGACGGCCGAGCACTGGTTCAAGAAATGGGGGGGTCTGGGGCATATTCATCGGGCACTCCCTCCCCGGCATCCGATCAATAATATCCTTCCCCGCCGGGCTGGCCAAGATGGACCGTTTGAAGTTCATCACCTTCACCTTCTTCGGGGCGCTGGTCTGGAACACCGTGCTGGTTACTGCGGGATACTTACTCGGCGAGAACTGGATGCAGTTCTGGAAGAGCACCGACGGGTTGGACTACATACTGCTCGGTGCTCTGGCCATAGCATTGGCGGTCTACTACCTCTATTACCGACACAAGAAGGCTAAGCTCACTCGATCATCAGGCAGCGAATGACGTCCTGACGGGAGAGCATGCCCTTCAACTTCCCCTTCTCCAGGACCGGCAGGCTGCGCAGGTTGAACTCCACCATGAAATCGGCGGCCGTGGATATGTCGTCCTCCGGGGATACGTAGACGTTGGCGGCGTGCATTATGTCGCCTGCGGTCTTGCTGTAGAGCATCATGAACCTGCCAACGTTAACGTTCACCCCCGAGGTGAAGGCCTTGAGCAGGTCCAGCTTGCTGACCACGCCCACCAGGTCCTGCCCGTCCACCACCGGGAAGCTGTTGAAGTCATATTTCTCGAACATCTCCTTCAATTGCTTGAGGTCGGTGCTGGAGGTTACGGTCACCACTTCCTTGGTCATGACCTCCTTGACCTTTTTGCGGGCGATGTGACGTTCCATGAGGATATCATTTACATTTAAGGCGTCCATTCGATATTGAACTATCGCTGGTATTTTGCGTTAGCGACATCGTCATTCCAATGAAACAGTTTAATGCGCCTTGCGGGATACGTCATCATGGCCGGAGGTCAGGAGGGAGGCTGGGGGACGGTCAGGTCCATGGTCATGGACCCATGTCCCAACTGCCCGAGGGACCGGACGAAGATGCCGGTCCATTTCAACCGGAAGGCCGACCCCTCCAAAGTTGATTTTTTGATCGTTTCGCAGGAACCAGGGTTCTGGCTTCGGCAAACAGGTTCGAACGAGGCCGCCGAACAGAAGTTGGCCGCGCTGTGCAGGAACGGCGGTCCGGCCGACGAGGTGAAGAAGGCTAATCCGCTCAGCAAGGTGCTGCAGCTCTTCGGCAGCTTTGACCCGGCTGAAGGGCGCGTATACTGGACGCACGCCCTGAAATGTGTCCCGGCCAACAGCGACCGGGATGTCAACAAGGAGTGGCGCAAGGCCGCGACGAAATGCCAGGAGCACTTCGTCAACGAGCTCCGGTCTCTGGGAAAGGATGAGCTGAACGTCATCGCCTTCGGCAAGTATGCCTTGGAGATGTGCCTGACAGTATTCGACGGACAGGACATCGACCAGGAGCTGAGCATCAGCGAGTTCATGCAATCAACGAAATTGCCGCTGAACTACAAGCATCGCTTCAAGGACGGCTCGTCAAAGAACATCAACCTGTTCGTGTTCACCAATCCCTCTTCTGAGGTGGTCAAGGTCATGAAGAGCGGGGGGAAGATGACCACCGAGGAGATCCAGGACCTGGAGGGGAAAAAGATAAAGGACCTGCTTACTAGAAAGAGCGGAAGGTGACTTCACCATCGGGCGCCAAAGATGCTCTGAAAACCACCGGTCGGTCAGGCTATTAAGTTCGTCCAGACCAATCAACTTCGCTTTGCTTGAAGATCACTTCACATCATGAGGGATCCGCACAGCAGGCACTTGGTAGCCCCCGCGGGGTTCATCCCTCCGCAAACAGCACACTTCTTCTGGTCGCCTACGTTAGTTATTCCCATGGCATATCCATTGAGCGTCAGTCACTATAAACACGATGTCGTTGGATAAGAAATGGTAATCGCTGGTGCAGGGGTGGAGATTTGAACTCCAGAACCACTAAGGATAGGATCCTAAGTCCTACGCCGTTGGCCAAGCTTGGCTACCCCTGC
This sequence comes from Methanomassiliicoccales archaeon, assembly GCA_026394395.1. Lineage (NCBI taxonomy): Archaea > Methanobacteriati > Thermoplasmatota > Thermoplasmata > Methanomassiliicoccales > Methanomassiliicoccales archaeon. The sequence goes on from JAPKYK010000005.1 coordinate 172,309, forward strand.
TTGTGATTTCGGAATGGCAATTTCCTATTTATCCTGTCGGTCAATGAGCTCTTGAAGCATCACCTTGGCGTTCTCCAGGGCCTTCTCCCGGCGCTTGGGGTAGCTCTCCACCTTGGCCCGGACGTGGATGCAGTCGTCGCCTGAGGAGACCACCAATTCCTCCTCGAAGGCCTTCTGCTTGTCCAGGCGGAAGAAGAACTGTCCGTCGTCGTCCAGCCTCTGATCAATGGATGATAGGAGCTCCTTCAGGTCCTCCCTCGACAGGCGTCTGAAGAAGGCTCGGATGTCCGCCTTGCGGGTAAGATCGCACTCCATGATCAGGATCTTATTGCCGTGATACCCTTCGGAATGCGTCACGACGGCCTCCTGGCCGCCAGAAACGAACTCCAGGGCTTTCTTCACCCTTTCCTCCACCTCGGTGGCGTGGCAGAAAGTGCGTAGGTCAAGATGGATGACGCTCATCGCCAGGGCTATGGTAGCCTTGATTCAAAATCATTTGCTGCGTTTCAGGGGCAGCGGACCATACGGTACTGCGAATAACCGACCAGCACCTTCTGGTAGCCGCTCATCTTCCGGTCGATGTCAACGTCCCCCGAGTCCGAACGCAAACAGCTCGTTTCCCTCAGTTTGGCCGGGGTGGCGATCACCTGGACGTACTCCAGACCGATCGCCTCGATCACCTTGGCGGATATTTGCTGGTTCCCCCGACCAAAGACAAAGCCCTGGCGCCCTATCGGGGTGATGATCAACGCCACCTTTTCCCCACGGACCAGGCGGAGCAGGTCGTCCTCGGAGGCGTCCGCCTGCAGCAGCTTTCCGTTCAGATAGACATCCACTCCGAGCAGGGTCTTGGGCTGCCCCATCCTATCGGCCACCGCCTTGGTCGTCGTCCCCGGGCCCAGGACGTACAGGGTTCCCGGCTCCATGTCCTCCACCACGAACTCGGCGATTACCGCCTTCTGCTCATCGTCCGAGGTACCGTAGGTAGCGCCTTTGGGAGGCTGCATGCTCCCGCCCTCTGGCACGCGCAGATAACCATACAGATGGGCCTTGAGCTCGCCTGCGCGGAAGGCTTCCTCGTCCACGTCCATCACCTCCGCCAGGCGCGTCGGTGCCCCCTCGACGAATGAACGAACGGCGTCCCCGGCCTCCTCCGGGGTGTTGGCGAAGACCGCCGAATGCATCTTGACGCCGGACGGTACCCCGATAACCGGGACCTTCTCCCCCACCGAGTCCATTACATCGCGGGCCGTCCCGTCCCCCCCGCAGAAGACGATCAGTTCCACCTTCCGCTCCAGGAACTCGGTGCAGGCCTTCCGGGTGTCCTCCGGACCGGTCTCGCCCTCATTGGCGTGGACCACTTCGAACTCATACCCCAGTTCGGAAAGCACCGCCGCCCCCATCTCCCCCGCGGCGGTGAGGAACCGCACCTCCCCGCCAACCCGGGACAAGGCGCGCAGCGCCCGGCCGCGGGCCACCGGAACGGCGCCTCGCCTCAAGGCCTCGCGGTACGCTCCGCCGTCCGTTCCCTTCAAGGCCACGCTGCCGCCCATGCCGGCCACGGGGTTGATGATTAATCCCACAAGCACGCAAAGACAACGTATGAAGACGAAATAAGACCTTTGGATGTCAGTTCGTTAGAATTGATTCGGGGGTGGTACGGCGGCTGACATCCGCCGCACCTAGATCGTTTGGAAGCCGATAATCGGTTTACCGCATCAGTCCCAGCTCGCCAGTCGGGCGCAGGTCGACCTCGGCCGGCCCCTTGGCGGCCACAACCAGCTCGGGCATGACGTACTGAGGCATCTTCGCCTCGGTCTTCTGTTCGTCCCCGTGCATATACTGGATGACCTCCTCGGTCAGAGCGCTCATGAAGGACATGCTGACCTGAGAGCAAAACGAGTCGATGATCTTGACCACGCTGTTGTCGATCACGGAGAAGGCCTTGTTCAGGGGCATCTCTTCCGCTATGTTCAGCAGCCGGTCGTTCTCCACCACCACGGTGGTCTTGGCTATCTTCCTGATCTTGGATATGCCCATCTGGGCCTTCTGCACCCTCTCCGTCTCGAAGGAGAAGGGGGTGATCGCTATTACGAACGTGATGGAGTTCAGGTCCTTGGCCGCTTGGGCCACCACTGGAGCGGTCCCGGTCCCCGTCCCGCCGCCCATGCCAGCGATGACGAACACGATGTCCCGGTCCTTTATGGCCTCCTTGATGGCGTCCTTGGCGCACTCCGCGCAGTACTCCCCGACCTCGGGAAATCCATCGGCGCCCCGCCCCTCGGTCACGTCCTTGCCGATGAGCAGCTTCTTGTGCGCGTTGATCTTCTGCAGCGAGCGCTCGTCGGTGTTGATGGCGACCGTCTGCACGTTCTTCCTGCAGCTGCCGAAGATGTTGTTGACTATATTGTTGCCAGCACCCCCGCAGCCTACTACCGATATCTTAGGTTCGGTCAGGCCTCGGCTGAGCATCGAAACCATTTGCTCGGTCCTGATCGTTTGTTCCATTATCCCGGCTTCCATTTTTTTGGCCCCTTTTTTGTGCGCGGGGCGCATGAGCGCCTCCGCTAAAGTAAGTTAGTGCATCCCATCCCTGTGTGCTCTCGCCCAGAGCTATGTCCGCAGGTCCTTCACATCCTTGCCGCGATCTGCCTCTGCTTGATCAGTAGTTCGTCCTTGGCCTTTTGCAGGTTGTCCGCAGACACGAACTCCTTCCGGAGGCATTCCACGACTATGTCCTCCACCGAGTTGTAGTAGCCATCCTCTACCATCCCTTCCATCATGCTACGTACGACCGGCGGAACCTTCACGACCATCTCGCCCTTGGAGCTTTCGACCCGCGTTCCACCATCCCTTTCTATGAATGTGCGAAGGGCGATCCTTGCGAGCTGCGACCGGTTCGAGATATCCGGGTGCCCTTCGATGAACTCATCGATGAGCTCCAGGTCCTCGCCCTCAAGGCGCAGCGATATCCTCTCTCCCTCCATGGTCAATACTCTCCTTGGCAAGACTGAAAATTAGATTGTCATATAAACTATTTAAAATGTATGTCATTTGTCATATTTCGTCATACCAACGCAGCCAGCAATAAAAAAGAGGTAACAAATACAGGACATAAACGGCGTGAACGATGCTGTCATAAATAACCCTGGCCATATACTCATCGATAAACGATGTCGAACTGCGCGAGCTGTGGAAAGGCCATCCTGGAGGACATGCGCTTCTGCCCCTATTGCGGCCAGCCTGTCGCTTCCGAGGAGTTGGAGCGCTTCGAACCGACCCATGGCGAGGTCATCAGCGCGATAGCTTCCCCGGCGCACATCGTAGGACACGAAGGCATTTTCGCACTGGCCTTCACCAAGGAGCGCTTGATATTCGCCCGCATCGAATCCCATCCGGGAGACAAGATCAAGGGAGAGCTGCTCCAGGCGGGGATCTTCTTGCCTGGTTCTAGCGGAACCTCGAACACCTCGCGCTTCTATGAGATGGACCCGGACCAGGTGCTGCAGGAATCGCCTGGCAACTTCCACCTGAACACCGATGAGGTCGACTCGGTCAAACTGTCATACGACGAGGGCAGCTACGTCGTGGACGTGCGCCATGGCGATGAGCGCACAAAGATTACCTTGCCCTACGACAAGTACTACCGCGACCTGCTCTTCCAGGCCTTCGAGGGCCGCATGTCCTGGTGATCAGATGTCCATGTGGTCCAGCTCCAACATAAGTTGGTAGAAGTCGATGCCCGACACCGTCCCGGATGCCTGATATATCTCCAGCAGACGCTGCTTCCCTGCCCTGAGCACTTTCGAACTGACACCGTACTTTATGGAGGAGTTGGCCTCGATGAAGGCCGCCAGGTTGTCGCACCCTTTCAGCATGGCCCCGTCCGCCGCCCAGGGGCGCTCGTCCTTGTTCTCCACATCCCGGTTCCGGTTGCGGAAGGGGTCCAGCACCAGACCTTCAAAGTCCTTGCGCCAGGTGGCCGGGAGCAGGGGCAGCAGGTTCTCCTCCACCTCCTGTTCCTCGTAATCGGCGATAAGCTCCTCCAGGCCGCCCACGGACTTCTTCACCGGGGTGATTATGTCCTTGGTCAATACTTCTGGCAGGTCGTGGAACAGGGCGGTGTAGAAGTTGTTCACCGTGCGCTTCGGATCGGCCGAGATGCGTAGCGAGCAAAGATAGGACATTATTGCGACCATGAGCATGTGCCCCAGGACCGAGGTCCGGGGGATGCGCGGAGCCCGGGCCCAGCGCTGCTGGTAGCGCAGCTGGCCACAGAACTCGATGAAGCCGTAGGACTTCTTGGCCAGCATGATGCGCTGCACTCCTATCAGATCGTAGTGGTCCTCGATCTGCATCTCGATGTTGTGCTTGGTCTCCTCGATCCCCATCATGGTGGGGTTCGCCGCATAGATCAAACGGAACTCCCAATTGGTCGCCAGATAGTGCGCTGCCCGCAGCACCCTCCGTTCAATGCTCTCGTCCTTCTCTAGATGATAGGCTTTGAAGCGGGCTAGGAAGTCCGGGTCGATGTCCGGAACCTCGGATATCAGCTCGCGGAAGACGTACTCGTTGAGCTCCTTGCCCTTCTCCTTCTGCATGCGATGATATACTGGAGGTTTCAGGTCCGTCAGGAAGATGCGGTGCAGGAACTCGAATATGCCGCCCTCGATTATCTTGGTCCAATCGATGCTCCGCCCCTTCTCCGTCTCCTCGAACCTGGCCAGTACGTAAGCGATGACCATCTTGTGCGATTGCTTGTCCAATTCCGTCAGTTCCACGGGGCGGATGTGGTCGTTCCACCGCTGCATGTTGGCGGCCTCGAAGAACTTGTAGATCAGTTTAGCATTCATTGGTCCTTGGGACATGGCGCTCCTCTGAGAATATGGCGGGAATGGAGTTAAGAGTTCGCAAAAAATAAAGGGACAATTAAAGCAACTTATCGCCTTCCGCCCCTTCTCCGATACTTACATCTCTTTTTTAGAGCAAGCTTTTTCATGTCCATTCACATCTTTCAGGTTGTGAACGGGCCCGGATCTGACGAACGGATGCGCCACCTCTACCAGGCGAACAGGAAGAACATCATAAAGCTGTCACGCACCAAGAACAAAGGTGGTAAGGCCGCTACGCAGGTCGATGTCATGCTGGAGACCGGGGAGATACTGCTGAGCGTGAACATCCGTCCCTCCAAGGTTATCTTCACCGAGGACAAGAGCTACCTGACCTTCTTCGTCCGCCACGACCCAAAGCTGTCGGAGCAAGAGTTAGATGCCCTTTTCGAAAAAGCCCTGGCCGAAAATGGACCGAGGCCTTGACCATCGTTATTAATTCTTGAGTAGCAAAAAAGGTTTATCGGGCTTGTACCCTTTCTCTTTAGATTGAAAAAGGAACAAGTTGCCAAGCTGACGGTGGCTGGCGGGCTGTTGATATTCGCCATCAAGCTGATAGCCTATCTGATATCAGGCTCGGTGGCCTTGCTTTCGGATGCGCTGGAATCCATAGTCAACATCGTGGCCTCGGTCATGATGCTGGTCTGCGTGAACATCGCCATGATGCCGGCCGACGCGGACCACAAGTACGGTCATCAGCGTGCCGAGAACATATCCTGCCTGGTCGAAGGCATTCTCATTATCATCGCCGCCCTGCTCATCATCCTGGCCAGCGTTGGGCGCCTGTTTCATCCGGTCCCGTTCACCTCCATAGACCTGGCCCTGGTCGTCTCCCTGACCGCCACGGCCCTGAACGGGGGGCTCTCGTACATCCTTTCCCGTTCCTCGCGGGAGAACGGCTCCATTGCCCTAGAGGGGGATGCCAAGCACCTACTTTCTGACGTCATATCGTCCATAGGCATCGTCATCGGCCTGTTCCTGGCCAAGATCACCGGCTGGTATATCCTGGACCCCATCCTCGCTCTGATCGTCGCCGCTCTGCTGGTGCGCATGGCCATCTCCGTGCTGAAAAAGACCACCAGCGACCTGATGGACCACAGCCTCCCGGAGATCGAGGTCATCATCGAGGACGTGCTGAAAAAACAACAGGGTTTCCTGCAATACCACGACCTGAAGACCCGCCACGTCGGCGATTGCGTCTACGCGGAAATGCACATATGCGTTCACGCGGATAGCACGGTAGCCGAGGCCCACGATCTCACGGAGAGGATCGAGGAGGCCCTGCGTGAAAAGGTGCCGAGCATCGTGGTCAGCATCCACATGGAAACGGAAAGGCAGATCGAGGGCTAATCACCATTTCAGACGTGACAACCGGTCGCAGGCGGCCTTCAGGACGTCATCCTTCTTGGCGAAGCAGAACCTGACCAGGTCCTCCCCGCCCTCGTGATAGAAGGCGGAACCGGGAACGCTGGCCACCCCGCATTCCTTCAGGATTTGCAAGGCCTTTTCCTTGGAATCCCGTCCCGGAACGGAGCTGACGTCCGCCAGTACGTAATAGGAGCCCTGGGGCACGTGTGGGTACAGTCCGCCGTCGCGCAGGCCGCGCACCATCGTCTCTCGCTTGGCCTGGTACTGTTGACAGAGCCGCCGGTAGAACTCGCTCGATAGCCGGTCGATGCCCTTGGCCACGCCCACCTGCAACGGTGCCGGGGCGCACACGTACACCAGGTCGTTCATGTAACCGATCATGCGGGCCCATTTTCGGTCGCAGACGGCGTAACCGATGCGCCACCCGGTGATGCTGAACGTCTTCGAATAGCCGGAGATGACCACCACGCGGTCCCGGCTGTCGGCGAAGGAAAGGGGCGAGACGTGCTGGCGGTCGTCGTACACGAAGTACTCGTAGATCTCGTCGGAAAAGATAAAGAGGTCATGGTCCACGGCCAGGTCCGCGAGCGCCTTCAGCTCGTCGCGCCTGAACACCTTGCCCGAGGGGTTGGAGGGCGTGTTTACCACGATGGCCTTGGTCCGGGGTCCGATATGGTCCTTGATCGCTTCCAGGTCCAGCTCCCAATCCGGCGGATACGTGCTGACGAACACCGGCACCGCTTCCATGGCCAACAGCGTGTTCACATGATAGCCGTAGTACGGCTCGAGCACGATGACCTCGTCCCCGGGGTCCAGCAAGGCCATGCAGGTGCAGTAGAAAGCGCCAGTAGCTCCGGCTGAGCATACCACCTCGCCTTCCGGGTCAACGTCCAGGCGGTTGAACTCCTTGAACTTCTTCGAGATGGCCTGCCTCAATATCGGCAGCCCGTCGTACCGGGTGTAGGCGTTGATGCCGTCCAGCGCCGCCTGGTACGCCCCCTCGATGACCTCTGACGGGGTATCGGTGTCGCAGACCCCCTGGGCCAGGTTTATTCCTCCTACCCGGATGCATTCCAAGGTCATGTTCCTTATCTCGGACTGCACGATGAGCTGCGAACGTTGGCTGAAGTCACTTTTCATGGTCTCTGGAACTGCAAGGGGTCCGCGGAATTAAAATGGTATCTGGGCCTCCGATGCCACCGCCGTACGCTCCTACCCGATAATGGGATTGCTGCAAAGACTAATGATGTTGGAGCGCGTTGAACAACTGTCACGCTCTGTTTGTGGACGTGTGGATGATATTATGGAAATGGAAAACTTAGAGATTCCGGTCACGGACGACGTTGGCAACAGGAAATTGACTCTGAAGGTCCTGCAAGGACTTTACTCGGACATGCTTAACGAATACGAGAGGCAGATCGACGAGGTGGCCGCTCTGGGTCGGGTCTCCCGGAACACCCTATACAACCCAGCGGTCCTGCACGAGATAGAGAGCATGGCCTACCGGAGGAAGTTCGAGGAGCTGTTGTCGGCCGTGTGGATCGCCCAATCCCAGCTGGGAGACATCATCGCTCTGCAACGGACCGTATGCGTCCTCAAGCGCTCCATGTCCGAAGAGGACATAGTCTCCACGGAAAAGGTGGAAAGGGACATAGACCACCAAGCGCTGCCTTACGAAACGATATGATCTCAGCTAACCAATTCCCGGCCTGACAAGGCCGGATGTATACTTTTCAACATCTCCCCATTAAACATATTAGGCCTTTCTTCCCTATCACAACATGATTAACATGGAGGGCATCGAGATCATTACGACGAAAAAGATAACGGCCATAGCCATCAGGGAGACGGTGAAGGTCGGTGAGATGCCTCAGGCCATGGGGCTCATGTTCTTAGAGCTCGGTCCGCTTTTGGGGAAAGCGGTCCGCTGTGTCGGGCCACCGTTCGCATTGTACCATTCGTGGTCTGGTGAAGAGATGGACATGGACGTCGGTTTCCCGGTGGCCGGAAAGGGCGTGACGAAAGGAAGGGTGCGTCCCATCGAGCTCCCTGCGGTCAAGGCTGCGGTGGCCATGCATGTAGGGCCGTACGAAACCATATCCGACACCTACAACAAGATGATGGTGTGGATGGAGGAGAAGGGCTACAAGCCATTGGACTTCATGTGGGAAGAGTACCTGAACGGCCCGCAGGACACCCCGCCTGAAAAACTGATGACCCGGCTGATATGGCCTGTTAGGTAGGGCCTATTAAGAACGAATGCCCAGAAGAGCATTTGTTGTCCAATATAGTGAAATCGATGAGGCCGATATGATTTTAAAGATGACGGGTCTGGCATGTAAAAAGGATCACCGGTCAAAGATCACGCCATCGATCAAGCGGCGGCTCTTGATCACCGTACCGCACTTTGGGCAAAGAAGGTTGGAACGGGTCACCTTCGCATCCTTCAGGTTGTTGATGAGCACATAATCGTAGAAAAGAAGGTTCCCCGGTTTATCGACCAGTTCCTCATCCTTCCCTTCCCAATCACAATTGTAACATTTTACCACAGGTCTCACCATGTGCCATATGTTCCTATGGCCATATCCGCCCATGCCAAGGAACGGACGTTCGCAGAGAGCATCTGGAGGTTGCTCACAGGATGCTCCAAGTATGTACCATTTGTCATCCGTTCTCTTGATGGATCGTTCTTTTTCATATGTTAAACGAAGGATCAAAGGACCGTACCTGATCGCATCGATTCAAACTTGATGTCCCACTCATAAAACAACCTAAAAACGGAAAAAATTGGGGTGAGTCAGTGAAATGGATGGGCCCAAGGTGATTCGAACACCTGACCTCCCGGTTATCAGCCGGGCGCTCCAACCAGGCTAAGCTATGGGCCCAAGTGGATTGGCGAATGCGGAGTTCGATTTTAAACCTTTCCATGGTCCTGGCGTGCCAAAAGGGTTGACAGCATGTTTTTCAGCATCGTCAGAAGACAGTTGACCAGGAATTGTTAATGAAAATTAGAAGAAGTATGACCAGTCTGCAGTGTTTGGCCGCAGCTGGGGCGTTTAAACCTTTTGGGTCCTGTATTTCAGGCGGGCGTTTAGTTCCTGAAGGATACGGAGTACTCCATCTCCTTGGCCCCAAAGTACTTCTTACAGTACTTGGCGGTCTTCTCGGGTGGGTATTCCCTGCAACTGAAGACGTCGATGAACGCGCGGTCCGTGTCTTCAGCGAAGTGACCAGAGATCAGAGAGGTCTCGATCAGCTGGGCCAGCGAATATCCCTCTACCTTGGGAATGGGCCCGAACCGGACAACTATAGGGTCGCCGAACCTCTTCATCTTGATATAGTCGCAAAGGTCGATGGCGAACTGGGTGATGACCTCCTTGCTCCGGATCTTCTCCGGGTCGCACTTTCTAAGGTCGATCGAGGTTAAAAGGCCCCATTCGTCTTCCTTCACGTACTTTTCTATCACTTCTTTGTCCGTCAAGAGTTTTCCTGCCTTAGGACTCATACTGTACATTTCTGGTAACGCCCTCTAGGTGTATTACACCTTGAATCGACCGCATGAACGCTTCTGATATTAAAACTTAACCCGTAACCTTTGGTATGTTAAGAGGTGTTACTCAACGCCGTTAAAGAATTAAAGTAATAACCTTTATTAGATTAATTCTTATTGTAAATATAATGAGTTCAGGCTTCGGGGCGGACACATGTTAACACATATCAAGGGCGAGCTTCGGGCACGGCTTGGAAATCCGTTCAAAATGCGAACCTATATCCGAAATCCGTCCGACCCGAAAAGCATATATATTTTGTGGTAGGCGCCGACAGGGCCGAGAAGGTTATCTAATACGACCCTAATTCCATGCCGATGAATTCGACCAACGGTCTCCGGAACAAGGGCAAGACCAGGACGGACATGGACGACAGGCGGAAGGCGGTGGAGGAGTTCACTGGCGTACGTCTGGAGCAATCCGGGAGCTGCTCCTTCGATCCCATCCTGGCGGAGAAGAACGTCGAGAACATGATCGGCTGCACCCAAATTCCGTTGGGTTTCGTCGGTCCCCTCAAGGTGAACGGGGACCACGCCCAGGGCGAGTTCCTGGTGCCCCTGGCCACCACCGAAGGCGCTCTGGTGGCCTCAATTAATCGCGGCGCCTTCATCATCACCGCCTCCAGTGGAGCAGAGGCCATCATCATAAAGGACGAGATGACCCGGGCCCCGGTGTTCCGCACCAACGGGGTGCGCCAGGCCAAGCAGGTGGCCGACTGGGTCTGCGAAAATTTCAGAGAGGTCAAGGCGGCCGCCGAATCCACCACCAAGCACGGCAAGCTGTTAAAGGTGCACGCCTTCGCCTCGGGACGATCGCTTTTCCTGCGCTTCTATTACGATACCGGTGACGCCATGGGCATGAACATGTGCACCATCGCCACCGAGGCTGCCAGCCGCCTGATCGAGGAGAGGACCGGAGTCAAACTCATATCCGTCTCCGGCAACCTGTGCGTGGACAAGAAGCCCGCTGCCATCAACTTCATCGAGGGGCGGGGAAAGATGGTCCTGGCCGACGTGCGCATACCCGAAGAGATGGTCAGGGACAAGCTGCACACCACGCCCGAGGCCATGGTCGAGACCTGCTACCGCAAGAATCTGGTCGGGAGCAGCATGGCCCTTTCCTACGGCTTTAACGCTCATGCCGCAAATATGCTCGCCGCCCTCTACATCGCCACCGGCCAGGACCCCGCTCAGGTGGCGGAAGGGAGCATGGTCACCACCTCCTGCGAGGTGTGCGAAGAGGGGGTCTACCTCTCCGTCCGTCTGCCGTGCGTTGAGGTCGGTACCGTCGGCGGGGGCA
>JAPKYK010000006.1 GCA_026394395.1 Methanomassiliicoccales archaeon
GGTCTTCAACTTCCTGGTGTGGGTGGCCAGCGGAGGGCTTCTGCTTCTCTTCGTGCACCTGGTGGAGATAGGGCTGGAGGCGATAGGTAACATGCTCGCTGCCGCGGCCGCGGCGGTTCAGGACGCGGTGGATGCGATCGTCGACGCGTTCTGCGCGTTCGTGGACTGGATAAAAAATTTTGCTGCTCAGATATTTGAACAGTTCTTCAATGCGTTCGTAGACCCGATCATTAATCTAATCGATGGATACTGCGGTCAGATCTCAATAGCAGCACAAAATGCCGAGCAGGAGAGGGTGAATACAGGCGAGGTATCATTACGTACTATTGCTGATGTTTCAAACGCAATCCTAGGTGACCTGTTCCAATACCTTTTGGTATTCTCAGCTATAGTTGCTATTGCATTCCTTGCAATCAAAGCAGCTACATTGGGAATGACCGCTCTATTGGGAATCGTGATTTCCATCGCAGCCATGTTCATTATTGAAGCAATGCTCAACGCCGAATTCCTTTCTGGATTCGATATCGGACTAGTGACGGCCAATCTCTATGGATCTTTCACAGCAGCGATTAACAGTGTTTCATGCTCCGTTGATGGTGCAGGGGTTTGGGTGTGCAATTCTGTTGGATTCGCTGCATCATTAAACGGGCTGATCTTTTCCGCCTGTGGTGGCGTGGTAAATTTCGCTTGGGCTTTAGCTGGTTGTGTTCTTGGAATTTGGTCTTGGCTAAAAAAAGACAGGTTCGTGAGCGAGATATGTATTGCAATGGGGGTGTCTTCACTTTTCGATACATACTATTTGCTCAATAATGGTTTATTCCAAGATGGGTTCAAGGAAGTACTTTATCTGTCTGGGGCTTGTGATATGGTAGGTATTTTAACAGGCCTCGCTACATATCAGGTATCATAATGTTAATAAAAAAAGATGCAATAATCAGAATGCCAATAAATCGAAAAGAAGTAATTCTGATAGGCGCAATATTCTGTGTAGGTATTATCGTAAGCTTGTTAATTTATATGGACACATCTGATTTATCTTTATTCTTTCTCGAGGTATTGATAACGGGCATTATTACATTCCTTTTTTTCTTTTCCAGCATACTTAGTAATCCTATATGGATAAAGTTTAATGAAAGTGTTTTTACTCTCGGTTTTATATTCAATATTAAAAAAGAATATCCATATGCATATGTTTATCAAATACGGTTTATAAACAATGGATTTGAGAATGATCAAAAGGTAGGAATAAGGCTTGGAACAAATCAAAAATGGATTAAAATTACAAATTATGCAGCAAGGGAACTATTGGATTTCTACAAACTCAATGTCGGTAGCGATCCCCCAATTATTGGTTAATTTTTGATGATCGGGTGTATATGTTGAACCTCAACGTCAGCTCGGCCAACGGGCGCTTCCAGCAGGGGATGAACACCATCATCCTGCCCCGAGCCATCGCTTTGCAGTGCCAGCTCAACGACACGCTGTACGATCTGGCGTCACTATCGACCAGCGACCCCTTGTACGGGGCATCGTTCTACAGCACCGATCCCGCCAGCACAGTTGCGTCCGGTCACGTCATCGCCGTCATCAGCAAGAACGTGACTGCCGCACAGGCCGAGGCGATATTGACCAAGCTGACGCATAACGCGACGGGAGCACGTATCGGCAACAACGTGACCATCTCGTCCACGTCCCTCTATCTCCTGCACCTGCCGAACGACATATTATTGGCCATCCCCACGTTCGTCATGAACGCCGGCATGGGCCAGGGGCCGGACTATCTGAGCCCCCTGGGAATAATCAGCGACATCGCCGGCATGGCCTTCAACTTCCTGGTGTGGGTGGCCAGCGGAGGGCTTCTGCTTCTCTTCGTGCACCTGGTGGAGATAGGGCTGAAGGCGATAGGTAACATGCTCGCTGCCGCGGCCGCGGCGGTTCAGGACGCGGTGGATGCGATCGTCGACGCGTTCTGCGCGTTCGTGGACTGGGTCATAAGCATGGCCAGGGTTATGTTAGAGCAGTTCTACGACTCGTCCATCGCTCCTATACTGAGCGTCGCGGGGAGCGCATATCTGTCAATCAGTGCGGCAGCGAAAAATGTAGATGAGACAGGGGACGGAGGAAGCAGGTCAGAACTGATCGACGCGCTCTACTGCAACCTGTTCGAATACATGCTCATCCTGGCTCTGGGCATCAACGTCGTGCTCCTGGCGATGAAGGTCATCACCGGCGGGATGTCATTTCTTCTAGGAACGCTGGTGTCTCTGGTGGTCATGGTCCTGATAACGGAGGTCCTGGGCGTCCTTCCCGACGGTGACGACCCCGGCAATCCGAACGATGCCAACGAGGATTCCGTGATATCATGGATAACCAGCTTCTTCGGGAATCAGGGCGGTGCAGACACCATCGCCGGCGTTCTCAACAGCTTCTGGTTCTCGATAGCGATCATCCCGTCCCTATTGGCATGGGACGCGACCGGTTCGATCGTCAGTCTGGCGGTCACCCTCTTCTGCCTGTTGATATCATTCTACTCCCTTGCCAGGGTTGCTCATTGTCAACATCGGGGGGATGGTTTGGTAATGACAGAGTATATGACATTTGAATATCCACAGAGCAAGGGGTATCGTGAGAAATGGAAGATATTGTCATTGTTCATAGCTCTATTTGGAATCCCAGTTGCCCTTGTTTATCAGAGTTTATTCCCTCTCGTAATTTTTTTCGTCATGGCCCTGCTCTCCTATCTTGGCCTGTGGTATGGTCAAGACTACAGCGTACCAAAAAAGGTAGGAATCGGAGATCACGGCGTCGACCTGTTATACGTGAATGGCAGAAAAACAGTCATTCCCTGGGCGCAGCTGAACTCGTACGGTCTCAGCTCAAGTCCGGAAACGACGATCGCACCAGCAATCATCTTCTATTCTGGTAGGAAATTCAATTACGTCAGTTACAGCGCCGCGGTGGAGATAGCCAAACAGTACGAGCTCTTCATGAACAAGCCCCTGCGAGAGGTCTGGTTAGCCAAAGATCTGAAGAATCGGTTCAGGAGTCTATGATTGATTCCTCGTTTCCTGCGTCAGGTCACGTCATCGCGGTCATCTCCAAGAACGTCACCGCTGCACAGGCCGAGGCGATATTGACCAAGCTCACCCACAATGCCACTGGAGCACGCATTGGGAACAACGTGAGCGTATCGTCGGCATCGCTCTACCTGCTGCACCTGCCGAACGACATCCTCTCCGCCATCCCCACGTTCGTCATGAACGCCGGAATGGGCGATTAGGAACTCTTCGAGATCGCTTCTGTAAAAACCATCTCCGTTAATCTTTATATCGTGTTTGTACGCATCAGAACATTAGGCATCAACTTGTCCGTATCATCTTCTGACAGTAATTGCGTAATCGGTCAAATCATCTTAAATAAATGTCATGAATTGGCTTCAGTAAGGAGGATAAATGGCAGTGAAAGGAGGAGCCACCTGAAGCCAATCCGACTAGTTTTGTAACTATCTTCGAGTAGATAACACTTTTTAGAAAAAAGTAACACGCACCTCAGTACCGGACCCGTCTGATGCTGAACAGATGATATTCACATTGTCGACGCATGAAAAAATGAATGAAAAGGGTTTGAACGACTGGCCTGTGCGAACCGCCCGAAAATTGATTTCAATATTTTCTCATCTGGCTCAAGTGACGCGTAGTCCCGACCGGGCCCACATTTTTATCTCGCTTATTTTCTTGAAAAAGGGAGGTTAAGCTTGCCTCCTTAACGACTTATGCGGATTCCGAACCCCTTCCCCGGAGGCCTGCCTTACCGTATGCGCTTTCTTGAGCGTTCGAGGTACTCCTTGTGCTATTGCTTTACGTTGCCTACATTACCTGAGATAAAAAAAAACCCATCCACTGGTCGGTATGATCGCCCGTTTTTTTCCGCGGTTCGTTCGTGCTTCGCTCAATATCATAACGTGTGTATCGTCGACGAGCGCATTCAACCTGCGCCTGCGGCATTTGCTTTACGGCCGACTCAGAATGAAATATCGATAATGACATCACACTAGCTGTCGTTCGGACACTGGGTGGGCATCATTCGAAAGAAAGTCGTGTTCATAATCCCGAACCTTAAGGTCGGAGGCTCGGAGATGAAGGTACTCCAGCTGAGCGAAGGACTTAAGCTCAGGGGGTTCGAGATAAAGATCGTCTGCAGGGGAGAGATGGGTGAAATCGCTGACCGATTGATCGAGAAGGGGTTCGATGTCATATTCAATCCGATGAGACCATACCGGCCCGATCAACTGTTTCGTTTCCTCCTGTTTCTGCGCAGGAACAGTATCCCCATCGTCCACTCGTACAATTACGGAGGTAATTTTTCTGATGCGCTAATGGCAAAGCTGGCGGGCTCCCACTTCATTTCATCTCGGGAGAACATGCGGCATTGGGACCTTCATCAAAGGATGCACTTCGGGGAAAGGATCCGCAATCGCCTGACCGATGACATCATCGCGATATCGATCCCCGTCAGAGACCTGACCGTGTCCAGTGAGGGCGTTCAGATGGACAAAATTACCGTCATTACGAACGGGATCCCACTGGAAGAAGCGAAAGTTGCCCTGATGACTAGCGACCCTGAGAAGGTGAAGATGGAACATGGCATACCGACCGGTGAGACCATATTCGGGACCCTGTCCAACCTCAGAAAGGTGAAGGGGAACGATGTCATCATTAAAGCGTTCGCGATTCTCAGAAAAAGAACGACCGCGAACGTTCATCTGTGCATATTCGGCCATGGTTCGGAAAAAGAATCGCTGGAAGGAATCATCTCGGAGAACGGATTGGCAGATAGCGTCACATTAAAGTTTATCGATATTAATAGATTTGAACTTATAAATATTATCGATGTTTTTATATTGGGTTCGCTGCAGGAAGGTTATAGCCTATCTATTATGGAGGCCATGACCATGGGGAAACCTGTGATCGCCACTAACGTGGGGGGCAACCCGTATCAGATAGAGGACCAGGTGACGGGATTGCTGGTCCCGTCCAATGACCCCGAGGTCATGGCTGATGCGATGATCCATCTCCTGCAGGATGAGGAGACCAGGACCGCGATGGGACGGGAATCCAGACGGAAGGCTTTGCGGGACTTCAGCGCAGGCAGGATGATTGACATGCACGAGAGCATGTACACTAAGATCATCCTGAATCGCGAGACAGGCCGTTGAATAAAGACAAGACCGTCCGCGATGATGGTCTAGGATGTGCAAGAGTTTTCTTGAGGCCACGTTGTTATTTACAGCCTAACGGCAAGACAGGGACCTAATGATTGGATGAAAGACGTGTCGAAGGATTGAAGCCCCGCCCTTCTATTGAGATTCCGATGCGAAAGCTATTGGTGATTACTATCGATACTGAGGTTGATAAATCTCAGGACTGGAAGGTGTCGGCCGAGGGGAGCTTTCGTTCCGTCCTTCAGGGCATACCAGAACTTCTGGAACCCTTATTTCAGAAATATCGGGCCAAGGGAACGTACCTCCTATCCAACGAGGTGATGGAGCAGGATGATTGCGTGCATGTCCTGAAATCGCTGAAGGGCGCGGAATTGGGCACACATTTACATGGAGAGCTGGTCGGACCACAGAGATGGGAGGGGGCGATGTCCGGGCGTAGGTTCGACGATATGCAGCTATCATATGACTATGATCTAGAACGAATGAAGATGACCGTCTTGACAGATATATTCCGAAAGAAGTTTGACCGTGCGCCCGTCAGCTTTCGGGCTGGGCGTTTCGGCGCTGGTCCGAATACCGCCAAGATATTGATCGAGCTTGGGTACAAGGTGGATTCCAGCATCACTCCGGGAATGGACTGGGACCTTCCAGAGGGCCGAGCGAATCACATGACCGCGCCGAATCAGCCCTATTATGTCGATGAAACGAACCTGAGTAAGGAAGGCAACAGCGGGTTGCTAGAAGCACCAGTGACCATAAGGACGAGATGGCTGCGCAGGATGATGCATTTCTCCTCATCCTCGGCGGTCCTACGGAGAATGAACAGGGTAGTGAACGGGGTTATGCCTGCCGTATGGTTCCGACCATCGTATCATAGCGAGAGGCAGATGATCTCTGTCGGGCAGCATGAGATGAAGAAGAGCACGGACAGAGACACGGTCTTGCTGAACATGATGTTTCACAGCATGGAGATTGTCCCTGGAGCCAGTCCATATGCGCGGACGGCGGAGGAAAGCCGCGCGCTGTTCAGCCGGGTCGAAGCCACCCTTTCCTGGGCTCAACAGCAAGGGTTCGAATTCATGACCTTGTCAGAACTGCCCAGTTACTTTTGACGTAGATATCGGGATTTCGCCATTGGCTTGAGCGGAGGGGGCGCAATGTAACGATTCGACCTGAAGGTAGATGGGCTTAGTATTCGCGCGCGACAAGGAGGTGAAAAGCGTAAAGGACCGATTGATAAAACTCAGCAACATTCCGCTGATCACGATAATGATAACCCCGGTGCTGGGAATCACCCTCAGCTTTGAGCTCGTGATAGGGAGCGGATTCATCGGAGTACTTTGGGCAGCTCTCCGATGACAGTTGCGTTTAGGCAACGATTACCAAACCCTTTAGCATTTTTTCCAAGCACCGGATGTATACTTATTGCATCTGATGGGTATATACCTAATGGCGCACAAGGGCTTTCATTTTGAATCATTTCGTCGTTGAACATGATGCTGTGGCGATCCGGCACGAACGTAATATCGCGCACCGCCCAACCGTATGCTTTTCGTTTATTGACTTAAAAAATAGGTGACTGGCCGATCGGAGATGCAAATCCGACCGGACCCATCATTTTATACAATCGATTTTGCGTTTTTTAAAAAGTAATTCTTCTTCAATATCCTTCAAAGAATGTTATATCGAATGATTCTGATCTTATCCCATGCAAAGCCACGATGCAAGTAAGAATAAGGCGAAACAAACCAGCAACATAAAGAAAGTCCTGTCGGCTCATTTCGCTTTCTAATTCATGCTAAGTGACCGGGATCATTTCTTCTTGGGCTTTATCGGTATGACGATGTCCTTGGCGAATGGCATCGGGGTGTTGGCCATGGTCCCTTGGGGGCAGTGCGGTTTTCGGCATCCGACGTGCTTCGCCATGTCTCCCAGAGGACAGAAGGTCCACTTCTCGCAACGGTTCATGTTGGTCCTAAGATAATATGGGCATGGCACCATACAATGGTTTCTGCCCGATGAAGGGACATATGATCCCGATCCGTAGGTCGGACGGCCCGCGTTCACCCTACCGGTTAAATCCCCCTTGTCGCATTTGCCCTCGGTCGTTCTGCACATGGTCGAATGGGAGTCGTTCTTGCCGAAGGAAGTATGCGAGCGCTTACAGCGGATGAGCGACGTGCCTTTCGTTATGGAGCTGGGCATACGGACCAGGTCCATCTCCAAGGACGGGGAGGTGCGATTGACCATGGACGCCAGCGACAAGCTGAATGCCGTCGGCGGAGCGCACGGCGGCGCCATATTCACCCTAGCGGACCAGGCCTTCGCCGTGGCGGGCAACCTGAGCGAGGAACCGCAGGTGGCGCTCTGCGCTAACATCAATTATCTGAGGCCGGGGAAGGGGATGCTGGAAGCGGTGGCCAGGAAGACCTCGGAGACCCGGAGGACGTCCTTGTACGAGGTCCGGGTATACGATGACGGCGAGCTGATCGCGGTCTTCCAGGGCACTGGTTACAAGCTGAACGGGAATGGTAACTCGAATGGCGGAAAATGAGGCCGTGTGTTTTTCACTGCTATCGAGGAATCGACTCTCTTAATACACAATAGCCGTATCTTAACCCGGGACCGTTCATGAAGATCGAGATTTTTCATGCCTCGAAGTACGGCAACGGGGAGAAGGTCGTTGCCTATCTGCAGGGATCGCTGGTCGCCAAAGGCCACCAGGTGAGCTTTTGTCACGTGAGGGAGACCAAACCAAAAGAGCTGCCGGCGGCCGATCTGTATGTCTTCTGCTCTCCCGCCCGCATCGGCAAGCCTATCGGCAAGATGAGGCGCTTCCTGAAGAAGGCGAGGCTACCGGACGGTGCCAAGTACGCCTTGATCGCCACCCTGGGACGGTCTAGGTCGGGCAAGAATGGCAAGATGCCGACGCAAGAGGAGATAGATAGGTATCAGCGCAGCCTTCCGATTATGGACGAATTGCTCCAGGCCAAGGGAGCGGCCAAGGTGGCCGACCTGAAGGTCTACGTGGTCGACCTTAAAGGACCTTTGGAAGAGGACTGGGAGAAGAAGGTGGACGCCTTCGCCGCCCAGATCGCCGGAGCTTAAAAAAATAGGTTAGGAAGGGGTTTAGCGCTCACTTTAAATGGGGCTTCGCATCCTCAATATCGCCCAATAATCATGACAATAATGATTTATCCAGCAATGTGATTCGAACCGGGGGTTGAACATGAGCGGCCCAGGTCCCTACGATCCGAATTTTAATGATCAGAATCAATATAATAATCAATATCAACCGTATCAGTACGGTCAGCCATATCCATATCCCAATCAGCAGAAGAAGAAGGGGAACCCCTGGATGATCGTGGCCTGCGTAGCCATCGTCCTGCTGCTGGTCACCAACGCCTATTGGGTAATAGCATCTAACCCATCGGTGCTGGATGGGACCGAAGACGATAGCGGCGCTGCGTACCTAAAGCTGGTGCGCATGGACAGCACCACCGCCGATTACTATCAGACGTTGAGGGAGGAGGTCGGGCCTCAGAGCGCCTCCTGGAGCTCGAGGGGTTCGGACTGGGATGACGACGTGCAGTTCTGCGCCAACCTGGCCAAGCACGACATCGGCGCGGTGTACTGGGAGACCTACGATGATTATTATTTCGAGGCCAAGGGAACGCACGCCTACGATGATGCGCACAACGAGCTGCTGGAGATACTGGCCCTGGCCGGTGTCAAGTCCACCGACGACGATATCACCCAGATGGTCAAGATACTGGATTTCATCAATTTGAACGTCGATTACGCCTCGGACCTCGAGGACAAGTTCTTCGCTCCGGTGGAGACCCTGGCCTACGGCAGCGGGGACTGCGATGACTACTCGATACTCGCCGCAGCGCTGTTCGAGCTGGTAGGCGTGGACAGCGCGGTGGCCTTCTTCAGCAATAACCTGGACGAGGGGCACGCCATGACCCTGGTGCACCTGGACGACCTCGGCGACTACGGTTATTATTATTACGACGACCTCACCACGATCGGGCTGCAGGCCGGGAACTGGATTATAATCGAGCCGCAGGACCTCATTTCGGCCCAGGACGACCCGCAATGGACCGGGCAATGGGACGTCGAGGTGGCGGCGGAGACCTGAAAAAAGGAGCAGAACGCCATCATCCCAAATTTATTCCGTTCTTTTTTCATTCCTCCATTGTCCTTATAAATAATTTATCGCCATTGAACCAGGCGTTCATTCGGAGACCTTAGATGGAAGAGATCCTGCCCCCCAACGGTTCTGGAAACCTCCGGGATTATCAGCGGGCCTACCGGGAGTTCAACTGGTCCTCGCTGGAATCGGAGTTCGACTGGTCCCGAGGCGGTCCGTACAACGTGGCCGCCGAGGCCGTGGACCGTCATGGGCACGGGGGCAGGGGAGAACAGGTGGCCATACACTCCGTTCTGGCCAGCGGCGAATCCCATTCGCTCTCCTTCGGCGAGCTCTCCCGTAGATCAAGTCAGTTCGCCGACGGGCTGGTGAAACTTGGGGTCAAGCGCGGCGACCGGGTGTTCGTGTACCTGGACCGCAACGTCGAGCTGTTCGTCTCCATCGTTGGAATCACCAAGATGGGCGGGATCGCCGGGCCGCTGCTCTCCGCCCTGGGGCCGGAGGCGGTCAGGGACCGGGTCTCGGACTGCGGTCCTAGCGCCATCGTGACCTCCCCTTACTTTTACCATAGGATCGTCCCGGCCCTGAAGGGCTTTTCTAACGCCCCTAAGTACATAGTCTTAGGTGAGGGAGCCCCGGAAGGGACCGTTCCTTACGAGGAGGTCCTATCCTCCGGCTCCCCTGATTTCCAGGCGGTGAGCATGGCGCCGAACGAACCATACATCGTCCATTACACCTCTGGCTCGACCGGCAAGCCTAAGGGGGTGCTCTTGCCGCACCGGGCCATGATGCAGCAGCTCTCCGGGGCCAAGTACGTCTCCGACCTGCGGGACGGCGACGTGTTCTGGTGCACGGCGGACCCCGGCTAGGTGACCGGCACCTCCATGGGCATATTCGGCCCCTGGTACCTGGGGAACACCATCATCTCCTACGAGGGAAGGTTCGACGCCCGGGCCTGGTACTCCCTCATCGAGCGCTTCAAGGTCAACGTCTGATTCACCGCCCCGACCGCGCTGCGCATGCTGATGAAGGCCGGGGACGAGCTGGTGGCGGAGTTCGACCTCTCCACGCTGCGTCACATGTGCTCCGCCGGTGAGCCGCTGAACCCTCATGTGGTCCGCTGGGGCGCTGAGGTGCTCAAGAGGCACATACACGACAACTGGTGGCAGACGGAGACGGGGGCGCCGTGCATCTCCAACTTCCGCTGCATGGACATTCATCCTGGTTCGATGGGTAAGCCGGTCCCGGGAGTGACCACGGCGGTGGTCGACGAGAACGGGGCGGAACTGCCACCGGGCAGGGAGGGCTCCCTGGCCTTGAGACCGGGATGGCCCTCGATGATGGTGGGAATCTGGAACAACCTCACCAAGTACCGGGAGTACTTCTACGTGCCTGGCTGGTACGTCACCGGCGACCAGGCCTATATGGACCAGGACGGGTACATCTGGTTCCTGGGCCGGGTGGACGACGTCATCAAGACCTCGGGCGAGCGCCTCGGGCCATTCGAGGTCGAATCGGCGCTGATCGAGCATCCGGCGGTGGCCGAGTCCGCGGTGGTTGGAAAGCCGGACGAGCTGCGGGGGGAGATCGTCAAGGCCTTCATCGTGCTGCACCCTGGCCACGAACCGTCGGACCAGCTGCGGCAGGACATCACTAACTTCGTGCGC
Source organism: Methanomassiliicoccales archaeon (assembly GCA_026394395.1). Lineage (NCBI taxonomy): Archaea > Methanobacteriati > Thermoplasmatota > Thermoplasmata > Methanomassiliicoccales > Methanomassiliicoccales archaeon. The sequence goes on from JAPKYK010000006.1 coordinate 11,045, forward strand.
GTCCGGTTAGCATATTACGCCTACCCTCGGGAGATCGAGTTCGTGCTCTCGTTGCCCAAGACCAGGTCGGGGAAGATCATGCGCCGCGTGCTCAAGGCCAAAGAGGAAGGACACGACCTGGGCGACCTTTCCATGCTGGAAGACTGACCTTCAGGCCAATCGTTCGTTCACGATATGGGCGGCCTTTGTGCAGCCGTCGAACGACATGCGCGGCATCGGCGCGATCCTCCCCATATTCTCGATGATCAAGGTGGCCAGCATCTGCGGGGTCGTTCCCTCGAAGGCGCATTTGATCCCTACACCGTTCCTTTCCAACTTGCCAGAGACATTCACTTCCTGCTCTGAGTGTCCCTTCAGCGGGAAGTACAGGAACGACTTGCGCAACGCGGCCAGCTCCAGGGTGGAGCCTCCGCCGCCCTGCACCACGGCCAGGTCCGCAGCGGCGAAGTGCTCGAAGAGCCTGGGCACGTATCCTTTCACCTCCGCCCCCTCGGGTACCGACCCCAGATCGTCGTTCATCCGCGGCCCTTTTACCACCACCATGCGCAGGTCCGGCGCCTCCGCCCTTATCAACGGATAGGCGTCCAGGCATAGGCGGAGCAGGTCCCGGCCCACCGCGGTGCCTCCGGATGAGCAGATCACCAGCTGCCCGGGACCGTACCCCAGACGCCGGCGGACCTCCAGCTGGTCCGAATATTCCGCGGGATCGAACTGCAACGGATTTCCGGCGAAGATGAAGCGCTTGGGCGCTCCCTTCCGAGCGTTCATCATCCCCCATCCCAGCCTCTCGTCCGGAACGTCCTCCAGGTCGCCCAGGAACACATCCGTCCATCTTTCCTCAGGTCCCTGGCGGAAGGCGCGGTCCCAGCCCTTGTTGACCAGGCGGGCGGTGTGCCGGTCCCTCCACCTCCAGCTGCCCGGGTATACCTTGACATAGTCCCACAGGAAGACTACCGGCGGCCAATCGCGCCCGGCCCCCTGGGCGTGCGCTCCCTCCAGTTCGTACGCCTCGTCGGCTATGACCAGGTCGGGCCGTTCCCTTTTTATGATGGTGTCAAATGTGCTCACGGCCTGGGCGTACCGGTTCTCCTTCCTCACCCGGTACAGTATCTCGGTCATGTTGACCCTCTGGGAGCTGCCGGCCACGGATTCGATGACCGAGGTGCCCACGTCCCGCTCACGGCATTCCGGCAGAAGGGTCATTCCCTCCTCTTCCAGCACCTTAATGGCCGGATCGGCGGCCAGCCATACGATTCTCGTGTCGTTCCGGATGGCCAGCAGCTCGCGGGCTATGCGCACGTCCCTCTGCACATGCCCCAACCCAACAGAGCCGCTGACGAACAAAACCTTCCGCATCCTTTACCTTATCCCCTTCTCTTATCTTTACCATATTCTAACAATGCGTGGCGGTGTGACGCCCTCGGTGTGATAGAGGCCGGTAGTGCTCGCACCTGCCTCTGGTACCGGGCGATGCTCCGATAGGTACATGATAGCCTAATAGCTAGTTATTAACGAAGGCGACATCGTGGGTCTTGGCCCGCAGGGGAGTCATGAGAGAGATACGGCTTCGGCATCACCACCTGCTGTGCACGCAGACATTCAGCGGTAAAGGTTACGACTACCGCTTCGTAGCCAATATGGAAGACGTTGTCTCCGCGCTAAGGTCACCCGAGGACCTTTTGGTCCACATATCCATCGCCGTGGACGATGTCTGCTCCTCCTGCCCCAACGAGGTGAGGGGAATGTGCAAGGACGAGCTTTCGGTCGTGGAGAAGGACCGGGCCGCCGCCATGTTCCTGAGCCTCCCTGAGGTGACCTCACTCCCGGCCGAACCTCTGCTGAGGTCGGTGCGGGAGCGCCTGCTTGGACTTGACGATTTCCAGCTGGTGTGCGGGGAGTGCGAATGGATGAAGCTGTGCAACCGATGGCTGGTGGAGCTCAGGTCAAGAGAACGGTGATGGAAAATGAACGATGCCGGACACCGCCCGGCCTTTGTCGTTTCTACCCTTTTAGCGCCTTGAGGAAGTCGTCAATGGGTATTGCGGCCAGCGTGGTGGTCTCCAGCGTACCCCTGGACCCCAGTTCCACCATGACCTTGGCCACCGTCTCGTTGTCCGGAGCCTCCATTATGTTGAGGAAGTCGTACTTGCCCAGGAGGGCGTACTGCTGAAGCACCTTGGCTCCCATCTTGGTGATCTCTTTGTTCACTTCCTTCAGGCGCGCCGGCTTCTCCTTCAGGACCTTGCGGCCCTCAGTGGTCAGTCTGGACAGAACTATGTATTGCGGCATTTTATCCCCTGATACTTACTTAGGCCTGATGCATGAAATAATTATCGGGGGTCAGATAGCGCTCGCTTCGGTCTCATCGTACACTTTGACACGACGGAAGTTGAAGTAGAACGCCGTCACCGCCAGCATGTAAATTACTGCTGCCAGCACGAAGGGGAGGGCGAAGTAGCCGGCGGCGAGCAGCGCCCCGCCGATCACCGTGGTCACGCTGTTCGGGACTCGCCAGACGATGGAGTTGATGGCGCTGGCCAAGCCGCGGTCGTCCTTGTCCACGATGCCCATGAGATAGGAGTCCATTATCGGTCCGGCCATGTTCATCATGGCCGAGCGGACCAGGTACACCGCCCCAGCCCAGGCCGCCCCGGGCACGAACGGGATGGCTATCATGAAGACGGTGGAGAATCCCTGGGTCATGACGATGGCCTTGACCTGGCCGTGGCGATGGGCCAGCCTGGTGCTGAGGATGGCCGCCATGCCTATGGACAGCGAGGAAAGGGCCAGCAGCGGCCCGGAATAGGAGTCGGGAATGCCGTACTTCAGGTAGAACCAGGTGGGGATGAGAGGTATGATCAGGCCCGCTCCCAGACCGATGAGGGTGTTGTTGATGGAGAAGCGCACCAGGGTCTTCTTGCTCCTCTCCTTGAGGAAGCTGCCCCGGCGCAGGTTGGCTGCCGGGGCGTGATCATGGTGGTTGTGCAGCAGGCGCAGGACGGTTATGGGGGATATGGCCGTCACGAAGCCCAGCACTATGAAGGTCCAGGAGTGCAGCTGGTCCGAGGTCCAGCCGCCCATGTTCATTAGATAGGGGAAGATGAACGGTAATGCCAGTCCGATTCCACCCAATGCCCCGTTCACTATGAACGAGATCGAGAAGGCCATCTCCCGGTTGTCCACAGTGGTCTTGTCGGCGATCATGGCGTTCCATGTGGACAGGATGGCTCCCTCGGCCACTCCGGAAATGATCCCGGCCATCATGTATAGGTTGGGATCGGCGGACAGGGAGCAGATGAACATGGACGCTGGCAACGCGGCCAGGCCGACCAGCAGCAACTTTTTACGCCCAATGCGGTCGGACATCAGCCCGAACGGTATGGCGCTCAGGATCATGGCCAGGCCGGAGATGCCTATGATGAGACCGATCTGCCCCGAGCCGACCCCCTTTTCCGGCAGGTAGGCGGAGATAGCGGTCGTCAGATAACCGTAACCGATGGAGCTGAAGGAGGTGAGCAGTATCAGCCACTTGACCTGCGAAGGAACCTTGAGCCCGGCCGTCTTGCCTTCCTTTTTTGATCCCTCGTTTCCCATGTTCATTCCGTCTTCGTTCGCTTCGTATCTTTTCTACGCTTTAACCGGTCCAAGTATCAGATAGTTGCGGTCAGGATCGCCATTGGCATGCGGGGGCGACAATATATTATTGACCCTTGCTCAATCAAGGACGAAGGACCATGTTGCCCATTGCCCTGTTGATGATAGAGCACCGCACCATAGAGAGGATGACCGCCGCGATGAAGGAGAGGTCGGAGACCAGCCTGGACCCTCTTTTCATCCCGTCCGTGGTGGACTTCATGCGCACCTACGCCGACCGCACCCACCACGGGAAGGAGGAGAACATATTGTTCCGGGCGCTGAAGAGGAAGACGATGAGCGCCGAGCACCGCGGCGCCTTGGAACGGCTGGAGAGGGACCACGCCCAGGCCAGGGAGATGGTCTCCAAGCTGGCCTTGCTGGGGGAGCAGTACGCCCAAGGGCACCCCGGCGCTGCTTACCAGGCCTGCATGCTGATGAGCGACCTGGCGGAGTTCTATCATGATCACATCGAACGGGAGGACCGTGAATTCTTCGTCCCGGTAATGGGTTACTTTTCAACGGAGGAACGGGAGCTCATGTTGGAGGAGTTCAAGGACTTCGACTCCCGCATGATCCACGAGCACTACTCCCAGACCGTGGACCGCCTAGGCGGAGGACGCACGGTGCATATCGCCCAGGAGGAGGGAGATCGGTGGCGCTGCCTGGTGTGCGGCTACATCTACGATCCCAAGGAGGGAGACCCGGAGGCAGGCATCCCCCCAGGTACCTCGTTCCAGGACCTTCCAGAGGATTGGGTGTGCCCGGTGTGCGGCGCGGGAAAGAGCGCCTTCGAGCATCTATAAGGGCAATCCTTATCTCCGTCCGGCCGCCATCAAGCGTACATGATCGAGGAAGGCGTCGGAGAGAAGTTCCAGAGGGAGACCAAGCACCGCCGCGAAAGGCTGATCGGACGGGAGATGGATTGGGACAGAAGGCCGGAAAGGTACAAGACCTACCCCGACCGCCCTCGGATACTGTTACCGTCGCCGCAGCCGACGTCGGTTACCTTGGACCAGGGATTGAGGTCCCGGCACAGCGTCAGGGACTTCTCGGCAGAACCGCTGGCCCTGGAGGAGCTCTCCTACCTCCTCTGGGCCTCCACAGGTATCAATAGACGAGAGAAGGGATACGAGTTCCGGACCGCGCCTTCGGCCGGTGCACTGTACCCCATAGAGACCTATGTGGCCGTGAACAGCGTGCGTGGGGTTCAGCCTGGCATCTATCATTATGCTATCGCGGACCACGCCCTGGAACAGGTGCGGAAGGGCGGGCTGGGCAACGAGGTGGCCCGGGCGGCCTTGGACCAGGGCATGTGCGCCCGAGCGCCAGCGGTGTTCATCTGGACGGCGCTTTTCGAGCGCTGCCGTTGGAAATATGACGAGCGGGCGTATCGCTACGTCTATCTGGACGCCGGGCATGTGGCGCAAAATCTGGCCCTGGCCGCGGTCTCGTTGGAACTGGGCAGCTGCCAGGTCGCCGCCACGTTCGACGACGAGGTCAACGAACTGTTGGGCGTGGACGGAGAGGAGGAGAGCGTGCTGTACCTCAGTGTTGTAGGTCGGCCGAAACGACCATGATCGTGCCTTGGCACCTTTCAATCGTCCAGTCTGTCGGCCAGCCCTTTCTTGACCGACGCGTGCTTGGCTATGGTCTTCGCCATCATGTGGTCGAACACTGCCGGCAGCTCGCTTTCCAGTATCTTGAGCCCCTGCTCGGTGATGCCCCCCTTGGTGGCCACCCTTTCCTTCAGATCAGGAACGCTGATCCCCTTTTCTAAGAGCAGGGCCGTTCCCATCAAGGTCTCCAGGACCATGCCCCAGGCCTCCTGCGCATCTAATGGTCCGTGGCGGACCCCGGCGGCGCAGAACTGTTCCATCATCTCGGCCATGAGCGCCGGTCCGCAGCTGGTCAGTTCGGTCGCCGCATTGAACTGGCCCTCAGATATCAGCTTGACCGCCGAGGCTTTGGCTAGCAGTCCCTCCAAGGTTTTACTGGCTTCGAGCGGGACCGATCTTCCGTGACATAGAAGGGATACGCCGCGGCCGACCTCCATGGTCACCGAGGGGACCAGTTTGCTCACCGCTCCCTGGCACAGCCTTTCCATCTGGTCGACGGTGAGGCCGCCATTGGTCACCACCAGGTGCGCGCGGTGGGAAAGGGGGGCGAGCTCCCGCAATACATTGAGCACCTGGGTGGTGGGCACGCTGACGAAGATGATGTCGGAGCGCGCGGCTATCTCGGCGCTCGATCCCGCCACCTCCGCTCCAGGGAAGCGGTCCCTGAACGCTACTGCCTTGGCCGGAGAGCGATTAAAGAGGACGACCTGATCTGACCTCAGTCCTCTATGGACCAGCAATCCGGCCGCCAGGGCCGCCCCCATGTTGCCCAGACCGATGAACCCGACCTTCATGTGATGACCTGAGTGCCGCAGAGGCGCCCCTCCGATTAAAAGGTAACGCCCTGATCACAGCCCCAGGTCGCTTGCCCTTTGGAGCATGCCTTCCAGGGCTACCTGCAGGAACTCGTCGCGGGGAATGCCCAACTGCTCGCAGAACATGATGCGCTCGCGGTCCACGCCCCTGGCGAAGTCCTTGTTGCTGAACTTCTTGATGATCGAGCTGACCTTCACGTCGGCCAGCTTCTTCGAGGGGACCACCAGGGCGCAGGCGATCACCAGGCCGGAGACGGCGTCCGTCGCCACCAGCGCTCTCTTCAGCTCGTTGTCCACCGGAACGCCGGTTGCTTCGTAATTATGCGCCAGTATGGCCTGCACGATCTCGTCCGGGACCTTGCCGAGCAATATGTCCCGGGCGATGAGGGCGTGGTCCTGCATGCCGTGGCATTCCTCGAAGTCGATGTCGTGCAGTATGCCGGTCAGCTCCCAGGAGCCTTGGTCCCGGCCCAGCCTGGACGCCGTCTGCCTCATGACCGCCCCCACGGCCATCATGTGCTTCAGGTTGCTCTCCTTGGAAACGTGCTCTTTTACCAGTGACAGCGCCTCGGCTCGGTCCATGTCATCATCGCCTCCGGATAACTCCGGAACGGCCGTCCATGCTCAGCTCAGACTATCAGCTTTCCGGCGGACGGGCCCCACATGGCGTCGTAGACCGCCTCGACCTTGATCACCACCGCGGCCTTGGCCGGTAGCTTGGGGTTGACGCTCTGCACCCACTTGCGCATCTCCTCGAAATGCGGCCCGGCCTTGTGCACTTTCGCGGAACCCTTGATCTGGTACGATTTCTTGGTCTCGGTGTCGTAGCACAGCACCGATATGCGCGGGTTCTCCGAAAGATTTGCGGCGGTCTTAAGGAAGAAGTTGTCCACAATGAGCAACGTCTCGTCGTCCAGTATCTTCATGAGACCGATGAAGATCACGTTGGGCGTCCCATCCTTAGTGGCAGTGGCGATAGGGATGGGTTTCTGCTTGGCTAATGCCTCTTTTACCTCTGACGGCATCTTGACCATTTTTATCACCATGATGAGAAAGATTTAGAGGGCTCTTAAAGGTAAGCACCGTTTAATTGTATCTGATGAATCGTATCATTATGATCATTTGAACGATAGCTGTGCCCTGCTGGACCTCGGTAAGACCCTGATCGAGGTAGTTGATTTGGTCCCTACCATACGCATTGGACGGCCCCTTTCCAACCTCTAAGATAAGGTCAACTTGTACGGTAGCCCTTGCCGACCTTGAAGGCCTCGGCCACCGTCCTACCCCGGATGAAATAGGGGCCGCCGGGACTCTGGTACATAATAATCTCCAACTTCTCCGGGTCCGGTCGGCCGTCGCTCAGGCACTCCTCGTCCACGTAGACCTCCTCTACGTCGCCCACCACCATGTCCGTGCCCTCGAACTCCACGATGTCGTCGAGGGTCAGCTCGATGTTGACCCGGCACTCCCTAGCCATGGGGGCGGTGAGCGTCTTGCCGAAGAAGACGTCGAACACCTCGGACTTGTCCACCTTGTACCCGGAGTTTATTCCACAATAATCGGTGGCCACCACGGCGTTGGCCCCGGGCAGATTGATGCTGAAGGTCCCGTTCTCCTTGATGCCGTCCTTGGTCTTGCGGTCCTTCCCCATGACCACGGCCATCTTCAACGGCTCGTCGTCGATCATCGTCGCCCAGGCTACGGTGCAGAAGTTGGGCCTTCCCTTTACTTTAGCGCCCACCAGGACCACCGGCAGTCCCATGGTCGGCATCTTCCGGCCTAAAGGAATCTTGGTCATTTGGATCGCTATGGTCATTGACTTGAGGATTATTTATGCTGCCATGCGCGGCGATTCTTCACTTTGTAATATTCAAAAATGGATGCAAAATGGATAAATACTGCCATGCTATGTCATGGCATAGCACAGTAACGGTGCTTAAGAAAAAGGAGATAATGAGATGACCGAAGCGAACTCTGAAATGCTGTCGTTCGCGGCAGACGCCTTGCACACCAACGCTCTGGCGACGTCGAAGGATGTCGCCTTCAATGAGGTTGGGGCAGGTTATTACGGGCTCCGCCTGGCCATCATGGACGTGGGACGTTCCTGCCTCACCCCCGGCTCCCGGGTGGTCGACCTGCGCTGCGACCTGCCAGTGCTGATGCCGTTGGTCCTAGAGCACGAGGACCTCTGCAAGTTCGTGGTCCTGTCTCCGACCGCAGATGAGAGCTGGAAATGCTTCGACCGGCTGCGGGCTCGGGTCCGCGCCGGGTTCGTGGACGCGACCTGCCTGGACCTGCGGGAGGGTTTCCCGGAGGTCTCCGCCCGCATGATGCTGTCCCTGCAAGCGCTGGGCGAGCTGTCCGAAGGGCGTCGCGCCAAAGTGCTGGAATCGATGCGCCGCCGCTTGGAGAAGGGCGGGGCAGCGATATTCATGGAGAGGGTTGAGGAAGAGGCCGGACCGCAGGTCCGCCGCAAGCGCCCCTCCCTGTCGGCCAAGGATTGGGAGGCGCTTCTGACCTCCGCAGGTTTCAGCTCTATCAACCGGATCTGGTCGGACGGCGAAAGCGTGGCCTGGGTTCTTAGAAAATAAAAAGAAGAGGGGCGGGAAGCCCGCCCCTTATTGATTTTTAAGGGTTTCACTCGGACTTCAGTTCACCGTAGACAACTGCGGCCAGCGCTGCACCGACTATCGGGGCGATGATGAATATCCACAGCTGCCCCAGCGCCCATCCGCCCTGGAATATGGCCGGACCAATGCTCCTGGCCGGGTTCACCGAGGTGTTGTCCACCGGGATGGATACCAGGTGTATCAGGGTCAGCACGATACCGATCGGAAGGCCGGCGAAGCCTGGGGCGGCCTTCTTGTCGGTGGTCAGCAGGACGGTAATCATCAGGAAGAAGGTCATCACGACCTCGAGGAGCATGACCGAGCTGAGCTCATATCCGTTAGGCGAGTGGTCCCCGTACCCGTTGGAACCGAACCCGCTGGCGACGGCGTCGAAGCCAGGCGTGCCGCTGGCGACGAGGAACAGTATGCTGGCGGCGAGTATGGCACCGATGATCTGGGCCACGATGTACAGCAACGCTTCCTTCGTCTTGATCCTCTTCGATATCCACATGCCTATGGTGACTGCCGGGTTTATATGGCAACCGGATATCGGACCAATGGCGTAGGCCATGACCAGCAAGGTGAAGCCGAAAGCAAGCGCCACTCCCAACGCCCCAACGTAGGCGCCGGCCAATACGGCGGTGCCTACACCGCCGAAGACCAGCACGAACGTGCCCATTACTTCTGCGATCAATTTTTTCATTGTGTTAGGCATGAAAATTCCTTGGGGAGGATTTGGTTCGTAATTATAAATTTTTTTAAATTATCGGCCCGTTGTTTATGAAGAAGATGATACCCCCCTCCTTATCGTCTGCGCCTCAGCCCATAGAGCATCCTTCCCTGCCCTTCCATTGCATGGGGGAGCTGCGGGACCCCGACTCGTTCATTCGGTCCAATATGTCCAGGATGAGTATGGAGTGGTCCGATATGCCGTTCTCCCTCTCCCAGTGGGAGTACTTGGCCCATAGGGGATGCCGAATGTGCGGGGAGACGAGCGCATGATCGGTCCTCATCCCCTTGCCAGCCGAGGAGTACCAGGAATACTCCCTGGCCACTTGATGGTATTCCCGCCAGATGTCCCGCCAACCTAGGTCTATCAATGCGGCGAAGTGCTCCTGGCCCAGGAAGCCCGGGCCTTCGGAGTCCTGATCCAGCCCGGTACTGAGGTCCCCGACGATGACCGCCCGTCTCTTCGAGGCCACGGTCTCGCGTGCGTAGTCCAAGAGGGCTGACCAGTGCTCCATCTTGACCTCCAGGTCGGAAGCTCCGGGGATATGGACGACCAGGACCGCAAGGTCCGAACCCTCCGGGACCACCTCCAGCCATCGGTGCCTCTGACTGTGCAAGCGCTTCCCTTCGACGGCCTGCAATGGGAGCTTGGAGGCGACCAATATGCCGTTGGTGCGCGGCGGGGGCTGGGAGTTCAGTATGTAGGGGTAGCCGAGCGCGGCCAACGAAAGGGACACCTCTATAATCTTCTCCGGGCGGAACTCCAGCAGCACCAGCAGATCCGGGTCGTGCCTCCGCACCGCCTCGACTATGCCGGGGAGGCGTTCCTTAACACCCCCGTACTGCAGGTTCCATTCCATGATGCGCATGTTGTTGACATCAACAGCGCTGGCCGTTATTGATGCTTTCTGAGCCGAGATCATGCCTGAGACCTAAGGGACCGATGCCTTCGGCTCATTGGCTAACCTTGAGTGTTATTTTTAAGTTATATTTTAATACTTAGTAATACTATTTCTAAAATTAGTAATACGACCTCGGTCCGTTATATCGACCGACTTCCCTGCATTGTCATTACCTTCTTGATGGTTTGCGGACCGGGGCCGTGGTAACTTTTTTAAGCACTCTGAACAAACATCGATAACGAGTTTTTTCGGATATGATTAATAAGGAAGGCCGGGATAATGTCAACCATGGCTGCAGGCCGTGACGTTTCAAGTTATCTTGTCCGACTTAACAACGGGGTCCAGATGCCAGCCTTGGGTCTGGGCACCTATAAGCTCGTCGGGAAGGAGGCCTATGCTCCGGTGCGCGCTGCCCTGAACTACGGGTATCGGCACATCGACACCGCGTCGTTCTACGAGAACGAGGAGGAGATCGGGCGGGCGGTGCGGGACAGTGGCCTGCTGCGAGAGGAAGTTTTCATAACCAGCAAGGTCTGGAACACCGAGCAGGGCTATGACCAGACCATCGCCGCCTTCGACCGTACACTTGATAGGCTGGGCATGGACCATCTCGACCTCTATCTGGTCCACTGGCCGGTCACCGGGAAGCGTTTGGACACCTACCGGGCGCTAGAGCACCTGTACCGGGAGGGCCGGGTGCGGGCCATCGGGGTTAGCAACTTCAACATCCATCACCTCGAGGAGCTTTATGCCGCCTGCCAGGTCATGCCGGCGGTCAACCAGGTGGAGATGAGCCCTTTCCTATACCAGAAAGAGCTGCTGCAGCATTGTCAGACCCGGGACGTGCTGGTGACCGCCTTCTCCCCCTTAGTCCGGGGGACGGTCTTGAACGACCCCACGTTGCTGGAGATCGGCAAGGCGCATCGGAAGTCCCCGGCCCAGGTCATCCTTCGCTGGTGCCTGCAGCGGGGCATGGCGGTGATCCCCCGGTCCTCGAACGCGGATAGAATACGGGAAAATTCCCAGATCTTCAAGTTCTCTTTGAGCAAGGAGGATATGATCAGGCTGGACTTTCTGCATTCCGGGCTGCGCACCACCACCGACCCGGATACCTTCGAATGAGGAGTGGCGGGAAAGCATTAAGTTATCGCACCGTGGATGGAGTGCCATATGAGCGAGCAGGTGCCCAAGATCGCCATCTACCTGGACTTCGAGAACTTGGCCATATCCGCCAAGGAGGTCTACCCATCAACCCCCAAGCCGTTGAGGATCGACGATATCCTAGATTTCGCCAAAGGATACGGGGACGTGCTGATCAAGAAGGCCTTCGCCGACTGGAACAAACCTCCGTGCAACCAGTACGTGGAGGACCTGCGGCTCAAGGCCTTCGACCTGATATTCCTGCCGCAGACCTCCCTCTCGGGCAAGAACGGGGCGGACCTGCGCATGACCATAGACGCCCTGGAGGACATGAGAGACAAGGACCTGCTTGATGTGTTCTTCCTGGGGACCGGGGACACCGACTTCATCCATCTGATCCGCAAGATCAAGGAGCGGGGGAAGGAGGTAGTGGTGCTAGGCTTCGAGCACTCCGTCGGTCGGACCATACGCTACAACTGCGACCGCTTCGAATCGCTCGAGGACCTGCTGGGAAAGCCTCCCGCGCCCGCGGTGACCGAGAAGAAGGAAGAGGAGGAGCTGGAGGACGATCCACGGGAGCTCTTCATCCGTTACATAAAGAACCGCTCCACCGAGGAGCCGGCCATCCTCTCGCAGATCAAGAACGACCTGATGCGGTTGGACCCCTCCTTCTCGGAAAAGAAGTACGGGTATAAGCACTTCAAGGACTTCCTGGACTCCTTCAAGGGCGACCTGTTCACCAGCATCAAGATGGACGACCAGGCCGGACATCACCTGGTGTTCTTCAAATCATACGCCGAACTGACCTCGGACATCAACGAGGCCCAGGTCCGGGACTTCGTTGAGAAGGATATGCGCTTCATCAAGGACCGGACGCTGCGCAGAGCGCTATTCAAGGAGATCATTGGCCTGTTCCACGCCGACGGTGAAACGACCATAAACCAGATGATAGACGATCTGTGGGCCCTCTTCGACAAGAAGGTCCCCAAGGCCACCCTCAAGCGCTTCCTGCGGACCATGGCCGAGGGCCGCATGTTCAAGTTCGCCAACGTGAAGTACACCGGCAACATCTACACCATGCCGCAGGTGCTGAAGATCGACACCGCGTCTATGGAAAAGCTGGACGACATCTACGTGCAGCGCATCATCGACCTGACCCTGAAGAAGTATTCGGGGGTGCCGCAGGAGACGGTGACCAAGATAATGGGACTGAGCTGACCTCAGCTCATTTCTTTTTAACCATCGACCGCTCTATGTCCTGGCGGTCTATGCGGAAGAAGGTCCAGTCCATCTTTCTGCCACCCTGGGCCTTGTAGAAGTCCATGGCCTTGACGTTCCAGTCCAACGCGCACCACTCCATGCGCCCGCAGCCTTTTTCCAGAGCTTCCTTGAGGCAGAACCTGAACAGCGCCCTGCCGACCCCGGAGCGGCGGTGCCTCTCCTGCACGAATATGTCCTCCAGGAAGAGGGTGGGGGCGGCCAGGAACGTGGAGTAGGTGAAGTAGTAGGTGATGTAGCCCACCGGAACCCCGTCCTGCAGCGCCAGGAAGGAATGGAATAGGGGTGGGGAAGAGGTGACGTGCTGGCGCAGACGCTCTCTGGCCTCGGCCGTGGGCGGGTCCAGCTTCTCGAACTTGGCCAGTTCGACGATGAGCTGGATGAGGGCGTCGGCGTTCTCCGGGGTCACCCGGACCACTTCCACTTTGGGCGCATCCATGACACTGGGGAACGTTGGAGGGACATATCCATTTTACGCGTGGTCCTTTTTCTGATTTTTCAGAATATTCAAATATTATGTAGGTCATCCACGGAGCATGCCCCGAAAGAAGGTCGCCCCGACGGAAGTGTGCTGTCCGCCATCCGATGATGAACGAAGATACGAGGTCGAGGCGGTGGCTAAGGTGGACGAGCGGGGGCAGATGGTCCTGCCCAAGTCCATAAGGGAGAAGGCTGGCATCAAGGCCGGGGACAAGCTCGCTATAGTGACCTTGGTGCGTGACGGCCGGGTGTGCTGCCTGCACCTGTTCAGGGCGGGGGACCTGGTCAAGGGAGTGACGGATGTCCTGGAACCGAGACGGGGGTAGGGATTTGGACGAGACCTACGCTCAGGAGGTCCAGAGGACCGCAGGTGTCCTAGGGCGAAAAGAGAGCGTGGACCATGCCAGGGCCCGACTAGGCTTTGACCGCATGGGACACCGGGTGAGGCCGGGGCTATATGCGATCGGTGCCCCCGACCGCGGCTCGAAGGTCCTCGTCACTGCCAATTACACTCTGAGCTTCGACGCGGTGCGTTCCTCCCTGCACGGCCGGGACGCCTACATCCTGGTCCTCGATACAAAAGGGATCAACGTCTGGTGCGCCGCGGGCAAGGGCACCTTCGGGACCGCGGAGGTCCTGAAGGCCGTGGAGGCCACCAACCTTAAGGACGTGGTCGACCACCGGGCCCTGATACTGCCACAGCTCTCCGCTTCCGGGGTAACGGCCAGGGACGTGAAGGAAGGCTGCGGGTTCAAGGTGGAGTTCGGACCGGTGCGGGCCGAAGATCTGCCATCGTTTTTGGACAGGGGCGTATGCACGGAGGAGATGCGGACCGTGCGGTTCGATCTGAAGGACCGCCTGGTCCTGGCACCGGTGGAGCTCCGCAACTATCGCTGGGGGCTCATGCCCTTGCTACTGGCTGCGATTTTCATCCCGTTCTACGGGTCCCTGGCCATGGTCCTGACCCTGGGCGGGCTGTTCCTCTTCCCGGCGCTCCTGCCCTACCTCCCGGGCAAGGACCTCTCGTTCAGAGGCATGGTGATGGGTGCGCTGTTGGTCACCCCGTTCGCCTTGTATCAGCTTTACTCCGGGATAGGGACGCTGACGCTGATGGCGGTAGCGGCGGAGTATCTTCTCCTAGTTCCATGGTTGGGATACCTGGGCCTGAACTTCACCGGCTCCACCACCTTCGCCTCCCGCACCGGGGTGAAGAGGGAAATATTCACCTACATTCCGGCCATGGTCTTCCTGGCCGTCGTCGGTGGGGTACTGGCGGCCGTCGGAGCCTTGGGCTACTGGGGAGGTTGGTTCTAATGGAGCTGACCATCGGCCTGGAGCAGCGCGCGGCGGTCAAGCCCATAAACACCCTGGTCTTTCATCCAGGCAAATGCGTCAACTGCGGCCTGTGCCTGCAGGTATGTCCGCACCGGGTCTTTGCCCAGGGGGAACGCCGGGTGCGGCTGGCAAGGGCCGAGGACTGCATGGAATGCGGGGCCTGCCAGAGGAATTGTGCCAGCGGCGCCATCTGTGTCGAGAGCGGGGTGGGCTGCGCCGCCGCCATGATCATGGCCGCCTTGAAAGGCAACGACGAGGTGAGCTGCGGCGAGGATTGCTGCCGGTGAACTATGTTCCGGCGGGGGAGGTCCTGATGTACCATCCCGATGGCACCAGGACCACGAAACGGGCGCCCTTCCCCGGCTCGCCCTCCTCGCTGATGCAGGCCCCGGTGGACGACAGTATCTCCTGGACCAGGAATAGGCCGAGCCCGGTGTTCTGGCCGAACCCCTTTACGAAGATCTTTTCCTTGTCCGCCAACGGTACTCCTACCCCATCATCCTCCCAGATGATCAGGAGGCCGACCTCGGTCTCTTCTGTTTTGACAATTATCTTGGTGGCCTTCTTGCCGTGGCGTACGGTGTTGTCGGCCAGGCAATGAACGACGTTGGGGAACATGGGATCGGCCAGTACCTTGATCCCTTGGATGTGGGAATCGTATCCGATGCCCCCGAGGTCCATTTTTGACAGCGTGTCGTCGAAAGTCCCTTGGAGGTCCTGCCAGGCTGGATCAGAGCCAATGGTCTGGTGGTCCTTCGCAAATGTGAGATGACCGTCGACGCTGCGGGCCAGGTCCTTCGTCTTCAATAGAAGCTCTCTCTGCCGGGGATCGAGGTTCGTCCCTTCCATCAGCTCGAGATAACCTCCGATAGCGGTTAGGTCGTTCTTGATATCGTGGCGGATTATCTGGTTCAATGTTCTAAGGCTTCGGTTGGCCCGGTTTATGCTATCCTCCATCTCCTTGCGCTTGCTGATGTCGTGGAAGACCACGACCGCACCTATGGCCTTGCCCTCTCGGACGATGTCGGATGTGGAGACGCTGTAGTGCTGGGGAACGCCGTTGACCTTCAGAGCGATCTCCCATTTATTGGATCCCATAGGAACGCTCAATCCCCGGGCCGCGCTCCTTTCTATCAAAAATTCCCGGTTCTCGTCCACAATCCTCTGCCCGTGCTCGTTGACGAATACCAAGGCCATGTTTGCGTTGAAAACCAGCACCGCGTCCTCCATGCCCTTGATGGCCTCGCGCGCAGTGACGAGCTCGGCGTCCGCTGAACTGAAGCCCCGTTCACCGAAGAATATGGTGATGGCGCTGAGGGTGAGCCCAATGGAAAGGAAGTCCACATAGGCGCTGTTACGGGGAAGGAGCAGGTAGGCCACGATGCTGATGGTCATAATACCCAGGGCCAGCATCAACGACCAAGTGGTCATCCGGCGGTCGAAAGAGGAATCCGGCAGGGTGGCATAGAGCAGCCCCAGGCAGGCGACCGTTATCGAAATGAAGTTTGCCACCCAAAGCAGGAACAACGGTCCGTACTCCGTATCAACGATGGCCACTCCCCCCTGCACCACCAGCACGGCGTTGGTATAGATCAGGCCATGCCAGGGATTGGTCAGGTTCAGTATGACGCAGGACGCTCCCGGAGCGGCGATCAGGGCCAGGTTCCTGGGGGTGACCCACCCGCCGTGCCCGGTGTACTGCATGACGAAAACCAGGATGCAGAGGAGCAGTATGGTCTCGGTCGTGTATTCCACGACGATGAGCATCAGGGAATACTCCAGATCGAATATCAGCCTCTCTCCGGCCAGGATGAGGGAGGTCGCCGAAATGAGGAAGAAGGTCATGAACAGGGAGGTGCGGTAAGATGTGGGCCTTCCCTGATAGACCCGATAGGCCAACCATGCGGCCACTACGCTGCCGACGATGTTGGGAATGACCGTCAGGTAACCTAATTCAGCCATGTGCCTCTCGCTCTGTCGCCCTTTATCTCTTTGATGTTATATCTAAGCATATTCCTGTATTTTACTTAATGAAATCAGGCTTTTCGAATGGATCGTCTGGAAATATCCGTGCTTGGACCTGTTCGAATGGTTGCCTGCCATCATTTAGACGGTCATCGCTGGGCCGGCCCTGACGTCCCCGCGTCCTCCTGGAAGGTAATGGACTCCATGCTCATCACCGAGGGGATGAACATGTAGGCGACCGAGAGCGCGATCATAGGTATCCCCGCCACCAGGTACCATACCTGTACCCCGATGATATCGGACATCGGACCGGCTAGCAACAGACCGATCGGCATCATGGCGGTGACCCCGCTGCTTATGAGGGCGAACACCCGGCCTTGCATGGCGAAGGGCACGGAGGCCTGCATCATGGCCATCAGGGAGCCGTTGAGCATGGAGAGCGCCGCACCGATCAGCAGGCAGCAGGCATAACCTATCAGGATCATGTCCTGAGGGAGCACCCCCATAACGGTCATCGCCAGACTGAGCGTCAGAGTGCTGATCAACGTGGTGTATATCCTCTTCTTGAACCCTCCCCAGATGCCCAGGGCGATGCCCCCGACCAGCATGCCCAGGCCGGCCAGGGCCTCCATGGCCGCGTACTCCGGTGCGCCGCCCCCGAAATGGTCTATCACCAGCAGCGGCAGCAGGGAGAAGGCCGGGCTGAGCAGGAGGTTGGCTATCATGAAGAGGAAGATGACCGAGACCGCGCCTCGCCAGCCCTTGAGAAATGCCAGCCCTTCCTTCATCTCTTTTATCAGCGAGTGCTCCTGTTCCTTGCGCTCTGGGTTGGGCACGGGGATGAACAGCAGTGGAACGATGGCCATGGCCGCCGTGACCAGGTCGACGGAGAGCACGCCCCACATGGGCATCATAGCGATGAGCACCGCACCCGCCGGAGCGGCCACGACGTTAGCCAGACCGTACATGGCCTGGTTGATCCCCCCGATGCGCGATAGGTGCTCCTCCGGCACCATCATGGAGGTGGCCGCTTGCATGGCCGGCCAGTGGAAACCAGAGAAGGTGGCCCGGGCCAGCATGGCCACGAGAACCATCCAGACCTCTACCGCACCGGCGGCGAACGCCAGGATCAACAGGAAGGCGACCGCGGATACCAAAAAGTCGGCGACGATCATGGTGCGCCGGCGGTCCCAGCGGTCCACGTATGCCCCGGCCAAGGGAGCAACGAGGATCTGCGGCAACACCCCCATCAATGTGCCGAGGGCCAGCACCGTCCCCGAACCGGTCTCCACCGTCAGCCACCAGACCAGTGCGAACTGCACCAGACTGCTGCCGACCAGGGAGAAGGCCTGTCCACCCCATATGGTAAAGAACCGCCTCTTCCACGAGCCGTCCGTGACCGCCATTTTCACCATGCCTAGTAAATCGTCGGCCACTGGTCATTAATGAAGTGGACAGTAGTGACCGGGACCGCTCCCCACCGGAGCGATTATTCCTTGGGGACCATATAAGCATTGATGGGGCGGTTACGGCGATTGATAATCGGCATGCCAGCTGCCCGGACCAGGACGCGACACCTTTTTTTGCCGGGGGTGCGAGCTTCCCTTTATTACCGCGGAGAGGCAATTCCCCGCCGAGGTCCAAGAATGCGGCTGATCTGCTGGAACGTCAACGGCATACGGGCGGTCTACAAGAAAGGGCTGGTGGGCACCCTGCTGAAGGATGGCGCGGACATCATATGTCTGCAGGAGACCAAGGCCGAGGTCGGCCAGCTCCCGGAGGACCTGCGGCAGTTGCCAGGTTACCATTCCTATTTCGTTTCTCCGGAGGAGAAGAAGGGGTACAGCGGGGTCTGCATGTACTCCAAGCAGAAACCGTCCAAGGTGGTCCCGGGGCTCGGCCAGTATCGCTTCGATTCTGAAGGGCGGACCATGGTGGCGCATTTCGACGACTTCGTCCTGTTCAACATCTATTTCCCGAACGGCAAGGCCTCACCGGAGAGGCTGCGCTACAAGATGGAGTTCTACGAAGAGTTCCTGGAAGTGGCCAAGCGTACCGTTGAGTCGGGTAGGCACGTGGTGGTCTGCGGGGATGTGAACACCGCCCACCGGGAGATCGACCTGGCCCGACCCAAGGAGAACGAAAGGACGTCGGGCTTCCTGCCCCAAGAGCGCCAGTGGATCGACCGCTTCCTGGACAACGGCTTCGTGGACACCTTCCGATTGTTCGATGCGTCCCCGGAGAGATACACCTGGTGGGACATGAAGACCCGGGCGCGGGAGCGGAACGTGGGGTGGCGTATCGACTACTTCTTCGTGGACCGGGGGTTGCAGGGGCGCTGCCGGAACGCATTCATATTGCCCGAGGTGCAGGGCTCCGACCATTGCCCCATCGGCCTCGAGCTGGATCTGGAGGTGTGAGCGATGCCTGGCGCGAAGTTCGCCTTGCGCCGCATGAGGGCGGACGACTACCCCGAGGTGGCGGAGGTGTGGGAGGAGGCCAGGCTACCATACCAGGCCAACGGACGGGACTCCCGGGAAAGGGTGCTGGAGCAGCTGAGCAAGGAAAGCTCCATATTTCTGGTGGCCGAGGCGGACGGCACGATCATCGGCACCTTGCTCGCCACCCACGACGCCCGGAAAGGATGGCTGAACCGCCTTGCGGTGAGGATCTGCTGGCAGGGCCAGGGCGTGGCCAGCGCTCTGGTGCGCCGGGCGGAGGAGGAACTGCACGTGCGGGGGATCATGGTCTTCTCGGTGCTTATCCACGCAGATAACTCCGCCTCCCGCCGTCTGTTCTCGGAACTTGGTTACAAGGAGCACGACGATGTCGTTTACCTTTCCAAGCGACTTGAGCAGCATGAATGACGTTTTAACAATGGAAAACATTTATCTCAAACAGACCCATTTGCCGCCTCAGGTGATGGGATGAGCATTGTTCTGGCTACAGATGGAAAACCGCATTCGAACAAGGCAGTGTCATACGCCTTAGAATACGCCAAGTTGCGCCATGAGACCCTCTATGTCGTTTATGTCGTAAGCCCCAAGCAGGATGAGGACCGGGAGTCGAACATGAGCTCGGCCAAGAAGCACATAGACAAGATCAAGCTCGAGGGTTCGCAGCAGGGCATCGAGGTCGTGGCCCTTCTGGAATCCGGGACCCCGGGCGAGGCGTGCATATCCATGGCCGAGAGGGTGGGGGCCACTACCATCGTGGTAGGTACCTCCGGCAAGAACGTCCTGGACCGCTTGTTCATCGGTAGCGTGTCGGAGTACATCGTCCGGCACGCTTCCTGCACGGTCATCATCGTCAGGTGATCATAGGCGCCCGAGCGATTCCAGAAGCGCCTGGATGACGCTTTGTGGGTGCGGTGGGCAACCGGGTATGTATATGTCCACCGGCAGCACCTTGTCCACGCCCGTCCCGGACGCGTAGCTGCCACCGAAGGGGCAGCCGGATATGGCGCAGGTGCCCATGGCCGCCACCAATCTCGGTTCTGGGGCGGCGAGATAGGTTTTCATCAGCGCCTCCTCCATGTTCCTGGTGACCGGACCGGTGACCAACAGCATGTCCGCGTGCCTGGGGGAGGCCACTATCTTGACCCCGAACCTTTCCAGGTCGTAGAAGGGGTTCGATAGGGCGTTGACCTCCACCTCGCAACCGTTGCAGGAGCCGGCATCGACCTCCCGGATGGCCAGGGACCTGCCCAGCACCTTCCGTATCCCTTCCTTCAGCTGGAGGCCCTTCCACTCCAGGTCCTTGGCGCCCCTGATTAGCTCGTCCCGTGTCGCCACGGCCTTGCACTTGCCGGCCATGGATATCGCCCCTCGGGGGCAGGCCTCGATGCAATCCCCGCACCATAGGCAGCGTCCCAGGTCCACGGACCATCTCCCAGCGACGGTGATGGCCTCGGTGGGGCAGGAACTGAAGCATTTGCCGCAATCATCGCATAGAGCAAGGTCGGCGCAGGGGTACTCGTTCCCGCTGGCCAGGAGCTCGTCGAGGGGTATGGTCCTTTTCTTGTTGATAGATAAGGTCTTGACCATTTCATCAGCTCCTACAGATCGTTCCCCGCATAGGACAGGTTGAAGCTCTTGTTGATGAGCGGAAAGTCCGGCACGATGTTCCCCAGCACGGCCATTTCTATGCCTGGCCAATTGCAGAACGAGGCGTCCCGCACTTTGTGACGGACGATCTTCCCGCCTCGGAAATGAAGGGCGTGCAGGACCTCCCCGCGGGGAGATTCCACCAACCCGACGAACATCCCGTCCTTGGGAACGATTACCTTTCCAGGGGAGAGGTCGCCGGACATCTTGTCGATCGACTCTATCACCAGGCTGCTGGACTCCTTTATTTCCTCGGCCTTGACGTTCAACCGGGCCAGCACGTCCCCGGTGCTTCTGACCGGCACCCGGAAGTTGAGCCTCCCGTAGGCGGCGTAGGGATGGTCCCGACGGACGTCGACGTCCATGCCGCTGGCCCTGGCCACCGGCCCCACCAACCGTAGGTCCCTGGCCACCTCAGCACTGACTATGCCAGTGGTCTCCGCACGGTCCATGAACGAGGGCGTGTCGATCATCCCTTGCACCAGGGCATCGGTCTCGTTCCCCACGTCCAGCAGGGTGCGCTGCACGTCGTTGATGGCTGCCTCGTTGAACACGTTCCTCATCCCACCAACGGTCACCACGCCCCACAGCAATCGGTGTCCGGTGAGCCTTTGGTTTAACCTCAACATCTCCTCCCTCAATGAATACCCCTGGGCCGCCGGCACCGAGAAAGCGGTGTCTAGGGCCAGACCGGCTATGTCCCCTAGGTGATTGTATATGCGCTCCAGCTCCGCTAATATGCAGCGCCCGAATTCGACCACCTCCGGGACCGCTGTTCCACGTTCCAACGCCTGGCAGTAGGCCAGGGAGTGCGCCACGCCATTGTCCCCGGAGATCCTCTCGACCAGCCTCAAGGCCGCTGACGGCGAGGCGTTCTCCAACCTCTTCTCCACCCCTCGGTGGACGTAGCCCATCCTGACCTCGAGGTTGAGTATCGGTTCCCCGGCTATCGAGAAGCGGAAATGCCCGGGCTCGATGACTCCGGCGTGGACCGGGCCGACCGGCACCTCGAACACCCCGTCCCCCTCGACCACCTTGAACGGATACGGCGATGGGACCCTGGGGACCTTGGTGCGGGCGTCGAAGTCCTTCCGCAGAGGGTAGTTGCCCTCCGGCCAAGAATCGTAGAGGACCAGGGGGCGGGGGTCGGGATGACCTACCGCCCGGAGCCCGAACATGTCCTGGACGTCCCGTTCGTACCAGTTGGCGTAGTATAAGAACGGCGTAAGGGAGGGGAAGGAATCGGTGGCCTTGGTCATCAGGGTCAGGAGCTCGCCCCTCGACCTTAACGAGAGCACGGAATAGAGCGAGAACGATCCCGTGCGCGCCCGGTCATCGACCGCGTGCAATGTCAGCATCGTTCCGCCTTGCTTCCTGCAAACGTCCGCGACCACGTCGGCGAACCTTGGGAGAGGCACCTCATAGGTCAATCCTTCAGGTCCGTCCGAAACGGGGACGATGCCCTCGCCGAACCTCAGACTCAGCTCCGCTTTGAGCTCCTCCAGCGTCTCCTCGGTCATGTTCCGCCTCCGAACAGGTGTACGATGTCGGTGAGCGCGCCGTTCAGCAGCTCCGGTATGTACAGCCCCATGACCAATATGACCGCCACCAGCACGATCATCGGAATGAGGCCGAGCTTGCTCACCTCGCCCTTCTCCATCCCTGCGGGCGGCTCTCCGAACACCATCTTGCTAATGTGCGCCATGAAGGCGGCGAATATCACCACTATCAACGCGATGTAGACCAGTACCGGGACGATGTCTCCCTGGTCGAAGCCCCCGGTCATCACCATGATCTCGCTGGTGAATATGCTGAAGGGAGGAGAACCGGTGATCGCCAGCGCTCCGATCAACAGGAGCACGGCGGTGAACGGCATGATCTTCGATAGCCCTCTGACCTCGTCGATGCTCTTGGTCTTGTACTTCAGCAGGACGTTCCCGGCCCCGAAGAACATCAGGGACTTGGTCATGGCATGGTTGAACATGTGCAGCAGTGCGCCGAATATCCCCCAGAACCCTCCGAAGCCGAAGCCGATGGAGATTATGCCCATGTGCTCTATGCTCGAGTAGGCCAGGAGGCGCTTGTAATCCTTCTGGATGATTATGAAGGCGGCCGCGATGACCAAGGACAGCAGACCGAACAGGAGCAGCAGATTGCTGCTGAACTCCCCCCCGACCGAGGACCGGGTGAGCAGGATGTGGTATCTCAGGACGGCGTACATGGCGCAGTTGAGCAGCACCCCGGAAAGGAGGGCGCTCACCGGGCTTGGCGATTGGGAGTGGGCGTCAGGAAGCCAGGTGTGCATGGGCGCCAGCCCCACCTTCGTACCATAGCCGATGAGGATGAGCACGAACCCGAACTTCAGCAGGGACGGGTCGAGCTGGTCGGCCACGGCCATCAAGGACGTCCAATGCAGGTCGCCGCCCTCCCCTAATACGCTGAGGGAGGAGGCGTAGATGAATATGGTCCCCAGCAGCGCCAGGGCGATGCCTACGGAACAGATTATGAGATACTTCCAGGCGGCCTCCAGGGAGGTGCCCTTGTTGTAGAACCCCACCAGGAAGGCCGACACCAAGGTTGTAGCCTCAACCGCAATCCAGACCAGCCCCAGGTTGTTGGATACGACCACCATCACCATGGTGAAGATGAACATGAAGAGGGAGGTGTAGTAGTAACGCACCATGTTCTGGCTCACGCCCCCTTCCTCGTGCTCGTGGCGTATGTACGGTATGGAGTAGATTATGACCAGGAACCCTATGAAAGAGATTATGAGGAGCATCAGGGCGCTGAGCTGGTCTATGTACCACGCCCCCTCGTCCCATATCCCGTCCTGGAACACGGATATCGATGTGTACAGGCCGGAGACGAGGAGCAGGACCGCTCCGATGACGCTCACCGCCTCGATGAGCCGGATGCGCCGATTTAGCAGGAAGCATATCAGGGCGACGGCCAAGGGGAGGAGCAGGACGGTGGTGATCAATCCTTCAGCCCCCTAAGGTTGGTGGCATCGAGAGAATCGAAGGTACGGTTGATGCGGAAGGCGAACACGACCATGATCACGACGCCGATGAACACATCGAAGAACACCCCGAGCTCGACGATCATGGGCATGCTATAGGTGGTGGCTATGGCTGCCAGGAACACCCCGTTCTCCACCACCAGAAGTCCTATGACCTCACTTATGGCCTTGCGCCTTGACACCATGAAGAACATGCCGATGAGCACCGAGGCGAAGGATATCGCCAGGCAGTTACTGGTTATGGCCGTGTCCAGCTCCATGATGGGTTCCGTGACGTAATACGCTATCAGGGCCAGGGCGGCGCAGATAAGCAAGGAGCCTGGTATCTTTATCAACGGCTCCACCTCGTTCTTTACATGGATCTTCTCTGTGGTGTAATTGATGAACCGGGGGATGATTATGGCCTTGAGCGCTACGCTCAGGACCGCGATTATGTATATGTGCTCCGCCCCCGTCTCGAAGGCCACCACCGCTGCCAGGCCCCCTAGTGCCAGGGACTGTATGGCGAAAAGGCGGGTCAGGGACCGCATGCGAGCGCTCGCCACGAGCATGAAGTCCGTCAACAGTATGATGGCGGCAAGGGCGTCGATGGCGTCTAAACTAAGTGAATCTTGCATGCGTCTCCCTCATAGAATATAGAACGACATCACCGCCAGCAAGGACAGGGTGAAGGATACGGTCAACAGGTTGGGCAGTCGGAACAGGCGCATCTTGGCCATGGACGATTCGATTATCGCGATGGCTAGTGAGAACAGCAATACCTTGACGAATATGACGATCAACCCGACGGCCAGCGCCGCCGCCGTGAGCTCCGTGGCTATGCCCCACGGGAAGAAAATGTTGGCCATGATGGCTATATAGAGGAGGAGCTTGGTCATGCTGGACCATTCCATGAGAGCGAGCTGCTTTCCGGAATTCTCCAGTATCATGGCCTCGTGTATCATGGTAAGCTCGAGGTGGGTGGCCGGGTTGTCCACCGGGACCCGGGCGTTCTCCGCCAGGGTCGAGATGAAGAAGGCGGCGAAGGCCAGGAAGAGGGCCGGGCGCACCAGGTCGAGACCGGTGGTGGCGATGCCCTCGGAGATCTGACCGATGCTCGTCGTACCGGAAATGAGCGCCATAGTGAATATGGAGAGCAGCATCGTCGGTTCGACCAGTGCCGCTATGGTCACCTCCCGGCTGCTCCCCATGCCGCCGAAGGAGGATCCGGCGTCCAGGCCTGATAGGACGAGGAAGAAGCGCATCGTGCCGAAGAGATATACGACGACGATCAGGTCCCCGATGAAATTGGCGGACTTGTAGGTGAAGAACGGCACCATGAGCGCGGCGGTTATGACGGCCGTCATGCAGACGTATGGTGCGGCCATGAACAACCAGGACGTATCCTTGGATACCACCGAACCCTTGCGGAACAGTTTGGCCAGGTCATGATATGGCTGAAGGACCGAAGGTCCTTCCCTTCCCTGGAAGAAGGCCTTGAACTTGCGGATGAGACCGGTCACCAGGGGAGCGGTGGCCAGGATGAGCAGGGTCTGGATGATTTCAATGATCATTTCACCACCTCATGGCGAGCAAAAGCAGGACCAGCATGACGAAGATGTACCCCAGATAGGTCTGGATGCTCCCGGTCTGGATCACACTTATCTTCCGGGCCGCCCATCTCACGAAGGAGACCACCGGACCGTACATGTACTTCTCGAACACTGGCTCCATCGTACTGGAATAGCTCATCTTGGTCTTGATGTAAGGCGAGGGTTGCGCGGTGGCCTTGAACTCCCTCTTCGGCCTGTACACCCAGGAGAACATGCGGTTGATGGGGTTGGAGAACCCCCTTCCGGTGTATTCGGTCCTGAAGGTCAGGGGAGTGCCGCAGTCCCAGGTGTCCGCGCGGACCACCTTTCTATCCCCCCCGTAATATTTCGTCAGGACCAGGACGAGCGGGAAGATCACCGCCAACAGGACGGCGATGTACACGGGGGAGACCTGGGAGAACTCCGTTACGGTCGGCACGATCATGAGCCCACTGGTCAGATGGTCCTTGATCGAGACCCCTATGAGAGGAGAGGTGACGTCGTCCAGGACCGGCAGGATGGCGAACGAGAGTACGCCGACCAGCACGCACAGCGCGGCCAAGATGCCCATTCCCACGAGCATCGTGCGCGGCACCTCCTTGGCCTGCTCTGCCTCCTCGCTTCTGGGCCTGGCTAAGAATGTTATGCCGAAGGCCTTCAGGAACGTCGCCGCGGCGAGGGCCCCGGTGATCGCCAGCGTGCCCAGGCTCACCGGGATGAGTATCTTCACGATCATCTCCGGGAAATTGAAGGACTGCAGCATGGACTGGAAGACGAGCCATTCGCTCACGAACCCGGCCATCGGGGGGATGGCGGCCACGGAGAGCGCGCCGATCAAGAACATCAGGCTGGTGTAGGGCATCCGCTTGGCCAGCCCGCCTAGTTTCTCCATGTTCCTCGTATGCGTCGCATATAGGACGCTGCCCGCCCCCATGAAGAGCAGGGATTTGAAAAGGACGTGGCTCAGCACATGCATCAGGGTGGCTATGAGCGCCAGCGCGGCCAGCTCGGGCAATCCATAGGACTGGAAGAGCATGGCCACCCCCAGGGCCATCATTATTATCCCGATGTTCTCGACCGTGGAGAACGCCAGCATGCGTTTGATGTCGCTCTCGATCAGCGCGTACATGACCCCGAGCAGGGCCGATACGCAGGCGACCGCCAGGACCACAATCCCCCACCAGGCGTCCTGGACGCCCAGGAAGCCGAAGTAGCAGCGTATGAGCATATAGATGGCCGTCTTCACCATCACCCCGGACATCAGGGCGGATATGTTGGAGGGTGCGGCGGGATGGGCCATGGGCAGCCAGATATGGAGCGGGATTATCCCCGCCTTGGTCCCGAAGCCCACCAGCCATAGGAGGAACACCGAGGAGCGCAGGAGGTCGGACATCCCTGATGCGGCCCCTTGGAAGGTATCGAAATCGAAGGACCCGGACTCCGTGTACATCAGGATGAAGCCGATGGTGATCGCCGCCGTCCCGATGTGGGTCATGATGAGGTAGAAGAGACCGGAACCGACGGTCCCCCGTTCCCTGCTCTCGAATATCACAAGGAGGTAGGAGGACAGGGACATGGTCTCCCACATTATCAGGAACAGGATGGCGTTGGAGGACGTGACCACCATTATCATCGAGGCGTAGAAGATGTTGAACAGGAAGCCCATCAGGCCGATGGGGTATTTTCCGAAGTAATGGTCGACATAGCCGAGGGAATAGATGGACACGGCGAAGGTGACCAAGGAGATCATGATGATGAACAGAGCGCTGAGCTGGTCCACGGCGAAGGCAAAGGTACCGAAGGGAGA
This sequence comes from Methanomassiliicoccales archaeon, assembly GCA_026394395.1. Taxonomy (NCBI): domain Archaea; kingdom Methanobacteriati; phylum Thermoplasmatota; class Thermoplasmata; order Methanomassiliicoccales; species Methanomassiliicoccales archaeon. The sequence goes on from JAPKYK010000006.1 coordinate 38,053, forward strand.
GGAGAACGGAAGCTCCAGCCGCATAGGACCGTTGAACAGGACGTCCGCTCCGACAAGCATGCCCACGAGGGCGGCCATCGCCGACGCCCCGAAGGCCACCCTGGTGCTGTCCTTGGGCCTGCGGTTCAAGGCTGCGGCCAATAGGGCACCGGAGAATGCCAGTACAAGAAGGATGGGAAAAAAGCTATCACTGATCATAAATGCACCGTTCAATGCTTGAGGTGGGAAACAGCTCCTTTCCCGCCTGACACATGACCATCACCAGGGGCGTACTCACGACCTGCCTACGAAATGCGGCAAATCTGATTCGCCTTTTAAATATTTCTATGCGACACGTATTAAAAAAATTGTCGATGGACAGAACTTCCCCCCTCTCCCCGAAAATGCCTTCCCCATATTATTCTGGATTGGAACAATAATGCGTTCGTTCTGACATGGATAACACTTATAGTCGATGCGATGCCTAAGTCATCCGAGGTCTTGGATGAACGGCAAGGGCATCAGCGGCGATGAAGGTGTACTGTCGATCTTAGCGGCGGCACTGAGCGTCGAGGAGTTCGGCATCGGGTTCTATCACCGCTTCAACGAATGCGTGAGGGATGAGAAGGGCGCCGCGCTGCTGCGCGGGCTGGCCCGGGACGAGGTCCAGCACAAAGAGCATGTCCTACGAGAGATGAGGAGGATCGCTCCCGGGACCGATCCGTCCACCGTCCGCCCGTCCATGTCACTTCTAGGAGTGGCACCTGAGATCGCCTTCCGTTTCCCTCCGGACAGCTGCCTTGCGCTGGAGGACGAGATCGCGGCCATGGAGACCGGTATCAATGTAGAGGTCAACTCGATCGAGATGTACAGGAACGCGGTGGTCATGGTCGAGGACGTGGGGGCCAAGGCGCTGTTGGAAAGGCTGACGCACATAGAGGAAGGCCATCGTGAGCTGCTGGAGAAGAACCTGGACCTGTTGAGGGACGAGGGCGCTTGGTACGGCTATTCCCCGATCTTGGAGGGTTGACGGGCTTTCCGTCGTTCGGATCCGGGGCACCCAATATAAATATATATTAAATAAAATTTTTATTTTCCAATATGTTTGGCCATCACTATTGATGGGCTGAAAAAACTTTAATACCCGTTGGGCATGCATAGAGCACAATCTATATAGGGTTGGCCTAGGTCAATCCTCCTCATCTGGGCTCAGAGGTATCGTCATGGTCAAATTACCGAACATCGATAGGGAGATCAAAGCCTGCCTTCAGTGCGGCTATTGTATTCAAACCTGTGAGACGTGGAGACAGACGCCTTGGGAGTCCGTGACCCCCAGGGGCAAGGTCTTCTACATCTCCCAATTGGGCAAGCGCACCGTCATAGACAAGCTTCTGGGCCGCAAGGTGGAGATCGATGACGAGTTCGTCGAGGCCCTTTTCATGTGTACCACCTGCGCCGCCTGCGCCGAAGTGTGCCACGTGGGCATCGACTTCGCCGAGTTTTGGGAGAAGGTCAGGGAGTGGTGCGTCGAGAGCGGCCACGGCCCCATGCCCGCTCACGTCAAGATCAAGGAGCGCCTGGAAGAGGTCTGCAACCCCTACGGTGAGCCCATGGAGAAGCGCGGCGCCTGGTACCCGGCCGTGCCCAAGGCCGAGAATCCTGACGTGGTGTTCTTCGCCGGCTGCACCGCCTCCTACCGCATGCAGAACCTGGCGAAAGCGAGCGTCATCTTCCTGAACCGCTGCGGCGTCTCCACCAACATCATGGAGGGCGACGAGTGGTGCTGCACCTCCCCGGCCCTCAGGACCGGCCAGACCGGCCTCACCTACCGTTTCGCCGAGCACACCATCACCACCATGGAGCACATGGGGGCACAAGCCATGGTCACCGCCTGCGCCGGGTGCTACAAGACCACCGTGCACGACTACGGCAAGTTCTACTCCCATCCCACCTTCGAGGTGTTCCACTTCGCCCAATACGCTGACAAGCTGATCAAGGAGAAGAAGGTCAAGTTCACCAAGGAGTTCAAGGTCAAGGTCACCTACCACGACCCCTGCCACCTAGGACGCCACGCCAAGGTCTACGACGAGCCGCGCAATGTCATTAAGGCCATACCCGGCGTGGAGTTCGTGGAGATGAAGAACGTCCGCGAGAAGTCCAGGTGCTGCGGCGCCGGCGGTGGGTATAAGAGCCAGTACAACGACATGGCCATCGCCATTGCCATTGAGCGGGTCAAGGAGGCCGTGGACACCGGAGCGGACATCCTGGCCACCACCTGCCCGTTCTGCGTGCTCAACCTGCAGCAGGCGGCCAAGAAGATCGGGGCCAAGATCAAGGTCATGGACGTGTCCGAGATGCTGGCTTTGGCCACCGAGCCCGAAGCCCCAGCCGAACCGGTCAAGCAGTAAACCCCATTTAATAAACCATTTCTCGCAATTATTTTTTAATGATGAGAGCCAATGGTCTCCGTGCTACATGAGCCAGGATACAACGAATCGGAAGCACACCGTCGATTACCTGAGGCGAGGTTATCAGGGCATCGTAACAGAGGACTTCAAGGATTATCTGAGAAAATGGATACCCTTGAGCGTGCTCATCGGACTCGGCGCCGGACTGGGGGCGATGGCGTTCCAATGGATGCTTGTCGGCATCTGGCATATATGCTATGATGTTGAGGACATCCCCTGGTATCTCCGGTTGTTCCTGCCAGCTATCGGCGGACTGCTGGCCGGCCTGATCATATCTCGCCTTTCCCCGGATTCGGCCGGAGGGGGAACTGGCCGGGTCATTGAGGCCATACACCATCGGGGGGGAAGGGTTTCGCCCCGCTCAGGACCGTACAAGATATTGGTCTCCGCGATCACGATCGGCACCGGGGGCAGCGCCGGCACGGAAGGCCCAATCATGCACATCGGAGCCTCCGTCTCCACATTCTTCGGGGACCGCTTGAAGTTGAGGAAGGGAGAAATGCGTACCTTGGCCATAGCCGGGGCGGCTGCCGGCTTGTCAGCAGTGTTTCGGGCGCCCCTGGGCGGAGCCATTTACGCAATGGAGGTGCCGTACAAGAACGATCTGGAGCCGGGGGCCATCATTCCCTCGATGATCGCCAGCGTGGTCTCATATCTGGTCTTCGTCTCCCTGAACGGCTACGAGGCGCTTTTCGAGGTGCCGGCGATGGACCTGAGCTTGGACCCGGTCATCGTCATCGGCATCATCGCTCTGGGAATCATCATAGGCCTGGCTGGACGGCTTTTCATCAGCTCCATGCATCTGATGGAGGAGCTGACCAAGCGCAGCGCCCTTCCCCTATCCGTAAAGATCATGCTGGGCGGGCTACTAGTGGGCTGCGTCGGCGTGTTCATCCCCGAAATACTGGGAACGTCCGAGGACACCATCAGGGCGCTCATCGAGGGGTCCGTTATCTCCATTGGGCTGTTGCTGGCGTTGTTCGCGGCCAAGCTGGTGGCCACCAGCCTGACCATCGGTAGCGGTGGTAGCGGTGGCGTGTTCTTCCCCTCCCTCTTGATGGGAGGGGCCTTAGGAGCCACTTTTGCCCTTGGCTTGGACCTGACGCCGCTCCCTCTTTTCGTCATCGCCGGCATGGGAGCCATGATGGCCGGTGTCTCAAAGACCCCCATTGCCGCATCGGTGATGATGGCCGAGGTCGTCGGTGGCTATACCGTGCTCATCCCGGTGATGGTGGCCTCCGCGCTCTCCTATATGGTGACCGGGAATCAGACCCTGTATCGAAATCAGGTGGCCAGGCGCACGTTCATATATGACCCGGCAACCCTGGACGGCGTACCGGTGGAAAAGGTAATGAGGGGAGACCCTATCACGCTCACCTCGGAAATGAGCGTGGGCGAGGCCATGAGAGGCGCTGTCTCCGAACCGCACTACCTGTATCCGGTCGTCGATTCCGGTGGAGAGGCCATAGGCGTCGTGCTCCGGGAGGTGCTCGAGAAGCAGGACGATTCCTCGTCCCTCATCGGCGATCTCATGACTGCTCATTACGAGAAGGTCAAGGTGGGGACCTCCGCCTACCAGGCTTTCGAGGAGATGAACTCCAAACAGATCGCCAGGATGCTGGTCGTAGGTCATGACAACAATATTCTCCTAGGGACGCTGACGCGCATTGACATCATGGAGTATCTTGAGCACTGTGATGAAGCGCATCACCAATATTGACGGAAGGTAAGATGGTATTCGAACTGCTGGACCCCCGCATCCGCAAGGTGCTGGAGGACAAGGAGATAACCGAGCCGACCGGGGCTCAGAGCGAGGCCATACCTCCGGTGATGGCCGGTGACAACGTGTTGCTGGTCGCCCCGACCGGCATCGGCAAGACCGAGGCGGCAATGCTGCCTCTCCTGCACAAGCTCATCAACACCCCGGGCCAGGGCATCCGGCTTCTCTACATCACCCCTTTGAGGGCCCTCAACCGGGACATGCTCAAGCGCCTGGAGGAGTTCGGTGAGGCCCTAGATCTCAGCGTGGCGGTGCGTCACGGGGATACCTCGCAGAGCGAGCGCCAGCGGCAGTCCAAGTACGCGCCAGATATCTTGATAACCACCCCGGAAACGCTGCAGGTCATGTTCACCGGGAAGAACCTCAGGACCCACCTGGCCAACGTGAAGTACGTCGTGGTCGACGAGATACATGAACTGGCCAACGACGAGCGCGGGGCGCAGCTGGCGGTCGCCCTGGAACGGGTCGTGGAACTGGCTGGGGAGTTCCAGCGCGTCGGTCTTTCGGCCACCGTCGGTTCGTATCAAGAGGTGGCCAACTACCTTGGGGGAAATGGCAGGGCGGTGCGGGTCATCCGGGCCAAGGTGGCTAAGGAAATGGATATCAGGGTGCAGTGTCCGGAGGTCAAGGAGGAGGACAAGGACCTGGCTGGCACACTGCAGAGCGACCCTCAGCTTATCGCCTGCATGCGCCGGGCCAAGGACCTCATCGAGTCGCACCGCTCCACATTGCTCTTCGTGAACACCCGGGACACCGCCGAGGCCATAGCCGCCCGCTTCCATGTGTGGGACGAGGAGTTCAAGGTGGGCGTACACCACGGTTCCCTGAGCAAGGAGACCAGGGTGGAGATGGAGGACGCCTTCAAGAACGAGGCACTGAAGGGGCTGATATGCACTTCCTCATTGGAGCTGGGCATAGACATCGGCTCGTCGGACTTCGCCATCCAGTATAATTCCCCGCGCCAGGTCTCCCGGCTGGTGCAGCGCATGGGCCGGGCCGGGCACCGGATAGGAAGGAAGACGGAGGGGGCCATCGTGGCCTCCAGCCCGGACGAGATCGCCGAGAGCTTGGTGATAACCAGATTGGCGCTGAACGAAGGGTACGAGCCGCTGGTAGTGCGCAAGGACCCCCTGACGGTCCTGGCCAACCAGATCATCGCCATGACCGTCGCCGGTCCGGTGCCGGTGGAGAAGGCCTTCCGCGTGATACGGCGCGCATATCCCTTCCGCGACCTGACCAGGCAGAAGTTCGAGGCGGTGCTCCGGCAGGTGGCGGAGATCGGCCTGATATTCGTGAACGACGACGTCTACAAGCGCTCGGCCAGGGGCCGCAAGTACTTCTATGATAACATCTCCATGATCCCGGACGAGCGCACCTTCAAGATCAGGGACATCGGCACGCGCAAGTTAGTGGGGACGCTAGACGAGAGCTTCGTCATCTCCTTCGCCGAGCCGTACGCTACCTTCATCACGCGCGGCCGTTCATGGCGCATCGTGGAGGTCAAGGACGACGAGCTGCTGGTGGAACAGGTCAAGGAGATCGGCTCCATCCCCTCCTGGGTGGGCGAGGACATTCCCGTGCCGTTCGAGGTGGCCCAGGAAGTGGGGCGCATGCGCGAGAGTTACGATAAGAAGGCGTACCGCGGTGACGCCGCCTCCTACCGGGCCTTGGACGATTACCTGAAGGAGCAGAGGGACGGTTTCCCCATGCCCACCGACCGGCGCATCACCCTGGAGATGGGTAAGCGTATGGCCATACTCAACATGTGCTTCGGCAGCAAGGTCAACGAGACCATCTCCAAGATGCTCTCGGTGCTGCTGACGGCGCGGTTGGGGGAGAGCGTGGCCGTGACCACCGACCCCTACCGGGTCATCATCGACCTGCCCCGGGACATCGGCCCGGACACAGTGGTGGACACTCTGCGCTCCATAAACGCCCCGGCGGTGGAGAGCCTCATCCGCATGGTCATGAAGAACTCCAGCCACATGCGCTGGCGCTTCGTCTTCGTGGCCAAGAAGTTCGGGGCGGTGGAGCGGGACGCCGATTACCACAACATCAGCTTCGCCCGCCTGGTCGAGGCCTATGAAAGCTCCTCATTGATGCAGGAGGCGGTGGACAAGGTGCTGTGGGAGGACTTCGACGTGCCCCAGACCATGGAGGTGATCAAGGCCATCGAGTCCGGGGAGATGGAGATCGCCGTGTGCGGCCTGTCGCCCATAGGCAAGGCCGGGCTCACCCATACCAAAGAGCTCATCACCCCGCAGCGAGCCGACCATTCCATATTGATGGCGCTCAAGAAACGCCTGGAGGACGAGAGCCTGCACATGACCTGTCTGAACTGCGGGGTGCAGTGGAGGCTGAAGGCCAAGGACGCCAAGCGCTTCATCGTCTGCCACCAGTGCGGGGGGCAGATGGTGGCCGCCCTGAACGGCTACAACCGCGACATGGTCAAGCTGGTCAAGAAGAAGGACCTTAAAGAGGACGAGGAGAAGGAACTGCGGCGGTTGTACAAGAACGCCTCCCTGGTGCAGAACAACGGGCGGAGGGCCTTGCTGGCCATGGCCGCCAGGGGCGTCGGAACGGACACCGCCGCCCGCATCCTGGCCAGCTTCGCCCCGGACGAGGACGAGTTCCTGCGGGACATCCTGAACGCCGAAATCAACTACGCCCGTACCAAGCGCTTTTGGGACTGAGCCCTGACTGGGTTTGCCATTGTGCCTACACCGGATATGGTGGCCACGACCTGATCGCCCGGCCGTAACGGACCGACGCCGCTGGGCGTGCCGGTGGCGATGATGTCGCCACGCTCCAAGGTCATGTAGCGGGAGATATAGGAGATCAGCTGCTCGGGCGGGAATATCATCTGGGAGGTGTTCCCCTTCTGCCTCAGCTCATCGTTGACCCTGAGCTCCAGTTCGAGGACGTGCAGGTCGCCGACCTCCCTGAGAGGCACGGGGTCGCTCATGGGGGCGAAGGTATCCATGCCCTTGCTCAGGGCCCAGGGCAGGCCGGCCTTCCTGGCGGTCGACTGTACGTCCCTGGCGGTGACGTCGTTGAACACCGCCACGGACCGGACGTGTTGCAGGGCCCTCTTCGGCGTTATGTCCTTGCCTGGTCGGCCTATGATCAAGGCCAGCTCCACCTCGTGGTGCACCGTGCCTATGCCCGGCGGTATCAATATCGCCTTCCCGTCCTCGATGAGGGACGTGCAAGGCTTCAGGAAGAGCACTGGTTCGGCCGGTTCCTCGGAGCTCATCTCCTTCACGTGGGCTCTATAGTTCTGGCCTACGCAGACGATCTTGCCGCACCTCATCGTCCCAGCTCAGTCGTTTTTTTCGGACACTGTCTCCAGCTTGAACAGGGCGCCGGTGCCCTTCAGGGTGAGGTACACCTTGTCGGCGAGATATATGGCGTCGTCCAGGGTGGCCTTCTTGTCCCACTTGAACAAGCCGTCGTAGTTGCCGGTGGTGGGCTGGAAGCCCATGTTGTTCAGGGCGTTGAATATCTCCGAGGGGCGGCTGCCGTTGGAGTTGAACATGATTGTAATGTAGGTCAACATCGTCTCTTACAAGATTTTAGGCGGATAAAAAGGTTAGCCGCTCTGGCCTTCCTCGGTCTTGCCGAACCCTTTGGCGATGACGTATATCTCCGAGCTGCTAGAGCGGGAAGCCTCCGGGGAATAGCGCTTTACGGTGGCGAAGTGCTTCTTCACCTCGGCCAGGAAATCGTTGCTCAGGTCCCCCTCGAACATCTTCATCAGCAGCCGCCCGCCCGGGGAGAGCGTGCGCATGGCGAAGTCCAGGGCCATCTCACAGAGCTCGATGGAGCGGGCGTGGTCCATGGAATAGCTGCCGGATATGTTGGGGGACATGTCCGACATGACCAGGTCGACCCGGCCGCCGGTCAGCGCCAATAGCTCGTCGCGCACCGCCTGGTTGCGCACGTCGCCCTTTATGGTCTGCACGCCCTCCAGCGGTTCTATCGGCTGCAGGTCCACGCCCACGACCTTACCTTTGGGCCCTACGCGCTCCGCGGTCACTTGCAACCAACCGCCGGGAGCGGCGCCCAGATCGACTACCGTCGATCCCCGTTTGATGATCTTGAAGTGGTCATCTATCTGAATGAGCTTGAAGGAGGCGCGGCTGCGGTAGTCCAGCTGCTTCGCTTTGCGGTAGTAGTAATCACGTCGGCGCTCCTGCAACCAGTTCTTGGACATGACATCGTGCTCAATCCCTTGCAGGATAAAAAACCATTGCCCGACCGATTATATTTTATCGGTAGGGGCATTTCAGCATATGGAGAGATGATGAAGGAGAGCGAGTGGACCTATGCCAAGGCCGGAGTGGACATCGACCGCAAATCACAGGCCATCTCCGCCCTGGTAGGGCACCTGAAGTACCGGCGCCAGGGACCGGTGCGCATGATCGACCTGCCGGGTCAGTTCACTGGCCTGATGGACCTGGGCGACCGCGTTCTGACGCTGGCTACGGACGGCGTGGGCACTAAACTGCTGGTGGCCGAGGCGCTCGACAAGTGGGACACCGTGGGCATCGATTGCATGGCCATGAACGTTAACGACACCATATGCGTGGGCGCCGAGCCCATCGCCTTCGTCGACTACATCGCCTTGGACGTCCCGAACGAGAAGATAACGGACCAGATCGGAATAGGCCTCGACCGGGCCGCGGAGATGGCCGACGTGGACCTGGTGGGCGGGGAGATCGCCGTCCTTCCGGAGATGGTGAAGGGCGTGGACCTGTCCGGGACGGCGTTAGGGATGCTGGACAAGAAGCACATGGTCACTGGCGCGGAGATAAAGGAAGGCGACGCCATAATCGGCCTGCTCTCCTCCGGCGTGCACTCCAACGGCATGACCCTGGCCCGCAAGGTGCTGCAGTCGGCCAAGGTCTCCTACGACGACGAGCTGGAGGAGCTGGACCAGCCTGTGGGGCTGGAGTTGCTCATCCCTACTCACATCTACGTTCGCGATGTGCTCAAGGTGGTGCGGAAGGTCCAGGTCACTGGTATGGTGGACGTCACCGGTGGGGGCCTGAAGAACTTCGTGCGCCTGAAGAAGGGGCTGGAGTACCGGATCACCGATCCCGTCGAGCCGCAGCCGATATTCAAGGCGATACAGCGCATCGGACATGTCACCGACCTTGAGATGTACAAGACCTTCAACATGGGGATGGGGTTCGCCATCATACTTCCGGAAGAGGATGTCGAGGAGACCCTGCTCATATTGGGAAAGAAAGCAAAACGCGTGGGCCAGGTGGTCAAGGGCAACGGTTGCAGCCTGCCCTCGCTCGGCCTGCGCTACGATACCTATTGAAAGCCTTTCGGGACGCTTTGTAAGGAGCGCAACTTGTGCCCCAGCGCCCCAGCCACCGCCCCCAGGGCGGTGCAGGTCTCCAGCGAACGGCCGTCGAAGGTTATGTCCAGGTTATACTTGGCCATCTCGCGCACGTTCTTTGGTACGCCCTTAGGTCCGGCACCGAAAATCAAGCAGATGCCCTGCCCCTGGGCAAGCATCTCGGCCACCTGGTCCAGTTTCAATTTCTTTTTGGGGTCGGGGTCGCAGGTGGTGAGGACCGGGACGCCTAGCTGGGGAGGCACCCCTCGTGCGGTGTAGGGGAAGCTTTGGAAGCGGCCTTTGGCCGCCAGCTCTTTGAGGTAGGAGCCGTCCTCGCCGATGGAGGTGGTGGAGGCCACCCAGTCCGCCAGTTCTGCCGGCAACCTGAGGGCCTCGGGGAAGGGGAAGCCGAACGTGGCCAGGTTAAAATCGTAGGCCAGGGCCAGCGGCCCCGCCCGGGCCAGTATGCGGCGGTGCGCCTCTCGGAACACCTTGGGGTCGTAGGAGTTGTGTATGGCCATGGTGGCCCTTCCCACGTGTTGTTCCATGTTGGCTCAGAGGCCCAAGGGGGCCTTGGTCACCTTGGTCAGCATGTCGTCCTTCCAGGTGTACTTCAACCGCTTGCGGCCCTTCCAGGTCCCGGACTGCAATATGTAACCGACCATGAGCGACAGCCCAATGGAGGCTTCGACGTACGCCACCGCTTTATTGGCGTCGCGGTTGATCTTACCCCAGGATTGGGCCTCCTCGAAGGTGCAGCCGCTCAGTCCGCCCCACTGCGGGGCGTCCTGGGTGATCTGGATGGCGTAATGATGGCCTCCCTTGTTGTAGCCCAGGGTCTCGCAGATGACCTCGGTCTGCTGGATGAAGTTCTTGGGCACCCCGCCGCCAATATAGATGACCGCGGTCTTCTTGGCCTTGATCTTCAACTGAGTGAGCTCCCAGTTGTCGCGTATTGAATCGATGCGCATGAACGGCTCGTTGGCCTTCCTCTTCCTATAGTAGAGACCGGTCAGCCCGATGCCTATGGACGAGTCGTTGAGGGCGGGAACGAAGACCGGCACGCCGTACTTGGCGGCGTTGTACAGAATGGAATCCTCGTCATCGATGTGCTCGCCCAGTATCTGCATGAACTCCCGGCTGCCGTAGCTCCGGGGTTCCAGTCCTTCGGCGATCTTCCCGATGACCGCGTCGGTCTCCCGGAACTTGTCCTCGTCGACCAGGGTGTCGTATATGCGGTCCACGAACACCTCGCGCAGGGCCAGGTCGTCGCAGCGCGGTGAGCATTTATAATGACTGTAGCCCCGGGCCTGGTAGAAGTCCTGGTATGGAATGGCGCCGATGGTCACGATGGCGTCCACGATGCCGAACTTGACCATGTCGGCGATGACCTTCCTGAGCCCGGCGGCCACCAGTGGCCCGGCCAGCCCTAATATGACGGTGGGGCGGGCGGGGTCCTTAAGCGCCTTCTCGTAGGCGATGGCGCAGGTGGCCAGGGCCCGGCTTTGTATAGACGAGTCCTTGTAGGCCTCGACCAGGTCCTTCACGGTCACGATCTTGTCAAAGTCAATCTGCTTGACCTTCTCCGTCAGAACATCCTTCTTCTTCACCAAATCAAACCCCTCGCTACAATTTGAAGCTGTAACTAGAACGGCAAGAGCCTTACATCCGGCTCTTGACCTTCCTGGGCCGACTGCATATGGCGTAATCGTCTCCGTCGAAGAAGACGTCCAGATCGGGATTCTCTGCTTGGATCTCCTCGATCTTCTTCAAGACCTCTCGCAGCGTGAAATCGCTGTTGCGGTCGATCTTGATGTGCACCCTTTTTTCCATATGTAGCCCTCTGGCCGAGCCCAAGCACTTTCTTAGATGTAACGCTGAATATATATCTTTTTGTCACAGAACGATTATCGAAAGACCACTGGCTAGCATAAATGGAAGGGGAGCGATCGGCGCTGTCCGCTACGGACGGGTGGTTTGGGGCGGGGCGAAGGAAATAATTTATTTAAGTAATTTATATATAAAAAGTCGAGCATATATTCTTTTTGTAACAAGGGCGTCAGACCGTAACGGGTCATCCCGGCCGGAGAACGGACGCCCTAAAAATTAAATATTCACCTGGGGAGTTTTCCCCAGTTAAAAGGATGGATGCACTGGTCACCGGGTTGATTAAGGGAATGAACAAGGAGAAGAATCAGATCGGCCCGCAGACGGCGGAAAAGAAAGGGGAGGGGGAGCCGGCAGACCCTGACCATGCCGAGGTGGACCGCTTGAGCAAATGGCTGGACGGCGAGGGCGAGGGATCGGCCTTACTGACCTGGCTGGGCGAGGGCGGGGACATGGTCCCCGAGGATGAGCTGGCCGAGCTGAAAGAACGCGTTGGCCGCTACGAGACCGAACTGGCGGCGATGCACACCATGCTTGCCGAGGATAGCACGTCGGACCCGGAGAAGGGAGCCCTTGAACGCTTGCATGCCATCATCGTCGAGAGGGACCGCTTGATGGAAGAGAAGACCGCCGGCCCGACCGCTGGCGAATGCAACGGTCTGATGGAGAACCAGCAGAACGAGTTGAGGGAACGTTTCCACGCCGAGCTCAAGGAGAAGGACGAGCAGTATCGGCACCAGGAAGCGGATCTCAACAGCCGCAGCGCCAGCCTGGAGAAGGAGCTGGCCAAGATCAAGATCGAGATGAAGCTTAAGGAGGACGAGCTGGCCGTGCTCCGCAGCAGCGGGGGCACCATCAGCTCGGACCTCCTGGGAAAGCTCGAGGTGCTGCAGAGCAAGGAGCGGGAGTTCCTCACTCTCAAGCAGGAGGCCGATGACCTCCGGATCCGCCTCAAGGAGAGGGAGGATGAGATGGACCACATAAGGGAGGCCATCACCTACAAGGAGGACGAGCTAATCCGCCGCGAGGAGGACCTCCTATACCGCGAGAAGATCTACACCGGAGAAAGGAAAAAGCTCGAGGAGATGAGGCAGGAGACCGGAGGGCTGGAAGAGGCCGAGCTGCTGAAGAAGCTCGAGGCCTTGAAGGCCGAGGTCGCCTCTAAAGAGGACGCCCTGCGGTCCAAGGAGCGCTACGTCCTGGCCAAGCAGGAGGAGCTGCGCCTTCGCGAGCAGGGCATGATCGAGGACGAGATTACCTATCGGGAGAAGGAGAGGGCCCTTGAACTCCAAGAACGCAAGGTCAAGTCCGGAAGTCCGCGCCTGGACGACCTGCTGATGGGCGGACTGCCCATTGGTTCGAATATTATGATACACGGACCGCCTTTCGTTGGAAAGGAGGTCTTAGCCAATACCTTCGCCGTGGAGGGCTTGCGCAAGGGCGTGCCCTTGATCATGGTCCTGACCGACAAGACGTCCAAGGACATTCGGGATGAGATGAAGTATATCATCTCCGGGTACGAGGAGTATGAGAAGCTGGGCCTGGTCAAATACGTCGATACCTACAGCCGGGCCATGGGAGACGACGCCAAGGATCCCTATACTACCTACATCGATGAGCCCAACGACCACGAGAAGATGGGCGAGGTCGTGGAGAGCATCGCCAGGGCGTTCAAGGAGAAGCACGAGTACTATCGCGTGGTCTTCCGCACGGTCTCCACCCTCATCGCCTATTCCGACCCCAATTCCGCGTTCCGCTTCCTCAGCCCGCTATGCGGGAGGCGCAAGAAGGACCAGGCCGTGTCCCTCTTCGTGGTGGAGAAGGGGATGCACAGCGAACCGGAGATCCAGATGCTTGGGTCCCTGATGGACGGCATGATCGATTTCAAGGTGGATCAGCTTAAGACATTCTTCGCTATAAAGGGCATAAGCGATGTGCAGTCCCGGGCTTATATCAAGTACACCGCGACCAAGAGCGCCCTGACCATAGGCTCCTTCGCCCTGGACCATATAAGGTGATCAGGCTACTTCCACACCGTTGCTCGGGCGGATCTCGGGCTTCTTCTGCACGTTTATGCGAGGGATAGGCATGGGGGCGGGCAGCTTTATCTCCCTGGCGGTTATGAACGCTGATACCATGCAGTTGCTGACCACGGTGTTGTGCACTGTGTTGGCCTCCTCTACCGGCAGGTTGTTGGTCTTCCTCCATTCTTCAACGATGTTGTTGTCCAGGTCGGTGACCGATATCTGTCCTTCGATCTTGATGTAGCCCAGCCCGGTGTAGTTGGCGGTGAAGCGATACTCTATGTGGGACGTCTCGCCCTCGCCCCGGGATATCTGGGTGATGGCGCTGTTGTTCTCCACCTTGATGTTCGCCATGCGCTCGCCGACCTTGGAGAACCTCTTGGCCTCTATGGCGGTTATCTCGAAGGATTTGACTTGCATTTCAGAACGGAATCGGCTTTTCCCTTATAGAACATTGTCCCTGTTCGGAAGAACGAAAAATGTATGGTGCCGCAGGCCGGGTTCGAACCAGCGACTTCAAGATTTCGATCCCCCGGGCTTTGGGCCGATGGGGACTTCAGTCTTGCACTCTCCCAACTGAGTTACTGCGGCTTAGGCACCCGATAATTGAGGGCGATTATATAATTTGCCTATTGGTCTGAGCCCCTTCACTTCTTGCGGCCTGGTTTCCAACTCTCGATGAAGCCGGGATACCTCGAGGGTTGATTTTTATACGTCGGATTTAGAAAAGGCCAGTCTTGGTTTGTATAATTGTTTTCTTCACGACATATTTATATAGTCCACAAAACGTAAATCATCCAGGTGGTTTTGAGGTAACCAGTATGGTGGAACGTTCGCTCGTCCGTAGACCTTTCAGCTTGTCCAGTCGTTCCAAGTTCCTAAAGAGGGACCGGGAAGGTGTGGCCTCAACCGTAGGTACCATCATGGCCCTGCTGGTATTCCTGACCATCCTGACCATGTTCACCAACACCTACATACCCATCTGGATGAAGGAGAACGAGCGGGCGCACATGGACGAGGTGCTGACCCAGTTCAGCGATATGAAGAGCAAGGTCGACATGCTCATAATCAATGCCCAGGTGACCCAGAAGCCGACCATCGATATGTACCAGCCGATAACCATGGGCTCGGATGCCGTGCCGATCTTCGCCACGGCTACGGTTGGTTATATGTTCCTCAAACCCGCAGGCACCTATGACACTGGTGTCAACGTTTCGTTCAAATACGAATATTTGAACTCGACCAAAACAGTGAACGAGGAGGGCGGCGGAGCCGTGGAGTTCTACGCCCCTAACCGGTATTACGTAGGTCAGTGGTTCAACTACGAGAACGGGGCCTTGATGGTGTTCCAGGAAGAGGGGATGGTCATGAGGGCCACGCCCTCGTTGGTCTTCACCCTCAACGGTGACGGCACGGTGAACATCCAGTTCGACCAAGTGGACATAATAGGGAGCAATGAAACCATATCCGGACAGGGGAGCGCAGGGATCAATATCGACCTGATCTATCACGATTCCCAGACGTATGATGTGTGCACCCCAGCCGGAACGGATAATGGACAGCTGGTGCTGAAGTTCACCACTAGGTATAACACTGTCTGGGAGTCCTATATCAATGAGACGGCCCAAGCGGCCGGGCTGCTGGAAGGTACCAACTACACGCTGTCCTCAACGCCGCAGCTAGGCTATGACGAGTATCGGCCCATCTACGTTCTGACATTGACCATAAATGACGTGAACGAGTTCACGCACAACCGGGCCTATGTGATGATGGAGCTGGAGTATTAACGGGGTGACAAAGTGGAGAACGCGGTAAAAGGTACGAAAAGGAGCAAAACGTTCCACAGCCCTGAGGCGGACGGGGAGGCAGAGGGAAGCAGCACTTCAGAGAAGATGCGCGATTCCTATCTCAAGTTCCTGAGAAAGATGGCCCCGAACCGTGCCAGCAGAGTGATGGTCCCCGTCGATCTCAAGGAGAAGAAGGTTCCCTCTGGTTCGGCCATAACGGTGATACCGGACATCACCGACCCCAGCATCGAGGTGCTGGACACCTATTCGGTGGTCAAGGATTACGCCTTCGTGCGTATCACGTACAACAACACCAACAGCGAGTACCTGTACGAGGTCATCGAGCCTGCCATGACCTCTGAGGAGGATGCGCTCCTCGTTCTCATCAAGGACACCTTGCATCGAACCTTGGGGTACGAGTGGGAGAAGCTGACCCAGCTGGACAAGGAGGAATACCTCCGGGACAGCGTGGATTCCTTCATACGCACCAGGGGCCACAAGGTGGACAAGCTCACCAAGAAGCGCATAGGTTACTACATCATCCGGGATTTCGTCGGGCACGGCGTCATCGACGCCATGATACGTGACGATATGGTCGAGGATATTTCCTGCGACGGTTTCAACGTTCCCCTTTTCATCTTCCACGGAAAATGGGAGAGCATCCGAAGCAACGTCATATTCAACGACGAGGATAGTCTGAACTCCTTCGTCGTCACCCTTGCCCAGAGGAGCGGCAAGCAGATATCAGTCGCCTCGCCGATACTGGACGGGACGACCGCGGAAGGGCATCGTATCCAGGCCACCTATTCACGCGAGGTCACCACCAAGGGTTCGACCTTCACCATCAGGCGCTTCAAGAACAAGCCCTTCACCCCGACCGACATGCTCAGATACAAGACGGTCAGCCCAGAGATGATGGCCTACCTATGGTTGGGCGTGGAGAACGGCGAGTCCATGATTTTGGTAGGAGGGACGGCCAGCGGTAAGACCAGCGCCCTGAACTCATTGGCCATATTCATCCCGCCCGGGGCCAAGATAGTCAGCATCGAGGACACCCGCGAGATCAACCTTCCGCACGAGAACTGGATACCTGGAGCGACCAGGACCGGCGTGGGCGAGAGGGATGCGGATGGTCGGGCGGCCGGCGAGATCGACATGTACGATCTGGTGCGGGCGGCCTTGAGGCAGCGCCCCAACTACATCCTGGTGGGAGAGGTCCGCGGGAAGGAGACGTACATCATGTTCCAGGCCATGGCCACTGGTCACAGCACCTACTCGACCATGCACGCCGACTCGGTGAAGAGCATGGTCAACAGATTGGAGAACCCCCCCATCAACTGCCCGAGGATTCTGCTCACCGCGTTGCGCAACGTGCTCATACAATCCCAGGTGAAGGTCGGGAACGAGTTCGTGAGGCGCATGAAGCAGATCGTGGAGATAGTTGGTTTCGAACCGGAGACCAATGAGCTGATAACCAATACGGTCTACGAATGGGACCCGGCCACGGACCGCTTCATGTTCAAAGGTCATTCCTTCCTTTTCGACAAGATAATGGAGATGCGCTCGTTGACGCACGATGAGATGATGGCCGAGTTCGACCGCCGCGTGGAAGTGGTCACTTACTTGCTGAAGAAGGACCTCAGGAACCACCGGGAGATCTGGAACCTGGTCAATGCCTATTACAAGGACCATGACAAGACCCTTCTGCGCATCCGCAACGACCTGGCCGCCATGGAGGTGAAGTGATGGCCGGAGGGGACAGCGACCTATTCACGCGCATGGACTCTACGGAGAAGTCCTACCTGCGCACCAAGAGCGCGGCGCCCAAGCACGTGGTGGAGGCCGGACCGCGTCTGGTCAAGTTGCCCGAGGGAGTGGTGCCCGATTACGTGAAGCTCACACCATACCAGGAGCTTAGCTGGCGCACCATCGGCAAGACGGTCATCAAGAGGATGCAACCCAACCCCAAGCTGGAGCTTCAGCTGCTACAGGCCCATATGCGCCTGCGGCCGGAGGAGTTCACCGCCTTCGTATGGATGACCACCCTGATCGTGGGCGTCCTGTCGGGCGTACTGGGTGCATTGTTCGGTGGGATACTCATCGCCTTCCTGAACATCGAGACCAGCATGGTCCTGATATCCACCATCATGATTGTGGTCCTGCCCCCCGTGCTGGCATTCGTGGTAATGAGTTCATTACCGTCATCCAAGGCTAAGACCAGGGGGAGGGATATCAACAAGCGGCTGGGGGCGGCCATGAGCTTCATCTCGGCCATGGCCAGCGCCGATGTAAACATCGATATAATATTCAAGGAGCTCGCCCGCCAGCCCATCTACGGGGAGATCAAGAACGAGGCCGAATGGATCACCAGGGACACGGAGCTGCTCGGCAGTGACATACTGACGGCGATAAGCAATGCGGCCCAGTGCACCCCGTCCACTCGTTTCCAGGAGTTCCTACAGGGAGTTGTAACCACCTCCACATCCGGAGGCCAGCTCAAACCATACTTCCTGTCCAAGGCCTCGCAGTTCGAGAGGGAGTACAAACTGGAGATCAAGGGCCAGCTGGAGACGCTCGGGTTGATGGCCGAAACTTTCGTCACCGTGGTGGTGGCCTTCCCCCTATTCCTGATCGTCATCATGGCCATCATGGCCATCGTTCCGGGTGCCGGGGGCAACACTCAGACCACTATATTGCTGCTCTGGCTGGTTGTGGGGCTGATGGTGCCGTTCTCCCAGTTCGGTTTCACGTTCTTTATCTGGAATATGACCAAGGAGTCCACGATGTGAGGTGTCAAAAATGGAAGAGAAACAGTTGTTGGACATCGAGCAATTGACCCTCAAGAAGAAGGACTACAGCAGGATCTTGCTCATAATCGGTACTGTGGTCATGGCCCTATTCGTCGCCATAGGCGCACTGGATGCCATCGGTGGTCTGGAGACCGGACTGGAATGGATCGACTGGCTGGCATTAGGCCTGATGGGCTTCTGTGGACCTTACGGATTCTATTCCACCGCCCAGTTCAAGAGGATCAGGGAGATAGAGTCCAGGCTGCCCGATTTCCTTAGGGACGTCTCCGAGGGCGGGCGCTTCGGCATGACCCTGGCCGAGTCTATTAAGGTCTCTTCCCGTGGCAGGTATGGACGCCTGACTCCTGAGATCCAGAGGATGGCGGCGCAGATCGACTGGGGCGTTCCGGCGACGGACGCCATCAAACTCTTCATCGACCGGGTGGACACCCCGTTGGTGCGGAGGATGACCTCCATCGTCATCAAGGCCAACGATGCCGGCGGCAACGTCGCGGACGTTCTGGACATGGTGGCGCACGACGCCAGGGAGACCATGCTGAACCGCAACGAGCGCAGCATTACCATGTCCACCTACACCGTGGTCATATACGTGGCCTTCGCGGTGTTCCTGGCCACGATATTCATCCTGAACTCCACCTTCCTGCCGCAGATGATAAAGGCCGGGACCCAGATAGATGCAGGAACGACCGGCGTGTCCAATATACCGGTGCAAGTGAAATCGGACGTGATTCCAGAGATCCAGCTCATATTCGTCATCTCCGTGGTCATACACGCCTTCGGGGATGGGATATTGGCCGGGGTGCTACAGGACGGAAGGATAGCGAACGGGCTGCGCCATTCGTTTATAATGCTGTTGATAGGATTGATCGGTACCAGGGTACTGGGGTGATGCAAGATGTCCATGAGCGGAAAGGAACCGATGAAGGATCTGGAGTTGCTGCTTGAGAGCAGCGATACGCAGATCGAAAGGACCCAGAAGCCCACCTTGAAGGACCGCTACATCGGCATGGTCCATCGCATCAGGAAGAAACCGGTCAGGATGAGGGTCCCGACCAAGGACGACGGGAGCGACCGGGCGAAAGGGGGCATCACCGACATACCCAAAATCTCCGACAGCAACGTCGACGAGGTGGAGATCCACTCCATACTGGAACCTTATTCCTACGTGCGCATCAAGTTCGACAACATAAACTCCGAGTACCTTTACGAGGTCATTGAACCGGCGCTCTCCGAGGACGAGAGCATCCTGCTCGAGATGTTGAAGAACAGCGTGGTACTGACCATCAATCAGGCCGAAGGGATAACATCTAGGGAGAAGGAGAGCATCTTGCGCACGGTGACGGATGATCTGCTCAAGGTCATCGGCGTATGTCTGACCCTAGAGTCCCGGGAGCGCATCCATTACTACCTGCGCCGCGACTTCATCGGCTATTCGGTCATCGACGCCATGATGACCGACCCCAACGTCGAGGACTGCTCCTGCGATGGAGTGAGGATCCCGCTCTACATATTCCACCGCAAGTACGGCTCCATCAAGTCGAACGTGAGGTTCGAGACGGACGAGGAGCTGGATTCCTTCGTGGTCTGGCTGGCCCAGAAGTGCGGCAAGCACATTTCCGTGGCCGAGCCGATGCTGGACGCCACCATACCCGACGGCTCCCGTCTGAACGCCACCCTAGGGAAGCACGTGACCAAGCGCGGTTCGTCCTTCACCATTCGGCGTTTCAAGGAGAACCCCTTCACACCAGTGGACCTGTTGCGCTTCAAGACCATGAGCACGGAGATGATGGCCTATCTGTGGATATCCACAGAGTTCGGCAGCTCCATGCTGGTCTGCGGTGGCACGGCCAGCGGCAAGACCACCACTCTCAACGCCGTGCTGCTGTTCATACCCCCTCAGATGAAGATCATCAGCATCGAGGACACCAGGGAGCTCAACCTACCGCACGAGAACTGGATACCTGGGCTTACCCGGGAGTCCTTTGGCGGACGCAAAAGCTTCTCTTCCGGTTCCGTCGACATGTACGATCTGCTCACCGCCGCCCTCAGGCAGCGTCCGCAATATCTGATGGTCGGTGAGGTGCGTGGCAAGGAAGCGTACGTGGTCTTCCAGGCCATGGCTACCGGGACAATCTCATACTCTACCTTCCACGCCGAGGACGTGCAGTCCATGGTCCACAGGATGGAGAACGACCCCATCAACCTGCCCCGGGCCCTGATAACCGCTCTGGACGTGGTCCTGCTCCAGGCCCAGGTGAAGGTCGGGACCAAGATGACCAGGCGCGTGAAGTCCCTGACGGAGATCGTGGGCATGGACCCCGAGACCGGGGAGCTCATAACCAACTCAGTGTTCGTGTGGAACCCGGCCGACGACTCGTTCAACTACAGCGGGCATTCCTACATCTTTGAGAAGGTCAGGACCATCAAGAGCTGGTCCCCCAGGGAGATGGAAAGGGAATGGCGGCGCCGGGTGGAGATCCTGGAGTACATGAAGAAGATGGAGTTCGACAACTATCGTCAGGTGGCCAAGCTCATCTCCACCTACTACAAGAACCCGGACAAGGTCATGAAGGAAGTCCGCGAGGTCATGAATAACGACAAGAAGATCTAAGGTCCCCTTCCCTTTCAATTATTTTTATTTCTCTATCGAACAGCGAAGCTGATCAATAAAATATAAAAAAAGAAAAAGGAAAGTTGGGGAAAGGGTTTACTCGTTCTTGTTTTCGCCCTCGGCCGGCGGTTGCTCGGATGGCTTCTCCTCTTTAGGAGCTTCCTTGCCGTTGGACCTCTTGACCACGCGCCTGAAGGGGCTCTTCTTCTCATCGGGCTTGGCCTCGGCCTCTTCGACGGTCTTCTCGTCGAACACCGTTCCGCAGCGGTGGCACACCTTGGAGTCGCGCGCGTTCAGGGTCCCGCAGGTCGGGCAGGGGAACACTCCAGTCTTCTTGCTCATCTCTTCCTTCCGGAGCCATTCCTCGAACGGCAGGTACTCGGGCTCGGTCTGTAGCCATTCCTGGAACTTCTCCTCGGAGTACTTGCTGCCCAGGGCCGTCTTGGCCTGGTTGCGGAAGCCGTCGATGTACTCGTCGTACTGCTTCCTCATGGCCTCGATGTAACCGGTTACCTGGCCCTGCTCTACTGGTTCGGTCATGAACTTAGCCCCGCATTCGGGGCAGCTCTCCGCCTTTGACGGGATCCAGGCGCCGCACTCGCTGCACTTGGCCGTGTCGGGCTCGAACTCCACACCGCACTTCGGGCAGTGCTTGGAGGCTTCGGGGATGAGGGCGCCGCAGTTGCCGCACTCGACCATCTTTCCCAGCCCCACCCTGTACAGGTAGAGAGAGAAGATGATGATGACCGCGATCACTATGACTATAATCAGCAGGTAGACCCAGAAGGGTATGGACTCGGGCGTGAACGGGGCTACGATGTTGATGTTGGCGTTCTCGGTGAAGTTGCCTTCCGAGGTGACCAGGGTGGCAGTTACGCGTTGGCTTCCTTCCCGTCCGGACGGTGTGGTTATGTAGGCGAAGAAGTTGCCGTCATCGTCCGTGGTCACATTGAACACGGTTGTCAGGGGGAACCCTCCGCTGTCGGTCAGGGTTACCCGGACCAGCAGTCCGGAGAGCGGCGCGCCGTTCGTGCTCTGGGTCACCTGCCCGTTGACGAATATCGCATCGCCTGGGGCAAAGTCGGTCTTTCCTCCGAGGTTGATGTATATGTCGGGATCGAGGACGGCCACGGTGAAGTTGGACTCGAACATGTTGTCCGATGGGTCCGCGTCCTGTCCAGCACCAATGTCAACTATGAGCTGGTAATCGCCGGAGGGTATGTTGACGGTCCAGGACACATTGTAGGAGACGGTGGCGCCCCTACCGATGTTTTTGGTCTCATCAAGCAGGACTATGTCTTCGGTAGCGTTCAGGTAGACGTTCACGTGGACGTTGCTGGCCTCTACTATTCCGAGGTTCCTTACGTTGAACGCTATGTGTATGGTCTCGCCGAGGACCCCGCTGGTCACGTCCT
The DNA here is from genome assembly GCA_026394395.1 of Methanomassiliicoccales archaeon. Taxonomy (NCBI): domain Archaea; kingdom Methanobacteriati; phylum Thermoplasmatota; class Thermoplasmata; order Methanomassiliicoccales; species Methanomassiliicoccales archaeon. Next base: position 60,167 of record JAPKYK010000006.1, read on the forward strand.
CACCGGTGGACAGTATCCTGGTGCCTATAAGCGCCAGGTTCGGCCGGTTGTCTATTATCTGCAGCACCTGGAACGCGTTGTTGTTGCTGTTGAGCGGGTCGTCGGTCTCCAGGACGTGCGTGTACGTTGCGTTGGTGTCCGGGTTTACCACGGCCAGGATGGTCACATTCTGGTACTGCTCACCCCCAGATAATACGGGGTCCCATAGCAGGGTCACAGTCGTGGAGGTGTCCTTGGCCAGGGTGGCTACGTGGACGCTGCCGATTATGCTCTCGCCGTTCAGCCAGAAGACCACGTTGAACCCGATGGCCGCAGATTCGCCGTTGTTGAACACGGCAGCGACGATGGACACCTCATCGTTGAGGTTGGCCTCGTCCCCTGCAATGCCGTTGATCAGGAAGCTGACGCTCACGCCGACCAGGTCGGGGTAGTCCAGGACGTCGACGGTGATCGTGGCTATGTTATTGGCCTCACTGCCTTCGACGATCACGTTCTCCTCGTCGACATTCACGGTGATGGTCCTTATTCCGGCAACGGTTGGGGTCCAGGATACGCTGGCGACACCTTTCTCACCGGTAGGCACATTGCTGATCTGGGCAGTTCCGATGAAGCCTTCCACGCTGTCATAGAAGCTGACATTGAAGGCGCTGGCGGTGAAATCGCCCAGGTTGGTCACGGCCGCGGTTATGGACGATGTACGGTCCCTGGCGGACTCGGCAGGATCGATGGTTATGTCCTCCACGGTTATGGACATGTCCGGAACGCCCAGCACCGTGACCAGGGAGGAGTTGGCATTGTTGTCCTCGTTCAGCTCCGGTATCTGGTTCAGCGGGTCAACTGTTACGGACAGGTTATGCAGGCCCAGAGGATATGTGGCCGTCCAGGTCACCGTGATGGTGATGTTGGACAAGGGTGCCAGTTCTTCGACTAGGTAATCCTCGATTAATACTGTACCAGTTGTGCTATTGTCCTCGAACCTCACCAATATGTTGAACGCGGTGACCACGCCGATGTTGTTGATGACCGTGGAGAGCGACACGTCGCTTCCCCGCAGGGTCTCATTGGTCGATACGGTGAACGGTGGGTCTATGTCGGGCTTGGCCGACGATATGTCCAACCGAACGTAGGCATCGCTCCTTATCATGATCTTGGTGGGGTAGTACAGGACCTGTGCCGCACCGTCCACATCGGATTCGTATGCCGTTCCATTGTACCAGTAGGTAGCGTTCAGCACATAGTTACCGGATAGTTGCGGACCACTGGTGGTGACGACGGCGCTCAATGCCTGGATGCGCAGGGTGCCGTTCTCGTCGGTTATACCGCTGGTGTATGGTGTGGCTGGGAACGCTTTGACGTCTACGTAGGTTCCGGGGATGGTATGCTCTCCGGTGCCGTCGTACACCTCAGTCACTATCCAGCTGTACAGGTAGATGATCGCGCTGTCCTTGGGGGACACTGGTGCAACGCCACCTATGGTCGACGCCGTTAGCCTGGCCACGGAGGTGCCTCCGAAGTCGGACAGGGCGTAATCGAAGGTGGTGTTGAAGGTCGTCAAGGTCACGCTGGAGGTCTCCGGGGCCCGCATGACGCCCCTGACCCTCGAGTTCTCCATGTATATGATCGAAGAATCTCCCATCATGACGTCGATGTTGGGCATCAAGGTGGATTCGTTGACGAACAGGCGACCGTTGTCGAACAGGTAGACCTTGAAGCGGGAGTCCGAATCCAGGCTAGCCCCGTTCAGGACCAGGGTACCGTTGTCCCTGACCACTATCTGGGTGATGTTGGGGTTGGAGGCCTGCTCCATTAGCACATTGGTCCCCAGGAACGCCAGGTAGCCGTTGCCTTCAATGATTATGTTGTGTTGCCAGGTTAAGCTCGCCAGGGACATCTCGTATTCATCGGTGACAACCCAGTCACCGGTCTGGGCCACAAGTATGACCTCCAGTGAGCTGGAGGCGATGTTGTTGGCGTAAGAATATTCCTTGATAGAGTTCCCTTCATTGACCCAGACGAAGATCGAGTAGGTGCCTATCTGAGTGGGCGTCCATGCGAAGCTGGTAACATTGCTACCACCCGCGGGGGCGTCGATCGAGGCGCTGCCTAGGTATTGCCCTCCGCCCGTGGGGTTGCCGATGAAGAAGCTCACGACCGCCCCTATGGCGGCCTTCTTACCGTCCAAGTTGCTGACGGTCACATTGATGGACATGACCTGGTTGGCGTATCCGGGATTCTGTGAGAATACGATGGACGGTCCGTCCACTGCCAGGTCGGGCAGGAACTCCAGGACCTTGACCGACGGGGACAGGACATTGTTGGTCTCGATAGACTCGAGCACTTGACCGCGCGCGTCCACGGTTATGATTATGGAGTGCGTTCCGGCCGTCGTCAGGCTGCTGCCCCAATCGACCACGATGTTCCTGGACTCGCCCGGCGACAGGTTCGTTACCGTGATGTTGTCCAGGTAGTGGGTCTGGTTGCCTATGGCATCCTTCACGCTGACCACGAACTCGCTCGCGGTTGTCAGTCCATAGTTGATGACCGTGAAGTTTAGCTCGACCGCGTCACCCTGATAGATGGTCGTGGGATCGGTGGCGAAGTTGATAGCTGTCAGATCGGGTAGCCTAAGCACCAGATTATCAATGACGAAGTCGAAGGCCACTGACTGTGTGGTCAGATCTGGGTACGCTTCGAACGATGTGTATTTGGCTGCGGGAGTGTACGCGACCGCGCTCTCGTTCACGTAGGTGACTGCCATCCTGTAGTTCTCTGCCGGATAGGAGTTGGGAGCCCAGTACACATTGATGGTGTCGGTCAGCAGGGGCAGCAATACCATTCCAGAATCGTTGGTGGTCTTGTAATCGGTGCTGTTCCGGCCGAGATAGTCGAGTACGCCCTGGGGCGGCACCTGGCTTACTGAATCGTTGAAGTAATACACAGCTGCCTGATTGGTCAGGGATCCAGTAGCGTTGACAACGGCACCTTTTACCGGCAGGTTGTTGGAGTCGCGAACGCTGACGTCGACCCACCTGTATACGTTGATGGTTGGATCGGTAACCGCCTTTAGATAGATATTATCGAATGCTACCAATAATGTGTCAAGATTGTCGTATACAATACTAATTGATGCCAAATCACTGATGCTGGTTACATTATCTGATTGAATGTTCGCAACCAGTATTTCCTCAGTTTCTGATGTTATCAGGATATTTGCATTTGTTAAGGGTGTGCCGGTAACATTCCATTGAATGTAATCATCATTCGTATAACCGACATCACAAGCATATTCAACTGTCAATGATAAAGAGGATATGGCTCCAGATAAATCAGCCACATTAAACGGTTGAATATGTAATTTTTTACCACCTGTAACATAATATTGGTGGTTATCGCTAGTTAATAAATCAGCTACATTCGTTTCCGTTGTGTTATCATCCGCACCTTGTTCCAGCGGCTTGAACGTCAGGTCCTTCTGGACCGTAACGAACGGTCCGGTCCCGTTGGCGACGAACTCGCCCTCAACGCTCACTCCGTACAGGTTCGCCTGGGCCAGATCGGTCACCACAAGCTTTCTGTATTCCGGCAGGGCGTAGTTCAGGTAATTCACACCGAAGGCGGTGTTCACTGCAGTAAGCTCGCTTGTACCAGCAATGGTCACGTTGTTGTAGGCGTCAATCTCGAGCCCGACCTCGACCCAGATCCTGTCGATGAACACGCTCTGGGCCTTGGTGTTGGTCAGGGTGACGGAGAGCACGGACAGGTCAAGGGACGACAGGGTTATGCTCGTCAGGTCCTGGGTCAATATGACATCGTGGTTGGTTCCAGGGGGGTCGAAGTTCTCATAGCTTTGAACAACGGCCATGCTCGTTGCGTTCGGAGTCGGGTCGAGGTATTCGTAGTAGTAGAACGAATTAGGGCTCCCACCGTCCTTAAAGTCGTCGGCGGTCCGGTATTCGGCCTTTAGGGCCACGCTGATGGCCTGTCCTTTATCGAAGGTCAATCCTCCGATGTCGAATCCGGAAACGGTCAATGACTCAGCGTTCGCCAATTCCACGTAACCGGCGTCGTTCATCGTCAGGTCGGTGGCGACCTGACCAGTGGGCACCGTGATCTTCGTATCGTCAGCGTTGCGCTCAAAGAGGTAGTCCACGGCGACGGTGTGGTTGTAAGAGGTGGCGAACGAGTAGGGGTAGGTCGTATTGACCGTCTCGGGCATTCCGGGTATGTTCGTCATGCTGGAATCGTAGAGCTCTACATCACTGGACATGGCAGTGAACAGGGGTCCGTCGATGAGCGTACCATCGGCCTCGAACGTGGCGTCATCGACCAGGATCTTCCCGTTGAACTGCAGGAATGAGTTTTCAGCCATGAGGGAGCCGCCGTTGCGAACCAACATCCCTAAGGCGTATGAAACGTTGAACAGCTTGTCCTCGGCCGTTATGGCGGAGTTGATGAGGATTATCTGACCGCCGTCTTCGATGATCAGGGTGTGTATCCGGGGAGATATGGATCCGTAATAGGACAGGAAGTTCAGTGTCCCGTTATCGATCGTCACCGTCCCTCCGGCCCTAATGGTCAAGTTGCCGTTGAGGTTGACCGTTCCTTGGATCAACCATGTGGCATTGTCAAAATCCTGTCCGATGAACACGTTCCCGTCAGTATCCACGGAAGGCGATAGCGCCTCCCCGGCCTGGGGAATCGCGAGGATAAGAACTCCTGCGATAGTTGAGAACAGCATACACCAGACTACCAGTAAACTTAGTAGCTTCGAGGCTCCGAGACTCGGTTTCATACTTCCACCTTTATAACGACGGCTGGATAAACGCCAGGTAAAATAGATTGTTCTGATTATAAATAAATATGTTTACCAGAATGCTAATTCCGATAGCAGACTGGCTGAAAGAAAATAATTGATTGCGGCGGCCTACTTCCTTCTGATTATCTTCCTTATCGAGACGACCTTCTTGGTCTCTTCCGCCGCCGGCTCCGGTTCGGGAGATGGCTCTTCCTTTGGTGGCTTCTCCACCTTGACCTTGGTCGCCTCCTCCTCTTCCTGCATGGCCTTCTTCATGGCCTCGCGCTCCTTCTCTTTCCGCCCTTCCTCGGCGCGCCTCTCCTCCTTCTTCTTTATTAAGGCTTCGATGGATGCGGGGTCCAAGGCCTGGCCACAGGCGTAGCACCTGGTGGCCGACCCGTCGTTGATGGTATTACAGTTCGGGCATTTTATGTCCGGCTTGGGCTCTGCCCTGGGCGGTTCAGGCTCGGCAGCTTTATCCTCTTTCTTAGGTTCGGCTTTAGGAGGCTCCACCTCCTTTGCCTTAGGCACATTCTTCGGGAGCTCTTCCGGAGTCTTCTCCTCCACGGCCGGGGCTGACGCTTCCCCTTCGACCGGCTTCGGCTCCACGGCTGGAACTATCGGTTCGCTTACGTCCTCCACCTTGCCTTCCAGGGATTGGGAGACCTTCTCCTCGGCCTCCCCTCCTTTAAAATTCTCGTTCACTGCCGGGACGGGGGTGCCCTCCCGCCTCATCAGCACGGCCTCCCTGATGGTCAGGGCGTCCTCCCTCTCAGTTAGCGAGCGCTCCCAGTCGACCAGACGTTTCTGCTCTTCCATGGTGACGCGCTTGCTGGTGGCCACGGCGTCGGCCTGCTCCTCCATGACCTTGATCTTGGCCAGCATCTCCTCGCGGCGGTCGTTCACCGATTCGAGGGCGGCCTTGACCTGGCCGACCTCCTCGTGCATCTGCTCTTCCATGGTGGAGATCTTCTTGTTGACCTCGCGGAGGTTGGCCTCGTGCTCGCTAGATTGCTGGAAGAGCGATCTGACCTGTTCCTCCTGCTGCAGCACTTCCCGGTCCCGGCGCTCCAGTTCCACCCGGTTGCGGTGCATCTCCTCTTCCCGGGTGCGCAGCTCGCCGTTCAGGGCGGTCAAGTCCTTTTCTAGCTTGGTGGCGGCCTCTTCCCGCGGGACCAGCTTCTCCTCGCGCCCGTTCAGCTCGGCCTCCTTGGCCTCCTGCCCCTGCTGGACCTGGTCCAGCTGGTTCTCCTTGGCGTGAAGTTCCCCCTCCCACTTTTCCAGGTCCTCCTTGCGGCGCTTGATGTCCGTCTCTTGGACCTTTATCTTCTCCTTGAACTCCTCTATGACCTGCCAGATGGGAATTTGCTCGTCGGACATTTCCTTACCTCCTAAGTGAATCCATGAACCTTATCAGGCCAGCGTTGGCCCCAGGACCGTCAGTCCCTTCTCGCCTACCTCCAACGTGTGGCGTTCCATGCTGTGCTCGCAAGCCCGCATCTTCTCCACCCTGACGTAACGGACCAGCTTTCCACGGGTGCGGTCCAGGCCCAGCTCGATTATGCCGTCCACCAGGAAACCCTCGTCGCCCAGCAGCTCGGACGGGGAGTTCGGCCCCCTTTCCATGACTATGAAGCAGGTGAGGTTGCAGTCCCTTAGGGTCTTGAAGAAGTAGAACATCTTCTTCCGGATCCCCTTGACGTCCTCCATGAGGGAGTACAGTGCCCCCAGGGAGTCCAGGGTGAAGACGGTGAACTGATCGCCGTACTTCTTTTTGTGATAGTTGATCATCTGGACTATGAACTCCATGTAGTCCGTAGGGGCGTCCACCTCCACGATCTCGTCCAGTTCGCGGAGGTCGGTGAAGTCTGATATCTCCAGGTTCTCGGTGATGCTGATGTTCAGACTGCGCATGTTGCGCAGGTGGCTCTCCGCCGTCTCTTCCAGGGTGACGTACAATCCGAACTCCCCGGACTTCTCCAGGTAAGACGAGAGCACGGAATAGCAGAAGGAGCTCTTCATCGAGCCCGGCGGGCCCGTGATAAGGATGATCTTGGGGGCCTCGATGTCCGTACGAAACACTTTATCTAGACCGGGTATCGAATCGCGCAACAAACGACTTCACCGCCGTAATTCCGACCGATCAGACAGAATCGTCTGGAGCGTTCGGGTTTCTAAGTGATATTTCGTTGGGAGCATAAAGTTATTCGCCCGCATCGTCCTCCTCCCTGGACGGCTCCTCGGGCTCTTCTCCGGGAGCGCTTAACGAGGAGTCGCCGTGGACCTCGGCCTCCTCCACCGCCTGTTCCTCCTTGCGGCCGGCGAGCCGGGCGACGGCTATTACCTTGTCCCCTTCTCGCAGGTTCATGACCGTGACGCCCTGCGTGGCCCGTCCCATGACCCTGATGTCGGCCACCCGGATGCGTTGCACCATGCCGTTGACCGAGGCTAGTATCAGCTCGTCGTCCTCCTCTACCTCGAGGACGGACACGACGTCGCCGTTGCGCCCCTCGGTGCGGATGGTTATCACGCCTTTGCTGCCGCGGTGGGTCTTGCGGTAGGTATCGCGCTCGTCGTCCGCGTCCTTCTTGCCGACCACGGATATCTTGCCGTAGCCGTTCTCGGTGACGGTGAGCAGCCGGGATTCGGAGGTCACGATGGTCATGCTGACCACCTCGTCGTCCGGCTCCGGTCTTATGCCGATGACCCCGTGCGCCGGTCGCCCCATGGGCCTGACCTGGTCCTGAGCGAAGCGGCAGGCCAGGCCCTTCCTGGTGGCCAGTATGACCTCCTCGTTCTCCTCGACGATCTTCACGTCCACCAGCTGGTCGCCCTCCTCCAGGCCCACGGCTATTAGTCCCCGCGAGCGGACGTTGGCGTACGCTTCGAGAGCGGTCTTCTTGATGATGCCCAGGCGGGTGGCGAACAGGAGGTACTGCTCCCCCCGTAGGCCGGTGACGGTGCGGGTGGCCATGACCTTCTCGCCATCCGCCAGCTTGGGAAGTAGGTTGACTATGGGCTTTCCTTTGGACTGGCGGCTGCCCACGGGCACCTGCCAGGCCTTGAGAGTGTACATCTTCCCCAGGTTGGTGAAGAACAGCACCTGGTCGTGGGTCATGCTGACGAAGAGGTCGGTGACGATGTCCTCCTCCTTGGTCTCCATGCCCATGAGCCCGATGCCCCCGCGGTGCTGCTGCTTGTAGGTGTCCAGCGGCATGCGCTTGATGTAGCCGTCCTGGGTGATCATGAGCACCATCTCCTCGTTGGGTATGAGGTCCTCGATGTCCATGTCCAGGGCATGAGCGACTATTTCCGTGCGCCTTTCGTCGCCGTACTTCTTCTTCATCTCCAGCGTCTCCGCCTTGATGATTCCGAGTATGCGAGGCTCGTTCGCCAGGATGTCCTCCAGGTCGCGTATGAGCTTCTCTATCTCCAGGAACTCGGCCTGTATGGACTCCAGCTCCAGACCGGTCAGCTTCTGCAGCCTCATGTCCAGTATGGCTTTCGCCTGCTCCTCGTCCAGCTCGAACCGGGCTATCAGCCCGGTGCGGGCCTCCTCGGGAGAGTTGGCGGAGCGGATGATGTGCAGCGTTTCGTCCAGGGCGCTGATGGCCTTGACCAGCCCCTGCAGTATGTGGTCGCGCTTCTTCGCTTGCGTCAGGTCGAACTGGGTCCGGCGTACGACGACCTCGTGGCGGTGCTGGATGAAGGTCTGCATCTCCTCCTTCAGGGTGAGCACCCTGGGCTGGTTGTTCACCAGCGCCAGGTTGATGACGCCGAAGGTGATCTCCATCTGCGTGTGGGAGAACAGTTGGTTGAGTATCACCTCTTCCATCACGTCCTTGCGCAGGTCGATGACTATGCGCATCCCATCGCGGTCCGACTCATCCCTGAGGTCGGTTATTCCGTCGATCTTCTTGTCCTTGACCAGCTCGGCGATGTTCTCGATCAGGGTCGCCTTGTTGACCTGGTAGGGTATCTCGTCCACGATGATGCGCTTGCGGTGCTCCAGGTCCTCGAAGTGCGTCTTTGCCCGCACCTTGAGCTTACCTCGTCCCGTCTGGTACGCCTCCAGGATACCGCTGAGACCATAGATGGTGCCGCCCGTCGGGAAGTCCGGGCCCTTGATGAACTGCATGAGGTCCAAGATTTCGGCCTGAGGGTTGTCCACCAGGTAAACGAGCGCGTCCGCGACCTCGGATAGATTGTGCGGGGGCATGTTGGTGGCCATGCCTACTGCTATGCCGGAGGAGCCGTTCACGATCAGGTTGGGCAGCTTGGACGGGAGGACCAGCGGTTCCTTCAGCGAGGCATCGAAGTTGTCACCCCATTCCACCGTCTCCTTGTCCAGGTCGGCCAACATGTCCTCGGCCCTCTCCTCCATGCGGCACTCGGTGTACCTCATGGCCGCGGCCTGGTCGCCGTCCACGGAACCGAAGTTACCTTGGCCGTCGATCAATGTGTATCGTAAAGAGAAGTCCTGTGCCAGGCGCACCATCGAATCGTAGACGGCCGTGTCGCCGTGCGGATGATATTTACCTAGGCAATTGTGCACTATGACCCCGTTCGCCATGAACTCGTGCGCACCGGCGACCTGCAGGTCGTAGGTCTTCTGGGCGGGAGCCTCTGCGACCTTGGTTACTTGGACGAAGTACAGGTGGTCGTCCACCACATCTTCGATGAAGGGGCAGAGCTTGGATTGTATCCTCACAAGCTTTTCCTGGAGCCCCCAGTCCTTCAGCTGCGTGCGGCCGAGGGGGCGTTCCTTCAGGTCGGAGGAGTAACGAATCTTCGTCCCGTTCGGATAGCAGATTCCAGACCTGAACTTCCCACCGTTGATATCTTCATACCAACCTCCACCCAGATGATGGTCGGACAGCTCCTGGAACACTGCTTGCCCCAGGAACGGTATGCGGTCGTTGGGAGCAGCGTCCACGTTCGCGTGCAAGATGCGTTCCAACCTGGACCTCTTGGACTCGCTCCCAAGGTCCAGCATGCCTGCGAGGGCCTTGGCGAAACGCCCCCTCGCCTCTATCGCATAGAACTGATGACGAGAGATGATTATGCTGTCATTGATCGTGCGATACTCATCGCTCACTTTCTGGATATAGCGACTGGATAGGATGCCGAGATGCTGCAGTACCAGCTGCAGGTCGTCGGCCATCTGGGAAGATACGGTCCCGTAATGCACGGAGTTCCGTTCGTTGTGGACGGACCCGTCTCCGTCGACCATGCCGGACATCAACGCTGCGATTACTGATTTGGGGGAGCGGAAGAAGGCTTCGGGGATGCGTTTGGTCGGGGCCTTCCAAGACGGATCAATGCCTAAGGCGGAAGCAAGGTAATTGTTCAGTTCTCGCCTGTTCACACGTACCTGATAGGTTATCTCCACGGTTTGGTTGCCATCCGAGTGGAAGAAGTCCTTACTGTTCATCTCCACGTTGGCTTCGTATCCAAAGGCGCGGCTGAGGCATCTACTTACCTTTTGCATGACCTCTTCGCTAGCCGAGAAGAAGCATATGCGGAAGTTGTCCGCCTCGAACCAACCGTCAGAGAGGAATTGCCCGATGAGATAGGCGATGTCCTCGTCCAAGAACATCTCCTTGCCTTGCCATTCCGGTAGCTTGACCTTGGGAAGCTCGGGATACTCCAAGCGCATCACGAGATGGTCGCCCTCCATCAGGTCCTTGGCCTCCTTCCATTCGTATCGGAGGTCCTGGGTCAGGACCTTGAACGGCTGTGATGGGGTGCAGGTGAACCCCAATCCGTTCTCGATGTTCACGCGAAGCAGCTGCCTTTCAGGCATTTCGTACAGTTCGGTCACGTGCGACATGCCGTTCTGCGTGTAGACCTTCTCTCCGCGCTGCACTTGCTCGATGGGAATGAGCCCTCTTTCCGTTAGCACCCGGGTGCCAGCCACGAAGCATTCACCCACTACCCTGGCGCTCTTCTTGTGCGCCTTGTTGTGGTTGAGCGATAGGTCGTACATGGAGTAAAGGATGCGACGGTGGACAGGCTTTAGCCCATCCCTGGCGTCCGGAAGCGCCCTGGATACAATTACGCTCATGGCGTAGTCGATGTAGGACTTCTTCATCTCCCTCTCGAGGGGCTGGAGCACGATCTTGTTCGTACCGGCGTCTGGGACCTTGACATCCCCCGCGTTCTGTACCGGGGCCTGCTGATTGGTATCTTCGTCGGTCATTATTCTCACCTCAGATGTCCAGGTTCTCCACTTCGTGGGCGTGCGACATGATGAATTCCCGGCGAGGCTCGACCTCGTCGCCCATGAGTATGGTGAACATCTCATCGGCCTTCATGGCGTCCTCGATGGTCACCTTCCTCAGCGTTCTCGTCTCCGGGTCCATGGTGGTTTCCCAGAGCTGCTTGGGGTTCATTTCTCCCAAACCTTTGTATCTCTGCAGGCTGAAGTTCTTGCCCATCTCTTCCGTGGCCTTGGCCAGTGCCTCATCGTCATAGAGGTACACTTCTTTGTTGCCCTTGCTTACCTTGTACAGTGGCGGCTGGGCGATGTAGATGAAACCGGAATCGAGCAGCGGCCGCATGTAGCGATAGAACAATGTCAGAAGTAACGTCCGTATGTGCGCCCCGTCCACATCGGCATCGGTCATCATGATGATCTGGTGATAGCGCGCTTTCGTGGCGTCGCAGTCAGGGCCGACGTTGGCCCCGATGGCGGTGATGAGATTGTGTATCTCCTGGTTCTTGAGGATCTTGTCCATGCGGGCCTTCTCCACGTTGAGGATCTTTCCTCTCAGCGGAAGGATGGCCTGGAACTCGCGGTTGCGGCCCATTTTTGCACTTCCACCGGCGCTGTTTCCCTCCACGATGTAAATCTCAGACTTGGCCGGATCCCTCTCGCTGCAGTCCGCCAGTTTCCCGGGCAGGGCAGCGCTCTCCAATATACCTTTTCGATGGGTGAGGTCCCTGGCCTTCCTGGCCGCCTCGCGCGCCTGGGCCGCCAATATGCACCTGTCGATGCACACCGAGGCCACCTTGGGGTTCTCCAACAGGAATTCCGCCAACTTCTCGAACACCGCGCTGTCTACGATGCCCTTTACCTCGCTGTTGCCCAATTTCGTCTTGGTCTGCCCCTCGAACTGGGGCTCCGGGACCTTGATGCTGAGTATGGCCGTCATCCCTTCCCGCACGTCGTCCCCGCTCAACGACTCCATCCCGCCCTTCAGGAAGTTGTTCTCCTTGGCGTAGTCGTTCATCGCTCTGGTCAAAGCGGAGCGCAGCCCCACCATGTGTGTGCCGCCCTCCACGGTGTTGATGTTGTTAACGAAGGAGTAGATGTTCTCCGCGTACGCGTCCGTATACTGCATAGCCAGTTCGACGATGACGCTGTTCTTCTCTGCCAGTATGTAGATGGGCTTGTCGTGCAGTTTGGTCTTGTTGTGGTTGAGGTCCTCCACGAACTCCACGATACCGCCCTCGTAATGGAAGCGGTCCTGCCGCTCCGCCTTCACGTCCTTGAAGGTGATGAACGCGGTCTTGTTCAGGTATGCCAGGTCCTTGAACTTCTCCGCCAGGATATCGTACTCGAACTGGATGGTCTCGAAGATCTGCGTGTCGGGCATGAAGGTGATGGTGGTGCCGCTGCCTTCCGCCGGACCCAGCTCCTTCAACGGAACGGTGACCACGCCGCGCTCGCATTTCAGGAAGTGCTCTTTGCCGTCGCGGTGGACCCTTACCTCCAGCCATTCGGAGAGGGCGTTCACCACGGACATGCCCACGCCGTGCAGCCCTCCGGACACCTTGTAACTCTTGCGGTCGAACTTGCCTCCGGCGTGCAGCACGGTGAGCACCATCTCCACCGCCGGCCTCTCGTACTTCGGCACCAGCCCGGTGGGGATGCCGCGACCGTCGTCGACCACGGTTACGCTCCCGTCCGCGTTGATGGAGATGTCGATGTGGGTACAGAACCCACCCATGACCTCGTCAATGGCGTTGTCGACGATCTCGTAGACCAGGTGATGCAGGCCTCTCGCATCGGTGCTGCCTATGTACATTCCTGGCCTTTTTCTCACGGCCTGCAGGCCTTCAAGCACCTGAATGCTATCAGCGTTATAGCTCGCGTCCTCCATTTGAATCCCTTCTGAACGATGATGAATGTGATAGTTTCCCAGTGTCGAACCTTTACGGTCGACCGCATCCCATCCGATGTCTACGACATCGGCATCTAAGTATTAATACCCTGGCTTTACTATCTGGCTATATAAGCTCGAAGGCCATTTTTTCGACCAGTTTTTCTACCCCTCGGAAAGGCCTTTCGGACCAGGGAAACCTTCATATCTAACCATCCGCGAGATGTAAAGCAATAAATGGGGAAAAAGGGTTGGTGTCGGGGATGAGTATCGTGTTCCGGGCGAGGGCCGGGCCCTCCGAGGAGATCGAAGCGGCGGCCAGGTCCGAAGGGGCGGACCCTGAATGGATAAGGCGCATGGTGGCCTGCGGCCGGGCGGTCGTTCCCTGCAACCCGGTACATTCGCCTGAGCCCTGCGCCATCGGCGAGGGGCTGACCGTCAAGGTCAACGCTAACGTCGGCACGTCCCGGGACCAGCCGGACATGGAGCAGGAGCTGGAGAAGGCCCGGGTGGCCGTTAAATACGGTGCTGATACGGTCATGGACCTCAGTACCGGTGGGGACATTGACGCGGTCCGTCGGGCCATCCTCAAGGAGATGCGCGTGCCCGTGGGCACCGTTCCGATCTATCAGGAAGGGCTGCGCGCCGCCCGCCGCAGCGCCGTGGTGGACATGAACGAGGACGATATGTTCAACGGTATTGAAAGGCACGCCAAGGACGGCGTGGACTTCATGACCGTGCATTGCGGCATCACCCTGGAGTCGGTGTCCCGCCTACGTGGTTCCGGACGGCTCACGGACGTGGTATCGCGCGGCGGTTCCTTCCTGACCGCTTGGATACTGCACAACGAACAGGAGAACCCGCTCTATGAGAACTTCGATTACCTTCTGGAGATGGCCATGAAATACGAGTTCACCCTCAGCTTGGGCGACGGACTGCGTCCCGGCTGCGTGGCCGACGCCACCGACCGGGCCCAGGTGCAGGAGCTGCTGATATTAGGCGAGCTGGTGCAGCGCTGCCGCGAGGCCAGAGTGCAGTGCATGGTCGAGGGGCCGGGGCATGTGCCGCTCTCGCAGATCGAGGCCAACATAACGATGGAGAAGAGGTTGTGCGACAATGCCCCGTTCTATGTGCTCGGGCCACTGGTCACCGATATCGCTCCCGGATACGATCACATCGTCGGGGCCATCGGTGGTGCGCTCGCTGCCTTCCATGGTGCGGACTTCCTGTGCTATGTGACCCCGGCCGAGCATCTTTCCTTGCCGACCGTCGACGACGTCAAGGAGGGCGTCATCGCCAGCAAGATCGCTGCCCACGCCGCCGACCTGGCCTTGGGGCGGGGAGCGGAGAGGGACGAGCGCATGGCCATGGCGCGCAAGAAACTGGACTGGGAGGGCATGTACCGCGAGGCCATCGATCCTGAGAAGGCTAGGCGCTACCGCAAGCGGGGCGCCACCGCCGAGGACGAGGGCTGTTCCATGTGCGGGGACGTATGCGCGATACGGCTGGTCAAGGAATACCTGGAAAAGTGAGTGGAGCCACTGGAGGGTATTGAACCCCCGGCCTGCGGTTTACGAAACCGCCGCTCTTTAGTGGCCCCGGGAAGGGGCTACCACTGAGCTACAGTGGCCTTGGGCAGCATCAACCGCTACGCCCATTTAAAATTTGCTGCCTTCGCCCATTCAGACAATTATATTATCTGGCATCGCACTCTGTCATTGGGGATCGATTGATATCGGAGATGCGCCTCCCGGCGGCGGAGAAGGAAGAGGAGCGGAAGGGCGGGCAGGCCTCGTTGCGCGATCTGCTGGACACCATCAAGAACGAGGGGTTCACCGGCTACCTGCGCACCACGCTGGCGTTGGAGGGAGATATTTCCAATGGCGTCCTGGCCTTCGACCAGGGCTCGCCCACCATGGCCCTCTACAGCTTCAAGCCCTCCGGGACCAACAGCGTGGAGATGATGTACCGCGGAGAACGGGCGGCCGAGTTCACTTTGGGCGACTCCATTTTCCCTGACACCGCCATCAGCCTGATGAAGGTGGGGGACCGCCAGGCGCTCCAGGCCATGGTCGATGACTATCGTCAGGACCGCTCCCCGAACCTGGCCGACTTCATCATGCACTTCTATCAGGACAATCTGCGAGCGGAGGCCGTCGGGGAAGGGTTGGGCGAGGGCGCCAGCATCCTCGAGCTGAAGCAGGCCATCATGAAATACCACCGCGAGAAGTCCCTGGAGCTCTCGGGGAAGCGTGGCCTGAAGGACGTCGAGCTGGAGCTGGACGAGGGGGAGAGCTTCCTGGTAGAGGAACAGAACCGGGACTTCTCCCACGGCATATTCGTGGCCTACTTGGCCAAAGGGTACACCGGCCTGGCCATATCCAGGACGAACCCGCGCATGCTGCGCCGCTCCTATAACGAGATAGATGCCGAGCTCATCTGGCTGACGGACCACGATTCCGAGGCGGAGAGGACCATCGCCCCGTCGCTGGAGAAGATCGTGGTGGTGCTGGAGGAGTTCATGAGCCGCCAGAAGAAGTGCGTCATATTGATCGACGACCTGCAATACCTCATAAGCAGCAATTCGTTCGAGGGGGCGCTGCGCTTCATCCGGTCGTTGGTGGACCGCATCAGCGAGCGCGAGGCCTTGTTCCTGCTATCGATAGACCCGGCCAGCCTGAACCAGCAGGAACGCTCCATTCTCGAGAGGGAGATGCGCCTGGTGCGCGAGCGCTGATCAGAGGCGCTTTACCTCGTTCTTGAACTCGGACAGCAGGTCCAGAGCCTGGCCGTGCTTCTCCCGGTTCATGGCCACCCCGGCGTCCTTCAGTATCTTGACCAGGGTGCGCACGTCCTTGCCCTCCGCTTTGGCGTCGAGCAGCTGGTTCTTGGCCTTGCGCATCTCCGTCTTGGTGACTTCGGGAAGGGACCTCAGAAGCTGCTCCCGCCCCTTGCGCGCCAATATCCCCATCATGCTCCAGTCGTTGTGCTCGCCGGCGTCGTGCGCCTCCCGGAGCATGCGCTTGGCCTCCCTGACGTCGATGTAGAAACGGTCGCAGACGTCGATGAGATGGGAGAGGGACTCGGTCATCTCCAGTGCTTCCATGTATTTGCCGCTGAGCCTCTCGGCGGCCTTGCGTCCTTTCGCCGCCGCCTGCAGGGCGCCCTCCGTGTCCCCCTGGGCCCGCAGCTTCTTCATGCCCTTCATGGCCTCGTTGATCTCCGAGGGGTCGCTGCCTGATTTCGCCGTCACCTCGGCCAGCCGTTCCAGGCTGCTCAGGTCCCCGTCCATCCTGGCGTCCAGCGCGACCTTAATGGACGTGCGGGCCTCCTTGACCATCTGGACCGCCGTAGCTAGGTCCCTCTGCTTACCGGCGTGCACCGCCTTGTCGATAAGGCGACGGCCTTCCCCTACCTCGACCTCGTAGTCCTTGGACAATATGAGAAGGGGCTTGACCTCGGCCACCAACAGCGGGAACTCCTGACGCAACTGCTCTTCGCCCTCTTCGACCAGCGAGCGGCCGCAGGACGGACAGATGGATGACTCGAGGGGCACGTTCTCGCCGCAGGACGGGCATTCGATCAGGGGTACCTCCTCGATCACGAACTCGGTGCCGCACCCCGGGCACTTGGCCGCCTCACCCACGATGTGCACGCCGCACTCGGGGCAGTCGAACTCGAAATCCTCTTCCTCCTCAGCCTTCTCCCGTTTGCCTGGCATGTGACCTTCCTGGACTGGACGCAGATTGGTTTAAGGTTATTTCAATCTGTTCATATGATCTTTCCGTCCAGGAACCCCTGCATCAGCTGGGCGTCCTCCAGCGGCGCGGTGGACTCACAGATGACCGTGGTCTCCCTTCCGCGCCCTTGCAGGGCTGAAAGAACCATCCGATGGTCCAGGCCCTCCCCCAGCCGCAGATGCTTCCTCTCCCCCGCTTCAGTGTACTCGATCCCGCTGATATGGCAATGGAGCCGTACCACACCGTTCAGGTCGTCAAGGACCCCCTGGAGCTTCTCCGCGTTCAGCCTGTCCGGGCCCCGGGCCTGCAGGTGGGCGAAGTCCAGCACCGGAACGACGCTCTCCACCTCGTCCATGACGGACATTATCTCCGGCACGGTGCCCCAGACGGCCCGCTTTCCCATGGTCTCCAGGCCGATCATCGCGGTCAGTGATTCGTCCTTCGCCCTCTCCCGGACGCGCCGGAGCGAATCGATCACCATGGCCGTGGTCCTTTCCGCCCCCTTGTCCCCGTACGTCGCCGCGTGCACCACCACGACCCAGGCGCCGAAGGCCTCTGCTCCCCTGAGCGCTTTCAGCACCCACTCCTCGCTCTTCTCCCTCGTGAGCTCGGAGGGGGAGCTCAGGTTGACATAATAAGGAGCGTGGGCGCTGAGGGCCACGTCCAGTTCCTGAGCTGCCTTCCTGGCCTCCTCCGCCCGGTCCGGGTTGAACTGCACGTTGCGGACGAACTGCAGCTCCAGGGCCTGGAGGCCGGCCTTCCGGACCAGGCGTACGCCTTCGGCAGGGGTGCGCGAGCCTTCGGGATAGCCGGCCGGACCGGTGCGGATCATGAGCTACCATGGGTCCTTCGGCGTAAACAATTTGCTGCGGCGCACAATGTAAATATCCGCCCGTGGATTGTAAATCCGGGGTAGGAATGAACCAGTACAGCGTGTCAGTAGAGAGGCCGGCGGACTGCAACGTCATCATCGGCCAATCACATTTCATCAAGACCGCCGAGGACCTGTACGAGGCCATGGTCAACTCCGTGCCGCAGGTCAAGTTCGGGGTGGCCTTCTGCGAGGCCTCCGGCGACCGCCTGGTCCGGGTGGAGGGGAACGACGACGAGCTGAAGGAGTGCGCCACGCGGAACGCCCTGAAGGTGGGTGCCGGGCACACCTTCTTCATCGTCATGCGCAACGCCTATCCGGTCAACGTCCTGGGTCGGATCAAGGAGGTCCCAGAGGTCTGCAACATCTTCTGCGCCACGGCCAACGAATTGGAGCTGGTGGTGGCGGAGAGCGCCTCTGGGCGCGGGATAATCGGGGTCATAGACGGGCAGACGCCCGTGGGGGTGGAGAACGATGAGGACGTCCAGAAGAGGAGAGGTTTTCTCCGGAACATCGGATACAAGCTATGAAGAGCCGGACCTGTACGAGGCGCTCGGCAAGTACTATGACATCTGGTACGAGGACCAGACCGATGAAGTGCAGTTCTACCGGCAGCTGGCCGAGAAGACCGGCGGGCCGATATTGGAATGCATGTGCGGGACCGGGCGCTCCCTGATACCTTTGGCCGAGGATGGCTACGAGATCTGGGGCTTCGACCGCAGCCATTCCATGCTGGACCGTCTCACGGCCAAGATGGAGCAGATGGATGAGGAGGTGCAGGAGCGGGTGCAGGTGCACCATGCGGACATGCGCACCTTCCAATGCCCCCGCCGGTACAACCTGATCATCGTGCCCTTCAACTCCTTCCTGCACCTGCTGGAGAGGGAGGGACAGGAGTCGGCCCTGCGGAACGTGGTCGAGCACCTGGAGGAGGGCGGGCGTTTCGTCATGAGCGTGTTCAACCCTCGCCTGGACCGGCCGGAGGAGCTGGTGCGCCACCGCGGGACCAGGACGGCGGTGAACGGCGAGATCATCTCCAAGTTCGAGGCTCAGACGTTCGACCAGCCGCTGCACCGCACCACGGTCCACTATTTCATCGACGTGTCCCGGCAGGACAAGGAGATGAGACGGGTCACCGCGTGCTTCACCATACGTTACATGTCCTACCAGGAGGTCGTGGAGCTTATGGAGGACTGTGGCCTGGAGGTGACGGAGACCTACGGCGATTGGAACTTCGGCCATTTCACCAAGAACAGCGACCTCATGGTCTTCGAGGTCAAGCGGTCCCCATGAGGCCGCCGTTCGACCTGGACCACACCTTGGGGTGCGGGCAGGTGTTCCGCTGGAGGAAGGAGGACCACTTCTGGAAGGGCGTGGTCAACGGGCGGCTGGTCACGCTGAGCCAGGACCGCGACGTTCGCGCGCTGTCCGGCATGGACCGGGGGTCCTTCGAGCGCTATTTTCGTTTCGATGACGACCTGCAGGCGATCTATCGGGAGCTGGACGACGATCCGACGCTGTCGCGCTACCTCCGGGAGTACCGGGGGCTGCGGCTGATACGACAGGACCCCTGGGAGTGCACCGCCTCCTATGTGCTGGCGACCAACGCCAACATACCGCGCATACAGGGAATGATAGAACGGGTCTGCCGGACCTTCGGCACGGAGATGGACGGTAATTTCGCCTTCCCCGAACCGGGCCAGCTGCTGGACCGCTGCGAGCGGAGCGAGGGCTGTGGCCTGGGCTACCGGGCCAAGAGGTTCATCGAGCTGGCGCGACTGGTGTACCGCGGGGAAGTGGACTTCGATGCTTTACGGAACATGGAGTACGAGGATTGTCGTAAGGAACTGGTAAAGCTGCCGGGCATCGGCCCCAAGGTGGCCGACTGCGTCTCCGTCTTCTCCCTGGACCATCTGGAGGCTTTCCCGGTGGACGTGCGCATCAAGAAGGCCGTGGCCGAGCTCTATGGGATCGAGGGCAGCTACAAGCAGGTGAGCCAGCTCTCCAGACGGAAGTTCGGGAGATGGGCGGGCTACGCCCAGGAATACATCTACTACGCCTACGGCCGCTGAATCATTGGCACTGCGGGCACACGCAGGCCGGCGCCTTCAGCCCGGTCTGCGTCTCGTATATCCCGACCAGCATGCCGCTCTTTTTGACCATCTCGCATATGCGGCATGTTTCTATCACGATATCAGAGCCGTTGATGATGCGCATGGCGGAGATCTCCACCTCGCGCTTGAAATCCTCGTACTTCCCGCTGTTTTCCAGTTCCTTGTTGGTGCCTCTCTTGGCCTTCAGGTACTGGGATATGGCGGCGTCGGTGACGCCGAACTTGCGAGCCACTTCCGCCTGGCTCAGGTGATGCTTTTGCACGAGTTCCCTGGCCAGCTCACGGCGAATAGAAGGTAGCACGTACCAGACGATCAGCTCGCATGGGATTTTCATTGCTCCGTTCAATGCCTTAACGATTCTTAAAGATATCGTTCACTGGCCTTCTGGAGGACGGCCGGCACCTTGTTGGCGATGGGCGGTCCGACCCTCGTCTGGCCTTTTACCGTCCTGAAGGACGGTCTCGGGCATGGTATAAATAAAAAATGTTCTTTACCTAAAGCATCCGTTCTGAAACGCCCGAGGAGTTCACATGGAGATCGATGAGGTTCTGGTCACCCGCAAGATAGTGGAGAGGTATACCGAGGAGTTCTTGGAGAACGTGGACGTGGACGTTGCCATCGCTGGCGCCGGCCCGTCCTCCCTGACCGCGGCACGCTATCTGGCCCAGGCCGGACTGCGGGTGGTCATCTTCGAACGTAAGCTCACTCCCGGCGGAGGCATGTGGGGCGGCGGCATGACCTTCCCCATCATCGTGGTGCAGGAAGGTAGCAAGTTCTTGCTGGAAGAGATCGGCGTGCGCCTGCGGGACGCCAAGGATGGTTACTATACGGCCGATTCCGTGGAGGCCTCGGCCAAGCTCATCGCCGCCGCGGTGACGGCCGGGGCTAGGCTCTACAACACCGTGACGGTGGAGGACGTCATGATCCGCCACGACAGCATCTGCGGCGTGGTCATCAACTCCAGTGCGGTGGAGGTGGCTGGTCTGCACGTCGACCCGCTGGCCATTCGCGCCAAGTACGTCATCGACGGCACCGGGCATCCCGCGGAGGTGGCTCATGTGGTGCAGCGCAAGGTCGGCCGGCTGAACACCCCCAGCGGTCAGATCGAGGGGGAGAAGAGCATGTGGGCCGAGAAGGGGGAGCAGATGACGGTGGAGAACACCGCGGAGATCTACAAGAACTTCTACGTCACCGGTATGGCCTGCAACGCGGTCATGGGCTCGCCCAGGATGGGCCCAATCTTCGGCGGGATGCTGCTCTCCGGCAAGAAGGTCGCGGAGATGATCATCGCCCGCGAGAAGAAGGCCAAGAAGAAAAAGTGATTCAGTCCTCTTCTCCCATGACCTTTTCCAGGAACTCCTGGATCTCCCAGTCCGGGATCTCCTTGGTCCTTTTCTCGCGGACCGTCCAGCCCATCTCGGACACGAAGTCCTTCAACACCCTCTTGGCCTCCTTGTCCCCCTGCAGGTCCGTGATGGACAGGTCCTTGCCGCTGTGGCGGGAGCGGAAGCAGCCGATTATCTCGGGGCCGCGCATGATCAGGCTGCCCATGCCCCCGCACTTCTCCCTTATCTCATCGTACAGGTAATGGGCCATGTTGTCGAACTGGTATAGCACCAGCTCGCGGTCGGCCACCTTGCGGTCGATGACGTTGAGGTCGTCCTTCAGTACCCAGTGCACCGCGTCCCCGCCCCTTTCGAGGAAGCCTTTGGCCAGGAAACCCTCCTCTGTGAGCTGGGAGAGCAAGGACCGCAGGTCGCGCATGGGCATCTCGGATCGTATGTAGCGGGTGAGGCCGTCGGCGGTGAACACCCCGAAGTTGCGGAAAAGGAGCCGGAGGACCTCTAGCCTGGCCTCGCGCACTCCCAGTCCGGACGAGGGCACCAGGGTGATGCGGTTGTTCTTCCCGTAGGCGATGACCGTGGAGGAGCTCAGTTCCCGCAAGGCGTCCTGGGTGCGCCCGGGGCCTAGGATGGAACGGTCGAAGAAGACCCGCCGGGGCATCGGCAGATTGGCCTCCATCATCTTCACCAGGGTTAGGGCGTCCTCGCTGAGCGGGCGCCCCTTGGCGTCGCGGTAGAGGGAAGCGAAGCGCATGGTGGTGTACATCATGACCTCGGGGAGCCCATTGACCAGATAGAGGAACCCCTGGTCCACCAGGCGCTTGAGCGGTACTTTGACGCGGCAGCGGGCGTAGGCCGCGGGGTCGCCCCGGAAGCCGCCGCTGCGCTTCACCCCCTCCAAGACGTTGGGATAGGCCTCCTTCGGCAGCAGCCCCTGCTTGCGCATGGAGTACGCCCGCAGTTCCTCGGCGGAGTACTGGCGGTCGATCCCGCCCTTGACCCACATGCCCTGCAGACGGATGTAGCCGGCCTGGACCATGGCCGCGGCGGCCTCCCCCTGCACGTCGTCTGCCGCCGTCCCCAGCACTTCCTTTACCCGGACCATGTCATAGCCTAATTTTGTCTGGAAGTCCAGCAGCGGCTCCGCGGCCTTCAACGCCTGTGGTAAATACCCTTCCTGGTCCAGGTCGATGGCCCGCAGCTCCACGCACCCGCCCATGTTCCATTTCTCAATGCCGCCGACGACCAGCCCCTGCCGCAACACCGGGAACACCCAGGCATCGCCGAAGCGGGCGTTGTTGTCCGCCCAGCGCGGTTGCGCGGAGGGATCGTACAGGCTCACCACCGCCCATTCCTCCGGACCGGGGACGAAGGAACGCAAGGCGGGCAGCTCGTCGGCCATGATGACCATCTCCGCCGCCATCTCCCCCACGGCGATGGTCTCCACCTCCAGGTGCGAAAGGGCTTCCTCCACCTCGTAAGGGGAGAGCCCGGTGTACATCCTCACGACCATGGGCGGCACCGGTCCGTAGACCCGCACGAAGCGGCGCACTATCTCTCCAGCGGGATCGCCGTCGTACTCCGGCGCCTCATACAGCTGGTAGACGTTCTCCCGCGACCAGTCCTCGCCCTCCTCGTAGCGGCGCACGATGTACATGTTGCGGTCCAGGCGGTCCAGCGAATCTTTCACCGTTTCCTTGCCCTCCTCGAACTCCGCCGCCAGCTGGCGCAGGCTTGCCCCGCCTAGCTCTCCGATGCGGCGCAGCACCCGAGAGTCGAACTCGCTGGGGGACAGCCCCCGGTACGCTTTCACGTACATGGGGGCGTCCTCCGCCAGGACGTAACGAACCTTGCCGCGCAGGAAGCGGCCGTTGAGGACCACGTTCTGCTCGCGCAGCTCCTGCCATTCGTCCAGCCGGAAGCCGTCGACCCTCCGGGCGAGGTCATAGAGCAGCCCCATCTCCCCGAAGTGGCACAGGCATTCCCGGGGGTCGGCGAACCGCCTCTCCAGCTTGGACCTCTGGTACCCGTCGATCGTCAGATGGTCGAAGACCTCCGAACCGTGCCTCAGGCGCAGGTGGTCCCGCTTGAGCATGTATTGTTCTTGTTCCCCGACGACGAAACGGCCTTCCTCCAGCAGCCCCTCCTCGGTCATCTGCTTCAGGGCGGTGCGCACCTTCGTCTCCGGCAGGTGCAGGGCGAACGCGGCCTCGTCGGCCGTGGCCGGCGCCCAATACTCCAGATGGCGCAGCAGCGCCTGGTCCACCGCCCTCTGCCTGGGCATGGCCTCGACCGTTCGGGCGCGGTAGGTGAAGCGACCGTTGGCGTACGACGTCCGGCCGACGAGGTTGCGGGACTCCAGCGCGCGCAGCCTCCTTCCGCTCTCCTCGCGGTCCGTTCCGGTCAGCGCTTCCAGTTCCGCCGCCGTGCGGTCCTCCTGCAGGTGCTTCAGGACCGCGGCCTCTTCGTCCGTCACCTCCTTCCCCTCGGTCAGGGAAGCGTAGATAGGCAGGTGCTCCGCCGCTACGAAGTACACGTCGTCCAGGAACACCGAGGCGATGCGCCCTTCCGCCAGTAGCTCCGCGGCCCAGGCGTCGACCTGCTCCCGGTCCGGCCGGCAATAGACGTAGACGCTGCGGCCCTTCTCCTTGAACACGTGCAACGGCCCGACCCGGGAGATCAGCGAAAGCAGTGAGGGCTTGTCCTCGGCGATGCCCCTCTTGGCCCGGTAGTGCGCCGAGACCTTCTCCTCCTCGAATTGGAACTTCTGTTCGTCGCCCAGGACCTTGGAAAGCACCTTGCGATGCAGTTCGCGCAGGAGCGACGAGCGGTCCTCCATCATGACGATGTCCGAAATGCCGGCCAGCACGATGTTGTGCCCGAAGGGCGAGGGGATGGCGCTGTATGGAGCGGTCATGATCATCATGTCCCCGGACTCCATCTGGTGCACCACGGCCTCGGCGTTCTGGATGTCCATGGCGTCCTCCAGCACCTCGCGGTACGTTTCTTCGATCACCGGCACCGATTCCAGCCCGGACAGGTAGTCCAACAGGTACGTTGAGCGCACCTGCTGACGATTTACCGATACCTCCCTCCCTTTGTAGTTCCGCAGGATCATGAAGGCCCTGGCGGCCACGTGCCGGAAGCGCTGCTTGAATATCTCCGAGTCCTTCACGGCCCGGCGCAGGATGCCGCGCATCTCCCCCGCGCGTATCAGCCCGGGGATGAGGTTCATGTCGATGCGGCGCGGCGCCATTATCAGGAAGGCGTCGTCGGATATGGAGACGCTGACGTTGCAGCCCATGCGCTGCGTCAGCAGGAAGGCGTACGTACGCGAAAGGGCGTCGTTCACCCGGCGGCCGAAGGGGAAGTGGAAGATGAGGCCGCTGTTGTTCTGCCGGTCCGTGTAGCCCTCGACCAGCAAGTGACGCTGGTTGGGTATCGAGGCGGCCGCCCTCTGCTCCTTGAAGTAGTGCAGCAGCGACAGGGCCGAGCCGTGGTCGATGGAGAAGTTGTCCATCAGCCACTGGACGACCTCGTTCTCGTCCTCGTCCAGCTTCCCTTCCATTTCCCCGCGGAAGCGGGCGATCTCCATGGACAGGTCGAACGAACGGGGGAGCATTTCCCCGGTCCAGGACGGCACCGTGGGCTTGCGTCCCGGGGCCGAGCGGACGTACACCCGCATACCCTTGGCCCGCACGAACTCGTACGGCCGCCCGCCGAGTATGAACACGTCCCGAACACTCAGGCGCTCCACGAACTTCTCGGAGAGGTCCCCGACCAGGCCTCCGCGCTCGTTGAAGACCTTGTAAGACGCTTCCTCAGGGATGGTGCCCTGATTGAGGAAATAGATCATGCGCGCGCCCTTCTTCTTACCGAAAACCCCCTCGTCCGGGTCGTACCAGATCTTGGAGTACACCCCTTCGAAGGCGTCCTTGCTGCCGAGGTACCTCAGCGTCTGCCGGAAATCCTCCTCGCCCAGGTTCCGGTAGCAGTAGGAGCGGCGGACCATGCGTAGCGCCTCATCCACCGGCCAGCGCTTCTCCAGGGACATGCCGACCAGGGTCTGCGCCAGCACGTCCAGGGCGTTCTCCGGGATGCTCACGCGATCGATGTTGCGCCGGTGCGCCGCCCGGCACAGCACGGCGCACTCCACCAGGTCGTCCAGGTCCATGACCATCATCCGCCCCTTGGGCGTCTTGCCCACGGAGTGCCCGGAGCGCCCGATGCGCTGCAGCCCCTTGGCCACGCTCTTCGGTGAGCCTATCTGGCATACGAGATCGACGGAGCCTATGTCGATGCCCAGCTCCAGGGAGGTCGAGGAAACGACGCAGCGCAGCTCCCCGCGCTTCAGGCGGTCCTCCACGTCCAGGCGCGTCTCTTTGGACAGGGAGCCGTGGTGGGCCTCGATGCTCTCCACCCCCCGTTCGCGCAGTTTGTAGACCACCTGCTCCGTACCGGAGCGGGTGTTGGTGAAGATGAGCGTGGTCTGGTGCGCCTCCACCATCTCCTTGAGCACGTCGTACATGCGGGCGTTGACGATCTCGTAGGGCAGCGTGGTCATGTCCTCGGTGGGGCAGATCACCTCCAGGTCCAGGTCCCTCTTGGTCTGCACCTCGATGATCCCCACCGGACGGACGGAACCGTTCTCGCACCCTACCAGATACGAGGCGATGTCCTCTATCGGCGCCAGCGTGGCCGACAGCCCTATGCGGGTGATGGGCCTCTGGCACAGCTCCTGCAACCTTTCCAGCGTTATCGACAGGTGCACGCCGCGCTTGGAGTCACATATCTCATGGATCTCGTCCACGATGACGTACTCCACCTGGGAGAACTTCTCCCGGAACTTCGGCGCTGCCAGCACCAGCGCCAGCGATTCCGGGGTGGTGATGAATATGTGCGGCGGCTTGCGCAGCTGCTTCTGCCGCTCCGCCTGGGAGGTATCCCCGGAACGGACGCCCACCCGCACCTTGGGATATTCGTACCCCTTGTCCTGGGCCAGCTGGTTCATCTGGGCCAGTGGCTCCTCCAGGTTCTTGTGGATGTCGTTGGCCAAGGCCTTCAACGGAGAGATATAGACCACGTAGATGCGGTCCTCCAGCTTCCCTTCCTTGGCGTACTTGAAGAGCTCGTTGATGATGGAGGTGAAGGCGGTGAGCGTTTTCCCTGAACCGGTGGGAGAGGAGACCAGCACGCTCTTTCGCTGATGGATAAGGGGGATGGCATAGGATTGCGGCTCGGTGAGGCTGGCGAACCTGGAGCTGAACCACTCCGCGATCAGCGGGTCCAACAGCGACAGGACCTCCTCCTTGCTCGCCCTTCGCTTCACCCTCTCCATGCTTTAGCTCCTCTGGAACCCAAATTAATCGCGCGCATCGCTTTTATATCTTCCTTAGGGCCGGCCGAATATGCGGCCTCGATAGGTTTATGGACGCCGAAATGGAAATGGGGGCGGGGTACGGAAATGAGGTGGTTCAGGTTCGGGGCGGAAGGCGCGGCGCTTTCCTGGAAGGAGTGGGACAAGCTAGTGGCAGACCCGGAGGACATGATGGCCAGCATCGCCCTGGGACGGAAAGCCTACGGGGATTGCCTGAGGCTCGCTGGGATCTCCCCGGACCAGGGAGCGGTGGGCACCATCACCGCCTTCGCCCACATCCTCCATCACACCTTGGACGAGATGAGCGAGGAGCGCTGGCAGTTGCTGCGCTGGGACCTGCAGGAGGTCTGGAAACAGGAGGAGCTGGGGCTGTGGGACCCGCCGGAGACCGTCATGCGGAACACCGGCGACGGGATGCTTCTGGACCTGCTGACCGTCCGCAACTGCCTGGACCGGGTGGCACGGCCGGAGATCTACCGACTGGCCTGGTGCTGTTTCATCTCCTCCGGCAGGGACACTCACCTCCGGCCGGTGGACTCCCGGATGAGCAAGAACGGCCTGTCCGGCCCTCTAATGTTGCTGGAACGCCTGCGCCGGGACGGCCTCCCGCCGTTCCTGGACGAGGAAGAGAAGGAGGGCATGGCCTTCCTCCTGTCGTCGCTGCGGCTGAGCGATTGGGCTCCCTCGGACGAGATTCTGGACGTTCTGGCTGGGCATAGATATGCCTTGCACGCCAACAAGGTCTACCTGGACTACTATGTGAGCGGGGGACGCTGGGAGGACCGGGCGGAGGTGGCTCGCTGGAAGGAACGATGCCTGAAGGCCTGCGCGATGCTCATGGCCTTCCGGGTCATGTTCCTGGCCTCGGTGACCGGGGAGAGCGGCCCATTGCGGGTGAGCTTGCCCGATTAAGGTTAAATCCATGCTTCGACAATGCTCATTGCAGATGCGCAAGTTGTCCGTAATGTTACTGGCCGCGGCTCTGCTCCTGTGCGCCGTGCCCCTGTGCTCCGATCAGGCCGAGGGAGCCCCCTCGGACACGTCCATAGTAGGCCAGGTCATCGATGTTGAAGCTAGCGGATTTCCGGGAGTGGTCATCAAAGCGGTCAATGCCACCACCTTCTACGAGTATTCCACGGTCAGCGCGGCGGACGGCAATTACTCCCTCATGCTCAACCCCGGACTTTACACCGTCTCGGCCAACTTCATCAACTACACGGCCAACGTGACCTATCATAACGTCCAGGTGGGCGTGGGGCAGGTGGTCCGGCTCAACTTCACCATGTCCGAGCTGCTGGGCACCCTGACGGGTTACGTCAGCAATGGGACCGTCCCGATCTATGGCGCCAAGGTCACCCTGTTGAACGACCAGTACAATTACTCCGGCGTCTCGGTCAATCCCCTCGGGCAGTATACCATCAGCAATGTCCGGCCAGGGACGTACACCGTGATCACCAGCAAGGTCGGCTATTACGACTCCGCCCCCCAGGCGCCGGTGACCATGGAGCGCAATGTCACCAAGTTCCTGGACTTCGTGCTGGACGAGCAGCCGGCGGAGCTGAACGGCCGAGTGGTGTATCAGGGCGACGGGCTGGCCGGAGTTAAGGTCGTCATCGTCAGCAACCAGTTCACCACCACCGCCTACACCGATGGGAACGGCAACTACTCCTTCCAGCTGATCCCGGCCGGGACCTACGACGTAACGTTCAGCAAGGACACCTACCTGGACCATACGCAGAACGTCGGTCTGTCCCCATTCGAGGTCGAGACCCTGAACGTGGAGATGGAGTTCGACAGCGCGAACAACACCCATACCTACCTTCTGGACTTCGATCTAGCCCACTCCCTCATGATAGTCGGACTGACCATAACCCTGACATTGCTGCTGGTGGCCCTCTTCATCAACCACAAGGCCAAGCGCAAGCCCGAGACGGTGGAGAAGGAAGAGGAATCAGAGAAGTGAGGCTTTCTTCCTGACGGCGCCCTCGATCTCTTCGAACAGGCTTCGGCCGTGCGAGTCCATGGCCACTACCATCGGCCCCAGGCCCTCCGCCCGCAGGCGCCAGACCGCCTCGGCCATCCCCAGGTCCTCCCATTGTACGTCCAGCACTTCCGGAAGGTGCTCCGCGGCCAGCACCGCGGCGCCGCCGGTGAAGCTCAGGTAGGCGCAGCCGACCTCGCCCATGGTCTGGAGCACCTCGGGGGACATGCCGCCTTTGCCTATTATCAATCGTGGGCGGAACGCTTTCAAAAATTCAGGCTCGAGGGAGTTCATCCGGGCGCTGGTGGTCGGCCCCGCGGCCAGCACTTGCCATCCGTCCGCGTTCCTCACTATCGGACCGCAATGGTACAACGCTTTGTCCTTAAGATCGAAAGGCATCTTCTTCCCCTTCCGGTGCATCTCCAAGGCTCGCAGATGGGCCTCGTCCCGGAGCGTCAATACCTCCCCGCTGAGGCCAACCAGTTCCCCGGCCTTCAGGGACCTGACCTCCTTTTCGCTGATGGGAGAAACGATGTTCTTGACCTTCACCAGGACCCCTCCTCGGAGAAGTTCACTCGTCCGTCCCGGTGTATGCGGGCGAAGGCCTTGCGGGCGGCCCAGCAGTTGAGGCTGACCGCCACCGGCAGGCTGGCGGTGTGGCATTCGGCCTTCTCCATGAGCACCCCCAGGACGGTCGTTTTTCCGCCCAGGCCCATCGGCCCCAGCCCCAGGGAGTTGAGCTTTTGGTGAAGGTCCTCCTCCATCGAGGCCAGGGTGGCGTCGCGGTTCCGCGACCCCAAGGACCGCAGCAGGGCCTTCTTGGCCAGGAGGCAGGCGGTGTCCGCCGTTCCGCCTATCCCCACGCCCACCACGGTGGGGGGGCAGGGGCGGGAGCCGGCCTTCACCACGCAATCGATGACGAAGCGTTCGATCCCCTCGGTACCCTCGGCGGGGTTCAGCATGCGCAGGGCGCTCCAGTTCTCCGAACCGGCCCCTTTGGGCAGTACTGCGATATCCAAAACGTCGGTCTCCGCTGGTTCGAAGTGCACCGGCGGTATCCCCGCTCCGAGGTTGTCCCCGCTGTTGTGCCTGGAGAGGGGGTCCACGGCGTTCGGTCTCAACGGTATCTCCACGGTGGCCCGAGCCACCCCGCGGCGGATGGCCTCCTCCACGCGGCGGTCGCACCGTCCGCGCACGAAGAACACCGGCACCCCGGTGTCCTGGCATATCGGCACGCCCTTCTCCGCGGCCATCCTCACGTTGGTCAGTATGGTCTGCAGTTGCGAGAGGGCGATCTGCCGATCTTCGTTAGCTAACGCTCCTTCCAGCGCCCTGATCACGTCGGGTGGCAGCTGGCACTCGGCCTGGCGCAGCAACCTGACCACCGTCTCCTCGATGACCGCCGATGAAAGCATCTGTCATCTGGATGAGCAAACGGGGAGTTAATCCTTGGCCTGCTTTCGAACAGATTAGCGGGGTCGGCATTATATAGCGATGTGCGAATCACACGCGGGATCATCATGGACGGACCTATAGAGATCAAAGGTTTGACCAAAGTCTACGCTGGTGGGTTCAAGGCGGTGGACAATCTGGACCTGACCGTCCCCAAGCGAGCCTTCATGGGCTTCCTGGGGCCTAACGGCGCCGGCAAGACCACCACCATCAAGATCCTCACCAACATGCTCAGCGTGACCTCCGGCGAGGCCTACATCAACGGGATCAACGTGCTGCAGGACCCCAAGACCGCCCTGGCCGACGTGGGGGCGGTGGTGGAGACCCCTGAGTTCTATCCTTATCTTACGCCGATGGAGACGC
Source organism: Methanomassiliicoccales archaeon (assembly GCA_026394395.1). Lineage (NCBI taxonomy): Archaea > Methanobacteriati > Thermoplasmatota > Thermoplasmata > Methanomassiliicoccales > Methanomassiliicoccales archaeon. The sequence goes on from JAPKYK010000006.1 coordinate 90,311, forward strand.
TGCAGTACCTAGGCTCGCTGCGGGGCATGACCGCCACCGAGATAACCAACCGCGGGCGCGACCTGCTGGACCTGGTGAAGCTGACCGAGTGGAAGGACCAACGCGTGGGCAAGTTCTCCAAGGGCATGAAGCAGCGCCTGGCCATCGCCCAGGCCTTGCTGCCCGAGCCGTCGGTCGTCATCCTGGACGAGCCGACCTCCGGTCTGGACCCCCGCGGCATGGTGGAGGTCCGGGACATCCTCAAGCAATTGCACAAGATGGAAGTCACCGTGCTGATGTCGTCGCACCTGCTGAACGAGGTGCAGGAGGTGTGCACCGACGTCACCCTGATCAACCGGGGCAAGATGCTGCGCTCCGGGAGCGTGGCCTCGCTGATAAACGAGGTAAAGACTCGCAAGATCGAGGTGCGGACCCTGCAGCCTCTCGGCCAGGAGATGTTCGAGAAGCTCAGGTCCATCCCCGGGGTGAACAATTTCAACATCACCGGGGACCTCTCCTTCGTCATCGACTTCGAGGGGCAGGAGGACGCGCAGGCGGTGCTGCTCGTGGAGCTGCAGAACCTGGGGCTGATGGTCGCCTCCTTCAAGGAGTCCGGCCTGGCCTTGGAATCGTTGTACATGTCACTTATCATGGATTCGAGGTGAGAAGATGGAAAGCGCTAACGTTACCAACAACCGCCAGAGGCTGCCTTCCGACCTGATGCAGATGTTCACCGTCGCTCGATACGACATACTGAAGCATCTGCGCTCCAAGCGCCTGTTGGGCCTGCTCATACTAGAGGCCGTCCTCATAGGCCTTATGTTCGGCCTGCCTATCGCGCTGGGCGAGGACACCTCGGACGACCCTGCCACTTATATTTCTAGCTACATCATGTGGGTAGAGACCCTGGTGGTCATCGGGGCCACCATGTTCGCCGGGGACGCCATCGTCTCCGAGTTCCAGACCCGCACTGGATACCTGCTGTTCCCCAACCCGGTGAAGCGTTCCACCATATTCGTTGGCAAGTACATCTCCACGCTGGGGATCATCTTCCTGATGCTGGTGGTCTACTACGGCATATCCGCTGTGCTGACGTTCGCCATGACCGGCGGCAGCACGGTCCTGTGGATCTATTCCATGCTGTTCGCCTTCGCCTACGGCGCGGCCGCGGCGGCCCTGGGCTTCCTGATCTCCACGGTGTTCAAGGGGGCGACCGGTTCGCTGGTCCTGACCTTCTTCACCTTGCTGATGATCATGCCTATGATCGCCGGCATCCTGCCACTGGGCGAAATTAAGCCGTGGTTCTTGGTGACCTTCTGCGGAGGCGTGGTAACCGCCATAATGAGCCACGATTACCCCGTGGACAAGCTGAACCACATACCCTTGGGAGGGGGGCAGGAGATGACCTACTGGTCCTATTATCCTGACATAGGGCTATCCCTGGTGGTCATCGCCGTCTACATGGTGGCGTGCCTTGCGCTGGGGCTATGGCTGTTCAAGAGAAGGGAAATGGTCTCGTAAAAAAGGACAACGGGGGCTCGCCCCCATATCAATTTTTTATTTCAACCCTGCAGCGGCAGAAGATAGTATTCTTCCTCGTACTGGAAGACCTTGACCGTGTCCCCTTTTCGCTCGAACTTCGGCGGCTTCTTCAGGTCGAAGGTCTTGAAATTGGTGGGATGCATGACCTGCACCTCGCGGTCCGTCTCGTTGACTATGACCGCCTCCAGCAGGTCCTCCTTCCGGCCGACCACTTTGGCCGAGATCATGTCGCTGTTGCTGACCGTCACCGATTGCGCGGTCTTCAGGTTGGTGAGCTTGGTGGAGCTGGACCTCAGAGCACCGACCAGGAACATCTTGTTCTCGTACTGCACGATGTCCCCGAAGCGGTACGCCGGCAGGCGAACCAGGAAGGTCACCCGGTACATGTCCTTGCCCTGCTTCTGGGTGACCAGCTTGGCCGTCTCCTTGACCTCGGCCGCGTACTGGTCGGCGAGCTCGCGGGCTATGTGGCGGCCGACCACGGATGAGGATAGGATGACGTCTATCCCGCCCTCCTTGGTGGTGAGCCTGTTCACCTTAGAGATGAAGAGCTCGCGGTTGTCCTTGGTGTGCTCCTCCATCATCTTGTATATGCGCTCCAGTATCTCCTCGCGGAGGTCCTCGGGCATCTTGCGGTCGCGGGTGCGCACCTGTAGCGTCCCCTCGTAGTAATTGCCCATCATCTTGTTGCATCTTGGGCAGGAGGTGTTCTTGAAGCGGACGATGGTGCTGCGAGCCTCGTTGACCTCCAGTCCTTCCACGGTCAGCCCGAAGGTCATCCCCACGTCGTAGTTGGCCTCGTCGATCTTCTCGGCGTGCACGCTGACGTTCTGCACCTTCGTTTCCTTGTTCACCTGGGCGGCGACCTCGGTTGCTTTTTCGGCAGCCTCCTCCCGCCTCTCGATGTCGAGCCATTTGCCGTTGATTAGGTAGTCGTCGCAGTGGCCGCACTGGAAAAGATCCACGTGGTCCGGCAGGGCGGTGTAGACCTTGCCCTCCAAGAAGCATTTCTCGCACAGAGATTTGTAGGTCGGGCCATCGGCCCCGCATTTGACGCAGAAGGACATGTCAGTACCTTACCATCTGGGCGTGGGGCACGCCCTCAATCGATATTACGCAATCCATATCAATAAACCCATGCTCGGCGGCGATGCGGCAGACCTCCTGGCCCACCAAGTTGGCCATGGTGGCGGCCGAGAGCCGGTTCAGGAGCATAGCCTCGTCGCCCCCGTCCCCGCCGTAGAACTCCTCGCTGACCTCCAGGCGCAGCTGGCCTTCCTTGAGCTTCTTGCCTAGGAGGACCTCGTCGCAGGCGGCGATGAGTATGTCGCTGCCGCGCCTGTGCACCTTCACCCGGATCTTGGTCATCGCAGGGGAGTCATGGGCCGGCATGATAAACCTTTGCTCAGTCGCTGGTGATGAGCTTGTAGTGTCCGGCCTGCACCTCAAAGATGTCCCCGGCCTGCTTCAGCTTCCGCAGCACTTCCTTGAGCTCCACCTCGGACAGGTTGCGCTCGCTCGCCTTCTGTATCAGGGTCAGCTCGGATATGCCGGAGCGGGGGTCGGAGTTGTCGTGTATGAGCTGCCGCACCAGGGCGATGCGGTTCCTCTCGTTGCGCGTGGTCCCGGTCATCAGCTTGTCCACATCGATGGTGCCCTCGTCCGAGGCCATCTTCTTCAGGTAGTGCTCCACGATCTTTATGGCGCGGTCCGCGTCCTCTTTGGCGACGATCTGAGAGAGGCGTATGCGCGCGGACGCCTCGGACAAACGGATGAAGGCCTCCAGTTGCCTGGCGGTGATGGGGACCGACGACCCCTGCTTCTCCCCCAGCTTGCGTATGGAGAGGTATTTGTCGATTATCAGCTGCCTGGCTTCGTCGCTCAGCACCGGGGTGTACCGTTTGGCGTGCGCCACGTACTTGCGCATGAACTCCCGGTCGAAAATGGGCTTGAGGACGTCGGTCTCCTCCATGATGCGATTGTAATCGATGCCTTTGATCGTTTCCGGGTTCGGTACGTTGCGCAGCTCGCCGCGCACGTGCCCTTTCAGGATATGCTCGGCGATCTTCTGGTCCCGGGCGGCGTTGGGCTTGTCCGTCAGAGCGAATATCAGGTCGAAACGGGAGAGCAGCGCGGGGGGCATGTTGATCTGCGACGCTAACGGCTCCGTGTCGTCGAAGCGCCCGAACTTGGGGTTGGCCGCGCCCAGCATGGAACAGCGGCACTGTAGGGAGGCGGTGATGCCGGCCTTGGCCACGCTGACCCGCTGGGACTCCATGGCCTCGTGCATGGAGGAGCGGTCCTGCTCGGTCATCTTATCTAGCTCGTCGATGGCCGCTAGCCCTTTGTCGGCAAGCACCAGCGCCCCGGCCTCGAGGGTCCAGCGCCCGTCGCCGAACTCGTCCTTCACCGCGGCGGCGGTGTTGTGCACCAGAAATCCGTTGCCGATGAAGCTGTGAGCCCCTTCGACCGTAAGATCGTACACGTGCGGCGGCAGGTCCTCGTGCAGTTCCTTGACCCCTTTCACCTTGCTCGCGCGAACGTCCCCGGAACCAGAGCCAGATGGGGCCATGAGCAGCTTGTCGTCCGCTCTAATGTCGGACGCCCGCACCCACTTCGATTCCGCCTCGGACATGCCTCTTAGCATGGTCTCAGGGGTGACGACGATGCGCTCACCAGACGCCACTTCGAGTTCCACAAGAAATGAAGGGGTTCGCAATCGGAACAGCGCCGAGACCGGTCGGACGTCTGTATGACGGTCGTCCTTGACCGACAGCGCTCCGTTGATCCTCGCCTCCTGCCTCCATACCCCGGGCTCGATCTCCCGGGGCGCCTTCATGCGGGACTCCACGAACTCGCCTATAGGCTGCTTCTTCCCGTTCACCTCGATGAGGGTGTCCGGGGCGACGCACAGACCGGCCGCGGAGGAGCTCTTGCCGGAGGCGTAGATGCCGCGGGGAGCCATCTCCGACATGTAGCGCAGGATCTGGCTGTTGTGGGAGATGATCCCGTTGGCCACGAAGATGTGGGTCGTATCGACCTCGATGTCGTAGACGAAGCGCTCCTCGGCCTTGACCTCCTCCTTCTTGACCACCTGGTCCCAGCCGATGCCCCGGTTGTAGCCGCAATGGTTGCCTTCCGGCACCTCATCGATGGCCACGGCAATGCAGTTGCCCTCGATTATCTTGCTGGCCGCGCGCTGCGCCAGGAAATAGGCGTTCTGCACGAACAGCGGGTGCGTCGACGTCATCGTCAGCGTGCGCCCGGACTCGGTGGTGAACTTGAGAAGACGGCGCGGCGAGTCGCGCCTCCAGACGCGCATCGCCCTTCCTTTTTCCAGGTAGCCCCGGTGGGTGAAGGTCATGACCTCGAAGTCGGCGTCGGCGTACTCGCCGTCGTCCACCTCCTTGACCTCGCCCTTGGACATCCAGCCGTCCACCAGCTCTTTTATGTTGGCCTCGGAGCTGTCGCCCATGAGCACCCGGGCATCGCCGGTCACGCACTTGGCCACCCCGGGATCGCCGACCAGCAGGATGTGTATGTCCCCCCTGATCTTGGTGCCGTCCTCCAGGTGCTTGGCCGTGCCGCCGAACAGCTGCAGGGCGATGGCCTCCTTGACCTCGTCGTAACCATGGATGGCTGGGGCGATGGAGCCGACGATCTTGCGGAAGACCTCCGGGTCGCTGGCCTCCTTCTTTATCCGCTCCTCGTCCTCCTCGGAGATCTGCACCTCCTCGTACTCGTGCTGCTCGAACTCCATGGAGAGCACGTCCAGGTCGATGTCGAAGAGCGTGGACTTGATCTGCTTGTCCTTTTGACGGCTGCGCAGGACGCCGTTGAGCACCACCCGGTCGCCCGGCGCGATTATCCCTGCCAGGTCGTCCTCGAGGTAGGCCGTCAGCCGTTCAGGCTGGGCCCCGCCGCGCAGCCCTTCCGGGGACTCCTGCATCTCCACCTTCTGCGTGTCGACGTAGATGGATTCCTCGGCCTGCAGCACGAACTTGGTGCTTCCGGCGGTCCGCCCGCAGCCCTCCTGTTCCTTGTAGCATTCCATGGGCTCACGGAAGAACAGGCCGTCCTGCGGTTCCACGATCCGGGCGGGGCAGCGCATGCACTTGAAGACGCCCAATATCAGGCGCGGTCGCACCTCCGTGGCCTTGCGCACCAGTCCCTCCACGGACAGTAATTTGCCGAGATGCTCGCTGCGCAGATGGCGGATCTCGATGCGGCTGTCGCGCGGCAGGTCCTTGATGCGCAGGTGGATGTCTATACTGGCCTTGCTGGGGCTCATCAGGCGCTTGACCACCCCCTCCCCTTTCTCGAGGGAGCGGTCTGGGTGGAGCAGGATGAAGGAGGCGAAGTCCGGGTCGAAGCGGTCGATGTCCGAATAAGTGACGGTCAAGCTCCTCAGCCCAGGATACCTGTCGGTGAGCTCGAGCAGCTTGAGGCGGTTCTCCTCTGCCTCTAGGAACTCTTCCCAACGCGCGACCAGGTCCTCATCAGTGTAGTCGATAGGCAAAACCATCACTCCGTGGTTCGAAGGCGTTTCGTTCGTTAGCGTAACGCTAGGGAACTAAGGGTATCCCGTACAGGGAGATTTATCTTTTTACCCTTTGGGGCCTTCCTCGACGTCCTCCGGCTCCGGCCTTTCGCAATAGTCCCATTGGATGTCCACGACCTCCTGGCTGGTCTCGACCGACGAGTAGCGCTCCAACGGCTCGTGGTTCAGCACGAAGAACTGCTCCCCCCAGTTGAACTTGGACATGACGGAACGGGCCTGCTCCTTCTCCCCCAGGATGTAGAGGGTGGCGGCCACGGCCTCGGCGCTGGTGAGGCGCATGGGCTTCCCCCAGTTGACCGGATTCGCCGCTAACAGGTACGGCAGCGCCCGGTGCGCGGCGTCCTTTCGTACCTTCGGGAAGCCGTCGATGTTCTCCCAGGAGAGGTCCATGACCAGGATGCCGTGCGCCTTGGCGCTTTCCAGGTCCTCGCGGGAGACCGCCTTGGGGGCGAAGGGGTCCAGGACGATCACGCCGTACGGTACCGAACGGAGATTGGGGAGATCTTCCACCAAATGGAACTTGACCATCTTCCGCGAGGTGCACTTTTTGGGGTCGCAGTCCCGCTCGTCGTAGACGTAGAGATTGATCATGCCCCGGGTCCGAAATTGTTGTCGATCCACTTGAACAGGTCGTCCCTGGTCTGCCGGTAGACGGCCATCAGCTCTTCATCAGTACCCTTAGCTTTGCATGGGTCCTTGAAGCCCTTGTGGATGTAGTCCTTTCCCTTCAGGAAGTGCGGGCACTCGTCCTCGGCCTCGTCGCACAGGGTGACGATGCAATCGAACTCCTTGCCGTAGAACTCCTCCACGCTCTTGGAGCGGTGCTCGGAGATGTCGATGCCCACATCCTTCATGACCGCGATGGCCTTGCGGCTGACCCGTTCCGGATACAGACCGGCGCTGCTGGCCTGGTACATGTCGCCCATGCGCGCGTTGACGTACCCCTCGGCCATCTGCGAGCGCGAGGCGTTCCCGATGCAGATGAACAATATGGTGCGCTTGACCGCCGCGTCCCTAAACCTTCTCCTGCCCATGTGATCGTGACTCCTTGGCCTTGGTAATGGCCCCGCAGTGGGGGCAGCGGGAGATGGCCCAGCTCCCGGTGTGGTCCCACCCGTGCTTGGACGCCAGGACGCCGGCTACGCCCATCTTGTAAACGCCGTGGCATTTCTGGCACTGATATTCGTATCCGCTCATCATCGACGATGTCAGCAATATCATGCCCACGGCCAACAGCAGCAGCCAGAGCGGCCACAGGTCGTTGACGAAGAGACCGATTATCGCTACCACTGCCAACAGCCCTCCGGCAATCGCACGGGGATCGACCTTCTTCAGCATGAGGTGACACCTGGTATCGGTGTCGGTGATGGCCCGTTTCCGGGCTTTGACGGGACACCTGTTAACTCTCTCTGCCCCGGATATCTCCTTCCGTAATATAAGACAGGGCGCAAGTTCTTTGCACCGTTGATAACGGCATAGTTTTATGTCCGGGAGGCGTGATGCGTTCTCGCCACGATGATGATAAACCCAGCTCTGACCAGTGATGAGAGACGGGCGAGCTGAGTGGCTAAATTATATTTTTCGGCGCAAGAATAAAATATCCAGTTCCGAATGTTGATTACGGGATGGGAGATGCCGACCGGATACGACCTGATAGAGCACAATCATGATTTCCGGATACACCTGCTGAAGAGGCTGGCCGCTGCGCTCATCGATGCGGCGGTGGTGTTCCTTCCGGTCACCTTGATCATATATGTGGCCGGGCTGGAACCGAAGGAGCTTTTGGCCGGGGTGTTCTCGGGGTTCGGCTGGTTCATCTACGCGGCGATATCGGAGTCCCTGACCGGGACCTCCCTGGGGAAGAAGGTGCTTGGTTTCGTCGTGGTCTCCAAGGACGGGCCGATGACCTTCTCCAAGGGGATAGTCCGGAGCGTCCCGAAGATGTTCTGGTTCATCTTTCTGCCCGTGGACGTCCTGGTCGGCCTGAGTCGGGATGACGACCCTAGGCAGAGATGGGTGGACGGCGTTTCCGCCACGGCCGTGATAAAAATAGAAGGGAAGTAAGTTTCAGAGGACGCGAATTGTTCAGATCTCACCCTCGGCTATAACCTGGCTGGTGTCGCCGGAGGTCCATATTATCTTGATTGTCGAGGTGGTTAAGGCGCTGTTCTCGAAGTAGTCCCCAGGCCCGATCTTGCCGTCTCCACCGTTATCGACAAATGTGATCGTGCCTGCGATGGTGCCGTTAACGAGATCCATCTTAGTGCCATCGTCAATCGTGACCTGCAGGATGCCGTCATCAATGTCATAAGATTTACTTATGCTAAGAATCAGTCTGTTTTCGTCGGCATTAAGACTAGCCTGAGGCGGATTTTGGTCTTGGTCCGGTCCTATTATTCCCATGACCAATACGTACAACACAGCGGCCAGGACCACGGTGATAGCGACCATCAGGATGGTGGCGATGACCGGGGAAACTGCGTTGTTGTTCTTTCTCCAAACTGCTTTCATGGTTAAGTCACCTAGTAGGTTGCCCCACCAGACTATAATTATGCTCTATAAAATAAATATTTACGCTTTCAATAATCAAGAAAACACTGTTAAGATTTATTGATTAATAGCCAATCATTCGCCATTACAAACTGAGTACAATGTGGTGTAATCATGAAATGCAGGACGATGCTATCGTAATATTAAATAAAAAAAATGGAAAGAGGTTTGCTGGAATAATTGTTTAGATTGATCCAGTGGCAATTACCTGGCTAGTGTCACCGGAGGTCCAGACCAGCTGTATTTGCATGGCTGTCGAGGCGGTGTTTGTGAAATAATCACCGGTGTCAATCTTTTCGTCAAGGCCTGCATCAACTAAAGATACCAAACTACCTGCTGGGGTGAAGCTTCCGGACGCGAGAGAGCCTATTGTAACTTTAGTCGTGTTGGTGCCCAATATTACGGCCAATACACCCTCAGACGGAGCATAAGCCTTGCTTAAGCTAATCACCAGTTTGTCTCCGCTGACGGTTAGGCTAGCAGAGGGAGCGCTAGAAGATCCACTGCCTCCAAAGCCCATGACCATTACATATAGCACAGCAGCCAGAACCACGGTAATAGCGACCATCAGGATGGTGGCGATGACCGGGGAAACGGCCTTGTTGTTCTTTTTCCACATTTTCTTCATTTGTTCTGTCTCCTGGTAGGTCGCCCTACCAGAACTATATCTGTATTAATGAAAATAAATAACTATCTATTCGAAATCAGAAAAAAACTGAAAATAACCGCCTTTTTTCATAATATATCCTATAATAAAGACGATGCTTCGTTTTCTTGAACTGTACCTTGCTTTTTAGCTTCGGCTCACTTCAAGGTCACGATCTGATCGCACACTAACTGCAGCATCTCGAGCACCTCCGGCTTCATCTGCTCCTCCATGCTGAGCAGCACCGGATACGCTCCCCGCGACTTGATGCTGGCCGTCAGCACTTGCATGAACTCATAGAGCATGCGCACGTCGTTGTGCGCCGCCAACGAGCTGATGGAGTCTAGTATCACCACGAACTCCTTTCCCTTCCCCTTGCGGAACAGGTACTCCATCTTGAGCACGATGTATTCCAGCATGGTCGGGCTCTCCACGAAGACGGTGTTGGCAGACTCTCCGCTGCCGCATTCCATGGTGGCAAAGGAGATGCAGTCCACGAACCGCAGCTTGGAGGTGTCTATCTCCAACGATTCGAGCGCGGAACGTATCGTTGACGAGGGGACGGTCACGGAGATGAAGATCACCGACAGTCCTTTCTTATTACTGAAGCGGTCGATCAGGGCGGTCAGCGCGTCGAAGTACGCCTCCACGCTGATGTTGAAGTCGATGGACAAGGCCGGGCCGAGCTCCTCCAACCGGCTCAATATCTGCGGCGAGACCTCCTCCATCTCAAACCCCCCTGAGCATGGGCGTGACGAACAAGCCCTCGGACGTCATATCCATTACGTACTTGGCCCGAGAGTGCGCCACCCCGGCCATCTTGACCACTTCGATAATTCGGTAGTTGTCGCCGCGGCGCACCGCGGTGCCCAGTTTGATGATCCCGTCGCACATCATCTGCTCCGCGCGGTTGGTCTCATCACCCTCCGTGACCAGCAGGGCGGTGCACTTGGCCTCGAAGAGCGCTTTGGAAAGGGACAGCAGGAAGGCGCGCCCCACCCACTCCTCCATCTCCATCATCAGCGGGTTCGTGGCGTCCAGCACCAGTCGGGTGGCGCCCACGCTCTTGATGGCGTTGACTATGTCGGCGACGATGGCTCCAGCCTCCGTCTTGGTGATCCGTCCGTCGTCCCTCTCCCCGGAGCCCATCTCGTTGATGTGCTTCAGGACCACCTGCCCCTTGTCGAATATCTTGGGATCGGCGTAGTCCAGGTCGGGAACGTAGGTCAGTAGCTTGCTGGGGGCGTGGACCGTAGAAACGTAAAGGCCTTTCTGACCGGCCATGGCTCCCCGGATAAGGAACTCAATGGCGAAGAGCGTCTTGCCGGCCCCGCAGGGACCGGACACCGATACCATCCCCCCGGTGGGGAAGCCTCCGCCGACGATGCGGTCGATGCATTCCATTCCGGTGTTGCACTTCGGTCCAGGGGAGACGGCCATGCCTTGATGATGATTATCTGGGGATATATTATTTTTTGAACGAAAAGATTAGTATCCTGGGGGAGATAGCAGGGGCATGCAGCCGGTTTTACAGGTCGCTCTGGACCTCATGCACCTTAAGCGCGCCTTGGAGATCGCCCACGAGGCGGTGGACGGCGGGGCGGACTGGATAGAGGCGGGGACGCCGCTCATCAAGAGCGAGGGGGCGGAGTGCCTGCGTGCGCTGAAGAGAGAGTTCCCGGACCGGATTCTGGTGGCCGACATGAAGACCATGGACGTCGGCGCTTTTGAAGTGGAAATAGCGGTCAAGGCCGGGGCCAATGTGGTGACCGTGCTGGGCCTTTCGGACGATGGCACCATCTCCGAGTCGGTGCTCGCGGCGCGCAAGTACGGCGCCGCCATCATGCTGGACCTCATCAACGTGCCGGACAAGGTCTCCCGGGCGAAGAAGGCCGAGGAGCTGGGCGTTTCCTACGTCTGCCTGCACGTGGGCATAGACGAGCAGATGAAGGGCGAGGGCTCGCCTCTGGACATCGTGTCCCAGGTGTCCTCGGCCGTCAGCATCCCGGTGGCCGTGGCCGGAGGAATCACCTCTGAGACCGCGCCGAAGATGATCGAGCACGGCGCGTCCATAATCATCGTCGGCGGCGGTATAATCAAGACCGGGAACGTAGGCAGCGCGGCCAAGGCCGTCAAGTATTCCATGAACAACGGCAAGGGATTGCCTGGCGCCCTGGTGCGCAAGTACGGCCAGGACGAGCTGTTCCAGGCCTTCGGCCGGGTCTCGACGTGCAACATCGCCGACGCGGCGCACAAGCGCGGGGTGATGGACAATGGCATCGTGCTGCGCAACGGGCATGGCGTGAAGGTCGTCGGCCGTGCGCTGACTGTACAGACGGCCAAGGGCGACTGGGCCAAGCCGGTGGAGGCCATCGACCGGGCCAAGAAGGGCGACGTCATCGTGATAGACGCCGGAGGCAGCGAGATCGCCGTGTGGGGCGAGCTGGCCGCCAACAGCGCCTTGATCAAGGGCGTGGCCGGCGTTATCATTGACGGGGCTGCGCGCGACATCGACGGGATATTAGATCTCAAATTCCCGTGCTTTAGCCGGCACGTATCGCCTCACGCCGGGGAGCCGAAAGGCTTCGGCGGTATCGGGCTGGAGATCGTGTGCGGCGGGCAGATGGTGCGCACCGGCGACTGGATCGTGGGGGACGAGAGCGGCGTTGTCGTCATCTCGCAGGAGCATGCCGTGGAGCTGGCCAACCGTTCCGTGGACGTTTTTGAGAGGGAGGAGCGCGTCAGGGAAGAGATCAAGCGCGGAGGCACCCTGTCCAGCGTCCAGGAGCTGGAGAAGTGGGAACAGGTCAAGTGACCTTTTCTTTATTCTTAATTTCGTGACCGCTCGATCGTCAAATGGCCATGCTTTAGCTTGTTCCATTCAGTTGTAATTCTACTTTTTTATTAATTATATCAATTGTATTGTTGTTTTTGTTTGCTTCATAAACTATTTATTATACAATTATCTATACGAATACAATTATGCTCGATATACATCTAATAAAATACTCATTAAGTATCAAAATTTAAAGCTAAATCCGTAGCGGCAACGAACCGAGAAGATACCGATGAATGGTGATCTCACATCCGGAGGGAGGGGAGTGCCCTTCCTCCCAAACCCCTTCGGCCTTTCGCGCAAGCGTTTATATCTTAGTGGATAGGAATAGGACGACCGATGCCCATCCCTCGCATCAACCTGCACACCCACACCCTCTATTCGGACGGCGACTTCACCGTGGAAGAGGTCGTGCGATCCGCGGTCCAGCAGGGCCTTACGCACGTGGCCATCACCGATCATTTCGAGACCTGCAAGGTCATCAACCCGCTGCGGCGCATGGATTTCGAGAAGTACCTACGCAACATCGAGCAGGTCAGGGAGGCGTTCAAAGGTCGGATCGAGGTCCTGATCGGAGTGGAGATAGATACCAACCCCGAACGTTGCCATCTTTACGAGCTGCCGTTCGACATGCTGAACCGTCTGGACCTGGTGCTTTTCGAGTTCGTCGAGGACCCCGCCCAGGGCGGCATCCCCCTCACCGAGCTGCGCTCGCTGGTGCGTGAGCTGCGCATCCCCTTCGGCTTCTGCCATTGGGACATGGACCGCATATATCCGAAGAGGGAGCCGGAGTGGCTCGCTGGCAAGCTCCAGGAGATGGACGCCTTCGTGGAGGTGCCCACGTCCCATCACTACGTCCGCGACGGCCGCTTCCTGTACGAGCACGGCGAACGGTTCTACCGGGCGTTCGACGGCAAGGTCAATGTCTCCATCGGCACCGACATGCACCACTCGCTCAGCGAGGTCGGCAACATCGGGCGGGGCATGAGCTTCCTGAAGAGCATCGGCCTATGCCGCCAGCTGCTTTTCAACGGAAGCGAGGGATAAAAAATTGGGATGGGTTAAGGGGTTTTCAGTACTGGCCCATCTTGTTGGCCATCTGGCGCAGCCGCTTTATCCTCTCGGCCATGGGCGGGTGGGTCTGAAATATGGTCACCAGACTGCCTCCGCTGAAGGGGTTGACGATAAACATGTTGGAGGAGGCGGGGCTGCCGAAGCGGATAGGGTCGCGCTTGTTGGCCGATTCCAGCTTTTCCAGCGCCCGGGCCAGGTACAAAGGACGACCGATGAGCTTCGCCCCCTCGTAATCGGCCTTGTACTCGCGGTTGCGGGATATGGCCAGCTGGACGATCATGGCGGCGATGGGGGCGGTGATCGCTACCACAATGGCGATTATCATGCCCCCCTCGTTGCGACGGTTGTTGAACAGCGCCCCGTAGAAGGCGAAGCGCGCGGCGAAAGATATGGCTCCAGCGATGGTGCTGGCCACGCTCATGATCAGGATGTCCCTGTTCCGTACGTGGGCCATCTCGTGGGCCATGACGCCGGACAGCTCTTCGTCGTCCAGCATGCGCATCAGGCCCTCGGTGGCGCACACCACGGCGTTCTTGGGGTTGCGTCCGGTGGCAAAGGCGTTGGGCGTGTTGGTGGGTATGATCCCCACTTTGGGCATGGGCAGACCGTTCATGGCCGAAATGTTGCGGACCACCCGGAACAGCCTGGGCGCTTCCGCTTCGCTGACGATCTTCACCCGGTAGGACCACAGCACGATCTTGCTGGAGAAGAAGTACGAGACCAGGTTGATCAGCCCGGCGAGCACCAGGAACATCATGGCGCCTAGCACCCAGTTGCCGAGGAAAAAGGAACCGACTAACCAGCCGATGGCCACGAACAGGCCGAACATGAAGACGAAGAGCCCCAACGTTCTGATGGTAGCGCCCATGTCACTTTTCACCTGGCAACGTTGATGATGGCCGCCGTATTTAAGATTTGTTAAAGCTTCTATAAAAACGTATCTTAATTAAACTGACGCCAGCGTTGTTTCACCGCCCTCGCAACCCTTATTATCGCACAGGCTTTCGGAGGACCGATAGCAATGAGAGCTGTTGTAACAGGTGCGGCGGGGTTCATCGGCAGCACCCTCACCGACCGCCTGCTGGCGGAAGGGCATGAGGTAGTGGCGGTCGACAATTTTGACGATTATTATTCGGGCAAGATGCGCTTCCTGAGCAAGCATCTGGAGGACCCCAAGTTCCGCCTAGAGGAGATCGACATCCTGGACCTGGGCGCCCTGCGCCAGAGCTTCGAGGACGCCGACGTAGTGTTCCATCTGGCGGCCCAGGCCGGGGTACGCATTTCCGTGAAAGACCCCATGAAATCGCACCATGCCAACACCACCGGCACGCTGAACGTGCTACTGGCCGCCCGCGACGAGGGTGTTAAGCGCGTCGTCAGCTCATCGTCCTCTTCGGTCTACGGCAACGCCGTGCGCCTCCCGGCCCGGGAGGAGGATCCCACCGTGCCCATATCCCCCTACGCGGCCAGCAAGCTCGCCGCGGAATATTACTGCTCGCTGTTCTACAAGCTGTACGGGCTAGAGAGCATCTCCCTGCGCTACTTCACCGTATACGGACCAAGGCAGCGTCCGGACATGGCCATACGCATCTTCACCGACAGGGCGTTGGACGGCAAGCGCCCCAAGATCTTCGGCGACGGGGAACAGACCCGAGACTTCACTTTCGTAACCGACGTGGTCGATGCCATCCGCCGCTGCGCCGACTGCCCTGACCCCAAGGGCGAGCCGCTCAACGTCTGCAGCGGCTCCACCGTCACCGTCAATCATGTGGTGAAATTCATTCTGAAGGCTACAGGGCGCGAGGACCTGAAGCCGGAGTATCTGTCCCCGCAGCCGGGGGACGTGGACGCTACTTGGGGCGACAACACCAAGGCAAGAAATCTACTGAGCTGGGAACCGCAGGTGAAGATAGACGAAGGGTTGCGCCTCTTCGTCGACTGGTATAAAAAGGAAGGAAGGGTTTAGAGCGCGACGTACACCACGTTGCGGCCCTTCTGTACGGCGCGGATGACGCCCTTCTCCACTAGTTCCAACAACCTCTGGGAGAGCTCTTCCTCCTCCATGGGCACGGCCTTGGAGAGCTCGTGGAAGGTGCGCCCTTCCCTTAGCTGGTCCATCAGCTGCTGGCGGGCGCGCTCGGCCATGATCTTGGCCTCGGCCACGGCGATCTCTTCCTTCCGTTCGGCTATGATGGAATCGGCGTAGGCGCCGACCTTCTCCTGGACCGCGGCCTTGAACTTGGCGGGGTCCTCGTCCAGCAGGCCCTTCATCTCCATGGGCTCCAGGTCGAACTCGCGCAGGCGGAGCAGGTGCTCCCGGTAACCGACGTTGGGCTGCCCATCCATCGCGCCCAAGGTGGGTATGTACCGCACCTCTTGCCCTTTGAGGGCGGAGTGCAGCTCTTCCACCAGGGCGTCCAATTCGCCCTCGTTCAGCACGTCGATCTCGTAACCGGGGGTGCCGGGGACCTTCTTGAAGCCCTTGTTGACGAAGACCTTGTCCACCAGACCGGGGGAGCTGCCGTCGCTGGAGTAGATGACCCTGATGTACGCCTTCATTCGAATCGGGGCAAAATATCCGCGGCCTGTAATATAGTTTGGTATGCTAGATCCGTCGTATCACACCATTACAACCTTTTTATTCGGCCTAGGTCATGGGGAAGGTCGTGAACAGGGAGGTCGAGTTCGCCATGAACCTCTTCCGGGAATACTACCAGAGGTCCCCGCCGCCTGCACCGGCGGACCTGCGGGACCGGGAGTTCGGCTTCATGTTCTTCGACCGGGACTTCGTCCGCAGGCACATGGGCTTTCTGGAGGAGAACGATTTCCGACGCTTCCTGCTCAACCAGGTGCCATCGCATGTCTACTACTCTTCAGCTCTTTACGAACGGCCGTCGGCGCCGACCATGGACCTCAAAGGGTGGAAAGGGGCGGACCTAATATTCGACCTGGACGCCGACCATATAAGGGGGGCGGAGGGGCTTTCCTATGAGGATATGCTCAAGCTGGTCAAGAAGGAGGCGGCGGCGCTGCTGGACCGCTACATCTTTGGCGAGCTTGGTTTCGAGGAGCGCTACGTGCGCATCGCCTTCTCCGGTGGACGTGGTTACCACGTGCACGTGCACCATCCCAAGCTGCTCCGCCTGGGCTCGCACGAGCGCGGGGAGATCATCGACTTCGTCACCGGCACCGACCTGGACCTGGACACGGTGTTCCCCTCGGCCGCCAGCATGAAGAAGGACTTCAAGGACAAGGTGAAGGTGGAGCGGGCCTTCCGCGTCCCGGGGAAGGACGAGGGGGGCTGGAAGCGTTTGGGCCGCCTGTCCCTGGAGAAGGTGGCCGGGGACGTCAAGGTCATGAGCAACCAGGGGCTGCGGGAGAGGTACCCCGTTCTGCTCAAGGCCAAGGAAGCCACCCTGGACGAGATGAGGCGGTCGCTGCACGAGCGCCGGGGGGACTCCACCGGGCTGGAGCTTATCCTGCGCGACGACAGCTTGGAATACCTACCCTCCGACCGGGCCAAGGAGCTGTTCATGCAGATGGTGCTCGGTTCGCTCAAGGAGCGGATGGCCGGGCAGATAGACGAACCGGTCACGCGGGACGTGAAGCGCCTCATCCGGCTTCCGGGGTCGCTGCACGGCAAGACCGGGCTCCGGGTGGTCACGCTGACCAGGGACCAATTGGACGGCTTCGACCCACTGCGGGACGCGGTGCCGGAGGCCTTCCCGGAAACGCCGGTGAAGGTGCGGCTCAAAGAGAAGCTGGACATACACGTGAAGGACTTCCAGGTGCAGGGGGCGGATGATATGGACGTGCCGACCTATGCCGCCCTGTTCCTCGTCCTGCGCCGATGGGCTATCCTTGCGTGACTCGAGTGGGAACCTTTATTAAGTGTCCAGGGAATTATTCGCGCGACCCCATGAAATATGACAGCGGGAAGTTCGAAGGAGGATATCGCCTCGAGCACATCCATAAGACGAAGAGATTGCTGTTCCTGGCTCAGGCGGCCATAACCATCGTGTTCGCCATCTACCTCCTGCTGGTCGCGAGCGGCTTCACCATACTGCCCTTCTTCCTCAGCATCAACGCCTTCCTTTACTTCGTGCTCATCATGCTGCTGCTGATCAACATCGAAGGCTTCTTCTTCATCATCCTAGAGATGCGCTTCGTCAAGAGCATCAGCACCAAGTTCATCATAACCCAGAGGGGCTTCCGCTCCTCGGTGGTGTGGGCCATCGTGGCCCTCTTGGTCGTTCTGGTCTTCTGGACCTCCGCCGTCCCGGCGATGGCCGCGGACGCCATGCAGGAGTCAGGGACCGTGGTGGCCGGGGAAGGCGTACCGGCCATCCTGACCACCGCCAACTCCGACATATTTGGAGTGATGGAACTGAATACGCTGGATTTCGTGGCCCACGGCGAGGCCCAGGTCTTCATCCTGTCGGAGCATAATTACGATATGTTCAAGAACAGCGGGGAGGACGTCCTGGGCAGCTACCGCATCAACACGGACAACTATTACGCCGACCCGGAACTGACCGTCGACTTCCCCGATTACGCCCACGGTGAGTTCTACATCCTGATATACAGCGAGAGCGGCCACCAGATCGATGTGGACTATACCTACACCAAGAACGTGTCCGAGAGCATGATGACCTATCTGCCGCTAATGTCCATGCTGTTCCTGATAGCGCACTCGGCCTGGGCCATATACATGCTGGCCATCAACAAGCGCTACGTCACCGGCGGCATCTACCGGTGAAGGGCGCAGCAGCTCCGGTGCCAGGCGCCCCCGTTCTTGAGCGCCCATTCCGCCGTTGCTTTGGCCGGGCAGGCGAGGCCTGCGGCGCCGGCCCTGAGCGCTTCGATCTCCACGTCCGGGCGTCCGCGGGGCCGCAGGCAGCCGAGCAGGACCGGCCTTCCGGTCCCGACGCCCGCCGCCACCGCTCGCAGCAACCGCCCCTCCCAATCGTCGACCTTCTGGCCCAGCAACGACAGCAGGATGATGCACGGCACTTCCTCTTTTCCGGCCAGCCGCACGGCCTCCAGCTCCCTCTCTTCCTTTCCCGCCCCCAGCAGCACGTGCGGCGCCACCCGGCCGGGGGCGGCGCGGCAGAGGTTCTTGAACGAATCGATGATGTCCTGCGGGGAGCGGTCCAGATGCATACGATGATTTAATGTGTCCGGGTCCAGGGTCAGGTCGAAGGAGAGGCGGTCGGCACCCGACGAGGCCAGCTCCTCCGCTTCCGTCCCGGACACCAGGCCGGGGTGCAGGTTGACCTGCAGGGACGTGCTACGTTTGATCTCCCGCACCGTCGGAACGAAGGGCGCCAACGGTACCTTTCCCCGGCGGTCGCAGCCCCCGCTGAGCAGGAACCCTGGCGCCCCCTTCGCCTCCAGTTCTTTGGCGAAGGCCATCAGCTCTTCCGGCGTAGCTACCGGTTCCATGCCTTCCAAGTAACGCCCCCGGCAGTGCTGGCACATCAGCTCGCAGCGGGTGCCAGTTACGGACACGGAGGGGAAATCGCTGCCGGGTCGGTAGAGATCGATGCTCCGCATGTATGGGGGAACGTAGAACCACCAAAAGCTTTATTGCATAAATCCCGTTCCTCGCCCCGAAGGAATTCCTATGAAGGCTTTTCAGGCAACCGGTTCCTACAACGCGTGCAGAGGAAGCTACCGCAAGATCACCCAGACCTTTAGTGTTGAAGTGGCCGCGGCCGACGAGAAGGAGGCCATAGAGAAGGTTCTGTCCGACCTGGGCAGCAAGCACCGCGTGAAGCGGACCAACATTACGTTCACTGGGATAAAACCGATGGCCGCCGCCGACGTCACTAACCCGGTGGTAAAGTACCAGATCGGTGAGAAGTGATGAACGAGCAGGAGATGAGCCAGGCCATGGCCACCATGGACACCTACAAGGCCCAGATGGAGGCCATGAACGAGCAGGGTCAGCTGTTGCAGATGTCTTTGGAGGACGCTTCCCGGGCCCATGACACCCTGGAGGCGTTGGCCAAGGGCAAGCCCGGCGACGAGCTGCTCATGCCCGTTGGCGGCAGCTCCTACGTCTACGCTATCATCGCCCGCAGCGACCGCGTGCTGGTCGGGGTGGGCACCGGGGTGACGGTGGAAAAGCCGGTCGAGGAGGCCGTGACCATCATCAAAGCCCGCATCGATGAGATCATGGACGCCATGAAGAAGGTGAGCGAGAGCCGCACGATCATAGACTCCAAGATGCAGCAGCTCACCCAGATCCTGCAGCAGGAATACGCCAAGATGCAGCAGAAGGGCCTGAAAGGGTAAGGTATGTTCGATTCCCTCAAGAAGATCCTGGGCCTGAAGAAGAAGGACATCGAGGACACCGCCAAGGTGGAGGACGTCGTCGGTGACTCCGGCAAGAAGATCTCGGAGAAGGATCTGGATGACCTTCTGTGGGAATTGGAACTGGTTCTATTGGAAGCGGACGTCGCCCTTCCTATTGTTGAGGAGATAAAGACGTCCGTACGCGCGGACCTTTTGGGGAAGCGGGTGGACCGCTCCTACCGGGTGGAGGACGCCATCGAGATGGCCCTCAAGAACGCCGTCCTCAACGTCCTGAAGGGCAGCGAGTTCGACTTTGATTCGTTCGTCGCCGCGCACGAGAAACCGGTCATCATCATGTTCCTGGGCATAAACGGCACCGGGAAGACCACGGCCATCGCCAAGATAGCCAACCGCCTGCAGAAGCAGGGGCTGACCGTGGTCCTCTCGGCCTCGGATACCTTCCGCGCCGGGGCCATCGAGCAGATAACCATACACGGCGACAACCTGGGCAGCAAGGTCATAAAGCACCAGGCCGGGGGCGACCCGGCCGCCGTAGCCTACGACGCCCTGGAGCATGCCAAGGCCCGCAAGCGCGACGTGGTGCTGGTCGATACCGCGGGACGAATGCAGACCAACGCCAACCTCATGGACGAGATGAAGAAGATCAAGCGCGTGGTGAAGCCTCATCTCACCGTCTTCGTCGGCGATTCGCTCGCTGGTAACGACGCCATCGAGCAGGCCCGCACGTTCGAGAAGGAGATCGGCATCGATGTGGTCATCCTCACCAAGATAGACGCGGACGCCAAGGGCGGAGCGGCCCTGTCCATCGCCCACTCCATAAAGAAGCCCATCGCCTTTCTGTCCAATGGCCAGGGCTACGAGGACCTTATAAAGTTCGACAGCCAGTGGATGGTTGACCGGCTGTTCAACGAGAAGAAGGATTGAAAGGGTTTTTAGGCCTGGAACTGGTTGCCGCAGCACAGCGCCGCCAGCACCGTGGCGAACACTTTGGCGTCGCTCACCATGTTGTCGATGACGCAGTACTCGTTGGGCTGGTGCGCCAATTCCTCAATGGTCTGCCAGACGTAGGCGTCCATGCCGGCCAGGCGGAAGAAGTTGGCGCAGGTGCCGCCGCCGATGCCCACCGGCTTCGGTTCCACGCCCCTGACCTTCTGCACCGCCCACTTCAGGGCCTTCATGCCCTCGCCCTCTATGTCGGAGGGAGGCCCGCTGCGGGTCAGCTGAACTGGTTCGACCTTGATCTGGGTGCCGGTCTTCTGCTCGAATATGCCTATCACCGCGGTGATGTCGCTGATCACGGTGTCCACGTCGTAGCGGGGCAGTATGCGGCAATCGAAGTAGAACACGTCCTCCCCGGGAATGGTGTTCACGTTGCCCACGGTCTGCAACCGCTTCGTAGGCTCGAAGGTGCAGCGGTCCGGGGTGAACAGCGCGTCCCGCTCGCTGTACTTCCTCTGCAGGAAGTCCTGCAGGAACACGATGAGCTCGGAGCCCATGCGCATGGCGTTGATGCCCAGGTCGGGCCGTGAGGCGTGCACCTGCTTGCCGGTCACGGTGAACTTCAGCCAGAGTATGTGCTTCTCGGCGATCTCGACCTCGTCCCCTCTGGGGGTCCCGTGGTCCGGGACGAACATGATGTCGCCCTTCTTGAAGACACCTTCCTGGAGCAGGAACTTTATGCCCTTCTCGTTCCCCGCCTCCTCGTCGGCCACCAGCACCATGCCGATGCCTCTCTCCAGCTCTACGTCCATGTTCAT
This sequence comes from Methanomassiliicoccales archaeon, assembly GCA_026394395.1. NCBI lineage: Archaea > Methanobacteriati > Thermoplasmatota > Thermoplasmata > Methanomassiliicoccales > Methanomassiliicoccales archaeon. The sequence continues at coordinate 111,577 of JAPKYK010000006.1, forward strand.
GAGGGCCTCGGCGGCGAACAGCCCGGCGATGAGCGCCTGGCCGTTGTCCTCGGTCCCCAGCCCGTAGAGCTTGCCGTCCACCAGGCGCGGGGAGAACGGGGGGGTGTTCCAGACGTTGAGGTCCCCCGGCGGCACGGTGTCCATGTGCGCCACGATCCAGATGGTCTGGTCCGTCTTTCCGCGGCGGCGGGCCACGATGTTCGGTCTGAGCCTGAGCCGGACCCTCTCGTCCAGGGCGTCGTACATCTCCACGTCGTCGAACTTGGAGTGCTCCAGGATGTCGCGCAGGAAGCGGGCCCTTTCCAGTTCCCCGCTGCCTCCGTTCTCCGGCCCTATGGCCGGTATCCTGATCATATCGCTGAGTGCGCCCACCATCTCCTCGCGGTGGGACCCCACGTTAGACAAGAGCTGTTCCAGACTAGGCATTGGAATCGGCATTAATTGAGATTGCCCGTATAAAACCATATGGGGATTAATCGTTCTTTTAGACGCGCACCACCATGGACACGGCGTTCCCTCCCCCCAGGCACAGCGTGGCCAGCCCGGTCCGCTTGCCCTGGTCCTTGAGGGCGTAGATCAACGACGTCAGCACGCGGGCCCCGGAGCAGCCGATGGGGTGCCCTAGGGCGATGGCCCCGCCGTGCACGTTGAAGCGGTCCTCTGGCACTTTCAGTTCGGCGCGCACCGCCACCGAGGCGGTGGCGAAGGCCTCGTTGTGCTCGAACAGGTCGACGTCCTGGATGTCCATGCTCAGCTTGCCCAGCAGCTTGCGGGTGGCGGGGATGGGCGCCTCCATTATCCATTCCGGTTTCGTGCCCCCGGTGGCATAGCCCACGACCTCGGCCAGGGGCCTGATGCCCTTTTCCTCCGCGTATCGTCTGGAGCAGACGACCAACGCCGCCGCCCCGTCGCTCAGCTGCGAGGAGTTGCCGGCGGTGACCATCCCGTCCTTGCGGAAGGCCGGCTGGAGCTTGGACAGAGCCTCGACGGTCGTATCGGGTCGTATCCCCTCGTCCTTGTCGAACACGGTGTCGCCCTTCTTGCCCGTCAGGACCACGGGCACGATCTCCTTCTGGAACTTGCCTTCCGTCTGGGCCTTCAGGGCCTTGACGTGGCTCTGGTAGGACAGCAGGTCGGCCTGCTCCCGGGTGACGTGGAACCGCTCGGCCACGATCTCAGCGGTGTGGCCCATGTGCATGTCGTTGAATATGTCCCACAGCCCGTCGTGCACCATGTGGTCCACGATCTTGTTGTCGTTGAGCCGGTAACCGAAACGGGCCTGTTTCAGCAGGTAGGGGGCGGCGTTCATGTTCTCCATGCCCCCGGCCACAATGACCTCGTACTCCTCGGCCTTGATGGCGTTGGCGGCGAACATCACTGATTTCATTCCAGAGCCGCAGACCTTGTTTATGGTGGTCGAGCCGATCTCCACCGGCAGCCCGGCGCTAACCGCCGCCTGCCGGGCGGGGTTCTGGCCTAGCGATGCGGAGAGCACGTTGCCCATGATACATTCCTGGATATCGGAGCCTTGCAGGCCGGAGCGGCGCACCGCCTCCGCGATGGCCACGGAGCCGAGCTGCGTGGCCGGGACGTCCTTCAGCGATCCACCGAACTTGCCTATGGCGGTCCTTGCCGCACCGATTATGACCACGTCTTGCATATGGAATACCTCGCCAGCTATCTGGTAGGGTTTTCGTTCTCATAGACCGAAGGCCTATAAATGCGTGTCGATGGAGAGTAACGACTAGTGTCGTTATAGTCCCATTCTTTTCAGCGGTTTGCCCAGGTGGCGCCGGGCGCAGACCGGAGGTTCGTACCAGCCCGGTGAGATGCTCCTGGGCACCTCGGCCGTCGCCGGCGGAAGGTCGTTCTTGGCCCCGCACTTCTTGCAGCGGTAACCTCCGGAGGAACCTATGGACTTGGTGGGGCCGCCGCAGGCGGGGCACCGGGGGTTGGAGACCTTGCGCAGCTCCGGCGCCGTGGATACCACCTGCAATTTCTCAATGTTGAGGGTGCGGGGCTCGGCGCGCAGCTCCCCGAACAGCCGCAGGCGGTCGCCTAGCCGCAGAGCCCGGACGACGTCTCGGAACTCCTTGGTCGGCTCGTAGGCCGCGCACTCCAGTTGCCCTTTCTTCGTGCTTACGGGGACGATGACGTGCCCGCCTTGGACGGTCGTCGGCGTGCCGGCGACGGTGGCGAAGAAGTCGTAGGAGCGATCGGGGAGCTCTGGCTCGGCGCGGATGAGATGGTCGTCGGTCCCCTGGTTGGTCAGGAACATCATCCAGCGGGAGGGCGGCTCCGAGCGCAGGCTGAACACCGCGGACATTAGCTCCTGGGGGTCGTCCCCGCGCACGCCGAAGAGCACCGGGCAGGGGGTGTGCGGGGATATGGCCCGGCGGCCGGTCCGGTGATCGAAGTTGTTGAAGGTGCTGGGGAACCGCAGGTCCATGTCCCGGACCGACCCGTCGTCCAGATAGCGGGGCGTCCCCCACCTCTCTGGTTGGCGGTAAGTGATGATCTCGTAAGTGCTGTCGTGAGGGCGCCAGGCCATGGCCGCCGAGGCCCCGATTATTCCGCGTCCTCCCTCCCAGCCGACCAGGTCTGCACCGATCCTCTGCAGCTCGCGCAGAGTGCCCTCCTTCTCCACTATTCCGCGCACCGCTTCCCAATACAGGCGCTGGGCCGGTTTCTGCAGGGAGACCACCAGTCCGGGGCTGGCCCCTTCCCTGGTCCGGGACCACTTGCCCACGATGGCCTGGGCGGTGCGCAGCACCATTTGACGGTCCGCTTCCTCATACATGCGGTTGTAGCTGTATATGGGGGCGCCGTCGATCTCGCCGACCATGTTGCATTTCCCCCTGCCCACGCCGAAGCGGACGCACAGCGCCCCGTTGCCCCTTGTCTTCCAGGGCACGGCCGGGTTCAGTCGAACTAACCGGGGCAGGCCGATGAGGTCGTATCCTCTCAGGGCCTTGATGACCTCGGTGGCGAGGAAGGTGGTGCACATCGATTCGAGGGAGTCGGTATCGTCGAAGGCGACGAACATGATAGTTCCGCGAGAGGAGAGGGGCTAAAAGTATTTTTCATAGATAGGTGAAATCTTGAATACTCCTTCTTTCAATTCCCCACCCTATGTCCAAGCCGATTACTGTGGAGTGGGGGCTGGAGATATCGATCATACTGACGGCCTTTGGGGCGGTGCTCTTGCTGGGGGGGCTGTCCGATGCGCTCGACTGGTGGCTGGACCTGGGTGGCTGGGGCTTTTGGGTCGGCGGTACTGGGATAGTTCTTCTGTTGGTCGGACTGATATGGTTGATCGGCCTTATTCTGCGCAGACAGCAGTTCAACGAGTTGATCGTCGAGAGCAGTAGGGCTGCTTTCGTGAAGAGCCTTGATGAGCTGGAGTACACCGCTTGGCGTCTTCCTTCGAAATATGATGTGAAGGTTATAGAGAAGAAGAAGGATATGGGTGTTAAGTGAGGGGGACCCCATCATTTCCATTGGAAGCTTTTTTAGTGACCGTTAATCTGGACAGGTTCGTTTTTAAGTGGTGTTAAAAGTTTTATAGTAATTCTTATAATATAATTAATTCAATAAAAATCGATTATCTATCTATCATACTTATTATCACTTTCACTTATAACATTAGAAATTCCTGGAAGGTCGTAGATAACGTCCATGATCGAATCCACATCATCGACCGTACACCGGAACACCACCTTGACCACATCCGAATATTCTATAGATTCAACATAATAATCCTCATAGATCCTTGAAATAACGGTAGAAGCTGCAGAGGTATTGTTGGCGGAAAAACGGACCAGCACCGGTGGTCGCAAATAGGTGCTCACCACGTCCATCAACGAATCGACACCCTCCCCAGTCATCGCCGAAATAGGGACCACGGCCAGTGGATCCAACAGATCATTGACGATCGTCATCATGTCCGTCATGCGGTCCGGATCGACGTCGCACTTGTTTAATGCCACCAGGATACGGCCCCCCGGGACCCCGCTTCCCAATATGTCCTGCACCGCCCCCACCTTCACATTCACATCATAGAGCGGCTCGGACGAATCGACCACCAATATCACCAGGTCTGCGGTGTAGATGTCCCGCAAGGTGTTCCGGAACGATTCTATCATATAGTGAGGCAGGTCCCTAAGGAAACCGACCGTGTCAGTGAGCAGGACCTTGGTGGACCCCACCCGTCTGGTGGTCGTCCCCAGCGTGGAGAACATGCGATCGGCCACCAGGACCTCTTCCCCGGTCAGCCTTCGCATCAGGGACGACTTTCCGGCGTTCGTATAACCGGCCAGGCAGACCGCCCTAAACCCCTTGTACTGCCGAACGCCCCTGCGGAGGTCCCCGTCCCGGGCCAGCCCCCGCAGCTCCTCCTCGATCTGGGCTATCCTTCTCCGGATGACGTTGTAATACACATCCACCGTATACTCACCAGCACCAAGGAATCCCGGGTGCTCCCCAGCCTTCGCGCTGTGCACCCACTCCCTCATCAACGGAACCTGGTAGTGCAATCTGGCCAGCTCTACCTGCAGCTTGGACTCTCGGCTCTCCGCCCTGGACGTGAAAATGTCCAGCACCACGCCGATGCGGTCCAGGCACTCCTTCTTCAAGCCGTTCTCCAGGTTGAAGTGCTGCGACGGCTTCAGGTCGCCGTTGATCACCAGCACCTCCACGTCCCTCTCCTTCAGCAGCTCTTGGAGCGCCCGGAACCTTCCCTTTCCAAGAAAATAGGACCGGTCTGGTCTGGTCCGCTGCTGCACAATCTCGAAGACGAGGTCTATATCAGCAGAGCGACACAGCTCCTCTATCTCAGCAACATCCTGATGCAAACTTATCAAAGCGCCCTTTCTTACGGTCACGGGGTATCTCCCCCCAATCCCCTCCGCATGCTTTACCTTATTTGGTAACAGAGGCTATCTCCGTTCCATCGGAAATGATGGGGTGGGGGTCGTTTCTATGGGCAAGGGAGGCGGGCGACATACTTACACCGCCAAACGATAAAAATAGGGTTTTAGTAAGTGATAGCGCAATCTACTTGTCCCTGACCGCGTCGGGGTCTGTTGTTATCGGCAGAGGGGCATCATGGAATCCAACGTATTCACGCAGCACATGGACCGCAAGCAGATATTCAAGAAGAACAACCGTGAGATCCTGCGGCCATCTTACATCCCGGACATGCTGCCTCACCGCCAGGAAGAGATCAATTCCCTGGCTTCCGTTCTGGTCACCGCCCTGAAGGGGGAGAGGCCCAGCAACATACTCATATTCGGCAAGACCGGGACGGGGAAGACGGCCTGCGTAAAGTTCATCGGCAACGAGATCAAGAAAGCGAGCGGCGAAGAGAGCAAGGCCATCTTCATCTACATGAACTGCGAGGTGGTGGACACTTCGTACGGTGTGCTGCAGAACATCGGCAACCAGTTCGTCAAGGACTTCGACCAACGCATACCCTTCACCGGCCTGAGCATCATGCAGGTCTACAACATGCTGCGGGACAAGCTCGACGAGCAGAACCAGGTCATCATCATCGCCCTGGACGAGATAGACAAGCTGGTCTATAAGAGCGGGGACGATGTCCTTTACCTATTGTCCAAAATAAACGACGACCTGAAGAAAGCTCGCGTATCGATCATAGGCATTTCCAACGACCTGCTGTTCACCGAGATGCTCGACACCCGTGTGCGCAGCCGCATGGAAGGTGAGCGGATGGTCTTCCCGCCCTACAACGCCGACCAGCTCAAGGACATCCTGCGGCAGAGGTCCTCCCTGGCCTTCGACGACGGGGCGCTGGAAGAAGCGGTCATACCGTTATGCGCTGCCCTGGCCGCCCAGGAGCACGGGGACGCCCGCCGGGCCCTCGACCTTCTGCGCATCTCCGCGGAGATCGCCGAGCGGGACAACGCGGACAGGGTCGCGGAGCTGCACGTCCTGAAGGCCAAGAACAAGATGGAGCTGGACTGCGTGAGCGAGGCCATCCGCACGCTGCCCACGCAATCCAAGCTGGTGCTCATGTGCATCGTGACCAACGTGGAACGGGGGGTGGAGAAGCTGACCACCGGCGACGTCTATGAGACGTACAAGGAGACGTCCCGCATCCTCGGTATGGGCCCGTTGACGCAGCGCAGGATTACCGACCTCATATCCGAACTGGACATGCTGGGTATCATCCACGCCCGGGTGCGCTCCTTCGGGCGCGGAGGGCGGACCAAGGAGATAGATATGGGCGTGCCATTGGCCGAGACCAAGAAGGTGCTAGAAGAGGACGAAATCTTTATCGGCCTGAAGCACTACAAGCAGAAGAACCAGACCACGCTCATGTGATCAGCCCTTCCCGCGCTTTCGCCTCTCTCTTATCCTATTCCCAGGGCGCTTCCCCCCTTCCCTCCATACCATCCGGGCAAGCTCGATCGACAGGGGCACCAGGACGAACAATGACAGCACCAATATCAGACCGCCCTTGCTGTTCTCCGGGGTGTATACATTCTTGCCACCGTTCACATAGAGCCGGATCAGCCCCAGCCAGGGGATCTCCACCCCCGCCTTCCCCTTGATCCAATCGTCAGGAATAGGTTCCCGGCACATATCGGTGACCGAGGACTGATCGCAGAGCCCCAACCACTCGCCGTCGACCAGTTCAAGGTTGTGGTCGCCCATGGTAATGAGGCCGCCATGGCAAGGCCCGAACACCGTGAAATATTCTAGCAGCTCGGTCAGGTTTACCCGGAGGGTGGCCGAACGGTAACCGACGTCGTAGATCTCCACGCGCTCGGACAGGTTCCACCAACGCCCGTCCTCACATTCCCCGTTCCCCCACTTATCTGCTGGCAGGTCGGCCAAAGAGGGGGCGTCGAACCCGCCGCCCGATTCGTTGTACTCCAGGCGCAACATGGCCCGATGACATATCCAGGTGAGATGATAGAACCCATAGCGCTCATAGACGATGACGTCCCCGTAATCTCCGAAGCTCTTATCCCCGAGGGGATAGCACTCCACGTACGTACGGACATCATCGCCATCTGAAGATTTGACTATGATCAGATCCCCGGTGTCGATGACCCCCAGAGCGCTTTCCCTGTCGCTATGTTGCATGCTGTTCGATTTCACTGCGTACAGCGGAGGCCACACACCGCTGTAGGCCAACAGCGCGCCCTCCAACAGCGCCACGACCAATAATATGGCGATCAAGACCCGGAAGCGCCGGACCGCGGCCCAGAACTCGCTCTCCTCATCGAACAACAGTACTGCTTACACCATGCCGCTAAATATATTTGAGGAACGAAAGTCCACAACCTCACTTCTTCCTTTTTATGCCGTTCCTCAGTTTGGCCCAGGGGTCGATGCCCTTCTTCCTCAGGACGCTGATGGTGATGTCAAAGGCCAGCGGCACGGTGATGAGCAGCGCAACCAGGACCATGAGGTCGGTCTTGCTGTTGTCCGGGGTGTCCGCGGGCATGTTCCCGTTAACCCAGAGCTTGATCAGACCCAGCCAGGGCAGTTCGAGCTTGGCCTCTCCCACGATCCATTCCTCCTCGACCGGCGAGCGACATATGGCGGAGGAGGTCTGGTCGTAAACGCCTACCCACTCGTTCCCGGAAAGTCTGACGTTGTGGTCGCCCATGGTTATGATGCCGTCGTGGCTAAGCCCAGCCGTGTTGTAATAGGAGAGCAGGTCGGCCAGGTCCACCCGGAGCGTGGCCAACCGGTATCCAACGTCGTATATCTCCACTATGCCGGACAGGTCCCACCATCTACCGTCCTCGTAGACCCCGTTCCCCCACTTATCCGCCGGAAGGCCGGCCAGTGAAGGGGCGTCAAAGCTTTTCGAGGTCTCGTTGTACTCCAAGCGCAACATGGCCCTATGGATGATTGGGGTGAGGTCAGAACGACCGTACGGTTCATAAACGATCACATCTCCATAGTCCCCGAAGCTCTTGTCCCCGTCTGGGAAGCACTCGACGTAGGTTCGCACGCCCCCGCCGTCAGTTCCTTTGACCACGACCAGGTCCCCGGTGTCCAAAAGACCGATGGCGCTCTTCTCGTCGCTGTGCTGCATGCTCGCCGATTCGACGACGTAGACAGGCGGCCAGAGCCCGCTGTAAGCCACCATCCCCCCGAACAGTAATGCCACGATCAATACGGCTGCGATGGGCCAACGGTTGCGCTTGATCGTTCCTATTATCTTACCAGAGAGCTCAGACAACGGGCCTCCATTACGTTCTTCTTTGTAATTAATGGTGATGAACGAGGGATTAATATCATGTGGTTGCATGCGTGAGCGATGAGCGACCGGCCGGACAACGACACCTACTTCATGCGCATGGCCGAGCTGGCGGCCACCCGTTCCACCTGCCTGCGCCGCCAGGTGGGGGCGGTCATCGTGAAGGAGAAGAGGGTGCTCACCACCGGATATAACGGTGCGCCCCGCGGCCTTCGCCACTGCGAGGAAGTTGGCTGCGTCCGTAAGCAGAACAACATAGAGTCCGGAACGCGCCACGAACTTTGCCGGGGTGTGCACGCCGAACAGAACGCGGTGATCCAAGGGGCCTATTTCGGGATTAGCATCAAGGGCGCGACCATCTACACTACCAACTTCCCCTGCGTGCTCTGCGCCAAGATCCTGCTGAACGCAGGTATAGAGGAGATAGTTTACCTCGACACCTACATCGACGAGCTATCGAAGAGCATCTTAAACGAGGCCGGGATCAAGGTTAGACAATACGTTAAACCTGTATTAAAATAGTCATATTTAATATAATATTTTATAAATGATATTTCCCCTCAGCGATTCCTATGTTAATTTCTATCATCTAAAATCTGGCTTTTAGAAAAATATTCCCAAAAGTAATCAAAATTTTTTATTTGAGGTCGAGATTTTGTCATCTTAACATGCTCATTTTAACAAATTGTTTATATACTTTAATTAAATTTCCAGACTATCTTCCGGGGAGACACCTGTGAACAGATCTGACATTCTTCTTCAAGTAAAGGACGCCGAGACCAAGGCGCAGCAGATCGTCAAGGAGGCGGAGGAGAAGCAAAGGGTCACCATATCCGCTGCTCGAAAGGATGCCGCCACCCGCGTGAACGAAGCCGACGAGAAGCTTAGGACGGAGCACGATGCCAAGTTCGCCCAGGAGCGCGAGAGCATCGCCGCCGAGAAGCAAACCTACCTGAACAAGGGAAAGGAGGAGGCCGCCAAGGTCAAGGCCAGCGCCGAGACCAAGGTGCCGAACGTCATAACCCACCTGATGCAGAGCTTCGAGAGGACTTTAGATGTTGCTGCCAAAACAAATGACTAGAGTCCTCATTGTGGGGTCCAGAGGGGCATTGAAGGACACCATTGAGGTGTTGTACCAGCTGGAATCCGTCCACCTTATCGACTTCAGCGCAGAGGACGCAGAGGAGGAAGGGTTCTCTCTTGGCAAACCGTTGCCCGAATCCTCCGAGGCCTCTCAGAAACTTCTGAAGCTCAGGTCGTTTGAGAAGGACCTGGACCTCGAGTCCATGGACATCAATGACACCATGGACATAGCCAAGATCGACGAGGACATCTCCAACACCATCATCGGCCTAGAGGCCGAGATCACCGGAGCCCTGGAGTCCAAGAACAGCATCCAGGGACGCATAAACGAGCTGGAGGCCGAGAAGGCCGTCCTGCAGAACTTCCAGAGCATCCCGCTTAACCTGGAACTTTACCGAGATTACGATTCTTTGAAGGTCTTCACCGGCAAGATACGCGGGGACGCCTCCGCGGCCCTGAAGGCCACCGTACCTCAGCACGAACTTTTCACCTCGACCGACGGCGGCTTCGTGGCCGCCTTCGTCCCCAAGGCCCAGGCCGACGAGGCCCAGAAGGTCTTGGTCCAGTTCGGTTTCACTGAAGTGGCACCTCCCACCGGGAGCGGCTCACCCCAGGAACGCCTAGGCAAGATCGAGGAAGAGCTCGTCGCCCTGAACGGAGGGATGGACGACGCTACCAACAAGCTGCAGGAGCTCAGGGAGAAGCACGCCCTATTCGTGAAGGCTGCCGACGAGCACCTTAGCATCATTGTGGAAAAGGCCGAGACGCCCCTGCGCGTCGGCACCACCGATTACACCTTTGCATTGGACGCCTGGATTCCCACCGCGAAGATGCCCAGGGTGGAGAAGGCCATCGCCGACAAGCTGGCCGGCAGGGTGCACATAGAAGCTCTGGAGGTAATGTCCCGCAAGGAGCCCCACGAGCACGAGGAAGCGGTCGAAGAAGGGCACAAAGCGACGCACGTGGAAGAGATCCCTTCCAAAATAGAAAACGGCAAGACCGCTAGAAAGTTCGAGTTCATGGCCCGGATGCTATCTACTCCCAAGTATCGGGAGATCGACCCCACCGTGACCATGATGATCACCATCCCCATATTCTTCGGGCTGATGGTCGGGGACATAGGCTACGGAATACCGTTCATGATCCTTGGCGCGCTGGGACTAAGGAAATGCACTTCTAACGAATGGAGAACAATATCCACACTTCTGTTCTTTGGTGGTATCTGGGCCACCATTTTCGGCATATTCATGTTCGGCGAAGCCTATGGGCTTCACTTCGCAGAACAGGCCCACGAGATGAGCTGGTCCTCGTTGCTTGGTATCCAATTACCGCATGAGATAGCCATCGGAGGGTTCGAGATACCCCTCGGCATCTACAGTAAGCTGCACAATGTCAAAGAGATACTGTACATGACCTTGTGGATCGGCATTGCCCACCTGTTCATAGGGTTCTGCATCGGATTCTACAACAAGGCCATCAGGTACGGTCTGAAGCACGCCATCATCGAGAAGGTAAGCTGGCTGATGATCCTGGTGGGCGGCGCCGTCCTGCTGCTCTTCCTGGTCGACGCTATGATCCGCGGGGTCGCCGTGGAGATGACCGACATACGCCTTCTCATCGCCGTGCCGTTAATGGTCGTCGGTATAATAGTGGCCTACAAGGGTGAGGGTTCCGGGGCCATCCTGGAGCTGCCCGGTCTCATGGGCAACATCATTTCCTACACTCGTTTGGCCGCCATAGGCATGTCCAAGGCCGGTCTGGCCTTGGCCTTCAACACCATAGCGTTCGAGGTAATATTCGGGCACGACTACCTCATACCCGGGTCGAACAATGGTGACATCGTGATGCTCATCGCCGCATTGGCAATATTCCTGATCGGCCACCTGACCATATTCATACTGGCCATCATATCGGCTGGATTGCACAGCCTCAGGTTGCACTACGTGGAGTTCTTCATGAAGTTCTACGAGGGCGGCGGTGTTGACTTCAATCCCTTAAAGGTGATCCGTAAGTATACGATAGAGAAAAAAGGAGTGAGTGAGTAAAATGGCAGACGCAGGTTTGATAGCAATAGGTGCTGGAATCGCAGTCGGACTAACTGGGTTGGCCTCCGCATGGGCGGAGAAAGACATCGGTTCGGCCGCCATCGGCGCCATGGCCGAGAACGAGAAGCTCTTCGGTAAGGGTCTCATCCTGACCGTTATCCCGGAAACCATCGTCATCTTCGGTATGGTCGTCGCGATTCTGCTCTGGCTCAACATGTGAACAGTGCGGAACGCACGGGAACGTAAAAAGGACAAGAGGCCGACGCATGGCATTGGATGAAGTGATAGGTAACATAACGGAGAGCGCCCAGGCCAAGGCCCGGGAGCTTGACGCTGAGACGGAGAAGGAGCGGACCGCCATCCTCAAGCAAGCCGACGAGAAGGTCGCCGCCAAGAGGCTGGCCCAGCAGAAGGAGCTGGAGGTCGCCCTGAAGCGCCTGAAACAACAGGAGATATCCAGTGCCGAGCTTGAAGCGAAGAGGATCGTCCTGAACGCCAAGAAGGACGTCATGGACAGATCGTTCCAGGTGGCTCTAAGCTCACTGCTCAACATGGACGAAGGGAACCGGAGGCGCATGTACCATAAGATACTTGACGGCGGCAAGGCCGTCATCAAATCTCCCAAGGTATACTGCCCCCGTGGCGAGTCCAAGTTGATCAGTGGAGTGACGGGTCTGGGAAAGGTAGAGGAAACCGACATGGAAACCGGGCTCATACTAGAGGATGCCTCGGGCACAGTTCGGCTAGACTACCGTTTCCGGGTCCTCCTGGAGAGTGTTTGGGACAAGGAACTGAAGAACGTCTCAAACATATTGTTCGGGTGAAAGGATGTTGTCTGTTTGGGGTAGCAAGGGTAATTACGCCTACGTGACCGCCAGGGTCAAAGCCAAGAAGAGCCTGCTAATCTCCAAGGACAACTACCCCAAGCTTATGCTGATGGACCTGAACGAGATAGGCCGCTTCCTTGGTGAAACCCAGTACCAGGTCGAGATGACCGAGCTGGCCACCAAGTATGACGGCGTAAATCTCATCGAGCTCGGCACCAGCAGGAATTTAGCCAGAGTGTTCACGGACATACTGGATTACAGCAAAGGGGACCTCCGGGAGATGCTGGAGCGTTACCTGATGCGCTGGGACATTTGGAACATCAAGACGGTGCTCCGCGGCAAGTACTACGGTGCGTCAACGGAGGAGATTCAGGAGGACATAGTCGCCGCCGGGAGGTTCAACGAGGAGTACATCAACGTACTCATATCGCTGGAGACCGTCGAGGACGTCCTGAAGGAGCTCAAGAGCAAGAAGGGGTTGGCCATACCCGACGATATAGTCGCCGAGTACAACGAATCAAAGACGCTAGCTCCCATCGAGGACTACCTGGACAAGCTCTATTACCAGGATGTCCTGGCCTGTGTGAAGTGCCGGGACAAGGCCGAGCGCCTGTTCAAAGAGTTCCTGCGCAAGGAAGTAGACGTCACCAACCTGATGACGCTCATGAAGCTCAAGAAAGAAGGGCTCACCCTGGAAAGGCCGGAAAAGTACTTCATCGAGGGCGGCGAGGAACTGGAGGTAAAGGCGCTGGTCGGGCTCAGCAAGGCGGAGTCCATGGACCAACTGGTCAGCGAATTGACCAAGTATTCATTTTACGTAGATATCAAGGACGCGCTGGAGGAGTTCAAACAGACCGGCTCCCTGAGCCCGGTCAGCCTGGCGATGCAGAGGCGCCTCCTCAAGCAGTCACAAAAGTTCTCGCACATCTATCCGTTGTCCGTCCTGCCCATCATGGACTTCATGCTGAGGAAGAAACAGGAAGTGGATAACATAAGGATAATCGCGAGATGCAAGGAGAGCGATCTGGAACCGGACCAGATAAAAAAGCTGTTGGTGATATGATGGACATTGCGGTATTAGGTAGCGACGAGTTCGTATTAGGGTTCCGGCTGGGCGGAGTGAAGCGCATCTACACCGCCAAATCCAAGGATTACGAGACCAAGGCGCTGGAGCTCATAGGCGACAGCACCATTGGCGTGCTAGCAATCGATTCCTCCGACCTGGAGCTCTTGAGCCCCAACGCCCGGAAGAAAATCATGGAGAGCATCGCCCCCGTCGTGGTGATGGTGGGCAAGGCCGAGAGCGACCTCAGGGAGAAGGTCAAGCGGGCCATCGGTGTTGATCTGTACAAAACTAATTGAGGGGTTAGAAATGGGAAAAGAAGGCGTGATCTATAGAGTCGCAGGCCCTGTGGTAACGGCGGTCGGCATTTCGCCTAGGATGTACGATGTTATCCTGGTGGGCAAGGAAAAGCTCATGGGAGAGGTCATCAAGATCGTGGGCGACAAGACCGTCATCCAGGTGTACGAAGATACCTCGGGCGTTCGACCAGGTGAGAAGGTCGTCGATACCGAACAGCCCCTCGTGGCCGAGCTGGGACCCGGGCTGCTGGGCTCCGTCTATGACGGTATCCAGAGGCCATTGCCGGTCCTGATGGCCAAGATGGGCAATTTCATTGAGAGAGGAGTTACCGCTCCCGGTCTGGACCACGGCGTCAAGTGGCCCTTCACCCCCACGGTGAAGCAGGGCGACAAGGTGACCGCGGGCCATATAATCGGTACTGTTCCGGAAAGGGCCATCACCCACAAGGTCATGGTGCCCCCTGGAATCAACGGCACCGTGGACATGATCAAGTCCGGTGATTTCACGGTGGACGACATCGTGGCCGTGATCGATGGAAAAGAGGTCCGCATGATGCAGAAGTGGCCCGTTAGGCGTGGCCGGCCGTTCCAAAAGAAGATGGCCCCCGAGGAGCCGCTCATCACCGGGCAGCGCGTGCTCGACACCCTATTCCCGTTGACCAAGGGAGGCACTGGTGCCATCCCCGGCGGTTTCGGTACCGGAAAGACGGTCACGCAGCAGCAGCTAGCCAAATGGTCCGATGCGGAAATCGTCGTATACATCGGTTGCGGCGAGCGCGGCAACGAGATGACCGAGGTTCTTACCTCCTTCCCGAAGCTGACCGACCCCAAGACCGGCAAGCCCCTGATGAACAGGACCGTGCTCATCGCCAACACTTCCAACATGCCCGTGGCCGCTCGCGAAGCGAGCGTATACACCGGCATGACCATCGCCGAATACTTCCGTGACATGGGGTTGAACGTCTCACTGATGGCCGACTCGACCTCCAGATGGGCCGAGGCCATGAGGGAGATATCCTCCAGGCTGGAAGAGATGCCTGGTGAAGAAGGATACCCCGCTTATCTATCGGCCAGGCTCTCCGAGTTCTACGAGAGGGCTGGCAGGGTCATAGCGCTATCCGGTAGCACCGGGTCCATCTCCGTCGTGGGAGCCGTTTCCCCGCCGGGCGGTGACCTGAGCGAGCCGGTTACGCAGAACACCCTGCGTATCGTGCGCGTCTTCTGGGCCCTCGACACCAAGTTGAGGGAGAGGAGGCACTTCCCGGCCATCAACTGGCTCACGTCGTATTCGCTGTACTCCGGACAATTGGACGGCTGGTACAAGAAGAACGTGGCCGAGGACTTCCCGGAGCTGCGCAACTGGGCCATCGGGCTTCTACAGAAGGAGGCCGAGCTTCAGGAGATCGTGCAGCTGGTCGGTTCAGACGCGTTGCCGGACGAGCAGAAACTGACCTTGGAGATCACCAGGATGATCCGCGAGATATTCCTGCAGCAGAACGCCTACCACCCCGTGGACACCTACTCCCCGATGAGCAGGCAGTACACTTACCTGAAGCTGATCAACAGGTTCGCCGCCAACGCCTCCAAGGCCGTGGAGAACGAGGTTTCCGTGGAGGCCATCGCCAACATGAACCTGCGCAACCGCCTAGCCAAGTCCAAGTTCGAGGAGAACATCGATGACGAGCTGAAGGCCATATCCGAGACCATGGACAAGGAGTTCGAAGCCCTGGGAGGTAAGTAAATGACAACCAAGGAGTACCGCACGATCACCCAGATCGCCGGGCCGCTGGTCTTCGTGGAGAAGACCGAGCCCGTTGGATTCAACGAATTGGCCGTGGTCACACTGCCCAACGGCACCGAGAGGATGGGGCAGGTCCTGGACAGCTCCGATGATGTCGTGGTCATCCAGATGTTCGAAGGCACGTCCGGTATCCCCCGGACCGCAGGCGCCCGCTTCTTGGGCGAAACGATGAAGATGCCCGTGTCCAAGGACATGCTGGGCAGAATCCTGTCCGGCTCCGGCAAGCCCCTCGACGGCGGCCCGGCCATCGTGCCCGAGGACCGCCTGGAGATAATCGGCGCGGCCATCAATCCCTGGGCCCGCGACAACCCTCAGGAGTTCATTCAGACCGGCATTTCCACCATCGACGGCATGAACACCCTGGTCAGGGGGCAGAAGCTGCCCATCTTCTCCGGGTCCGGTCTACCGCATAACGAAATAGCTTTGCAGATCGCCCGCCAGGCGAAAGTGCTCGGAGGTACCGAGGACTTCGCCGTAGTGTTCGCGGCCATGGGCATCACGAACGAAGAGGCGCAGTACTTCATGAAGGACTTCGAGAGGACCGGCGCCCTGAAGCGCGCCGTGGTGTTCCTGAACCTGGCCGACGACCCGGCCATCGAGAGGATCATCACTCCACGGCTGGCCCTCACCACCGCGGAGTACTTGGCTTTCACCCTGGACATGCACGTGCTAGTCATATTGACCGACCTTACGAACTACTGCGAGGCGCTGAGGCAGATCGGCGCCGCCCGTGAGGAAGTGCCCGGTCGTCGCGGCTATCCAGGGTACATGTACACCGACCTGGCAACCCTATACGAAAGGGCCGGGAGGATCAAGGGCAAGAAGGGAAGCATCACCCAGATCCCCATCCTGTCCATGCCCGGGGACGATATCACCCACCCCATACCAGACCTGACCGGATACATCACCGAGGGCCAGATCGTGGCCAAGAGAGAGCTGGTCAGGGCAGGCATCTACCCGCCCATCGATGTCGGTTCGTCCCTCTCCAGGCTGATGAACGAGGGTATCGGTCCGGGACGTACCAGGGAGGACCACAAGGCCGTCTCTGACCAATGCTACGCCGCTTATGCGGAAGGACGAGACCTGCGCGGTCTGGTGGCCATAGTCGGCAAGGACGCGCTGTCGGAAAGGGACCGTAAGTTCCTGGAGTTCGCCGACGAGTTCGAGAAGCGCTTCGTCCGGCAGGGCCGGGAAGAGGACCGCACCATCGAGGTCACCCTGGACCTGATGTGGGAGCTTCTGGCCTCCCTCGACGAGAGGCAGCTGGTCAGGATCGACCGCAAGTACATCGAGAAGTACCACCCGAAGTACCGCCAGAAGGAGTAAGGATGCCCACCGCCGACGTCAAACCGACCCGCTCCGAGCTCCTGGAGATCAAGAAAAAGATCAAGCTGACCAAGTCCGGCTACAAGATCCTGAAGATGAAGCGGGACGGCCTCATACTTGAGTTCTTCAAGATACTGGAGCAGGCTAAGGACATCCGGGACAAGGTCAACCACGATTACCAGGAGGCCATGGAGCGCATCGCCATAGCCAAGGCCGTGGACGGGGCCATAGCGGTGCAGAGCTCCGCCTTCGCCCTGAAGACCCACCCGGAGCTGACGCTGCGCTCCAAGAACATCATGGGCATCGTGGTGCCGGAGATCGAGGCCTCCTCCATCCGCACTCCCATGGACCAGCGCGGCTACGGCGTCATCGGCACCAGCGTCTACATCGACGAGGCGGCCAAGTCCTTCGAGAACCTGGTCGAGACGATAATCGAGGCGGCGGAGATCGAGACCACCATGAAGAAGCTGCTCGACGAGGTGGAGAAGACCAAGCGCCGGGTAAACGCCCTGGAGTTCAAGGTCATACCGGAACTGCAGGAGGCCGAAGCATTCATCAGGCTCCGCCTGGAAGAGATGGAGAGGGAGAACACCTTCCGGCTGAAGCGGGTCAAGCAGAAGGCGGAAGCGCGCGGCTGATGATAGAAAGACTTTTCGACACGCCAGAGAAGAAAGCCCGCCTGGTCAAGTGGACCTGGCTCATTTCCCTTCTCATGCTGGTGTTAGGCTATATCCTGATGGTCGTATTCTGGGGCGACTGAGCTTCAGAAATCGGCCTGGGACATCTTTCCCGTCCCCAGGTGCACCAGGGTCAGCTTGGCCGGGTCCGGCACGAAGTTGTGCATCTTCTGGAAGGAGGTCTGGTCCTGCCAGGTGGAGGCGTTGATCAGCCGCACGCCGTTGTAGTTGGATAGGCCCGCGGCGTGCACGTGCCCGGTGACGAAGATGTCCGGGACCTCCTCGATCACCAGATAGTCCTTGCGCTCCGGGGCGAAGGGCGTCTTCCCACCGTACGTAGGAGCTAGATGTCTTCTTTTTAACATCTCCTCCATGGCCTTGAGCGGTTGATTGTATGACAGCCCCTTGATGCCGCTGACCAGGTCGTCGAAGCTCTTGCCGTGGTAGCTCAATATGGTCCTCCCCTCTATCCTGAGGTAGGCTGGGTTGCCTATCTGGAGCACGTTGGAATCGAACAACTTGGCCACCTCATAGCTCAGCGCCGGCTGCGGTTCCGCCGGGCGCACCATGTCATGATTCCCTGGCTGCATCACGATGCGTACGTCGTCCGGAACGTCCTTGAGGTGCTCGGCCAGGGCCTTGTACTGATCGATGACGTCCTCGATCAGCAGCTCCTCCTCCTGCCCCGGGAAGATGCCCACGCCGTCCACGCAATCGCCGGATATGACCAAATAGCGCAGGTCCAGGTCCTGGGCCTCCGTCCTGAGCCAGGAGACCATGTCATTCCAGCGTTCCTCCAGGAAGGTGTTGCTGCCGATGTGCACGTCGGACATGAAGGCCACCTGGGCCGTGGAGCCGCTGACCTCCATGCCCGACCCGAAAGGCACGTCCGGGCGGATGAGCTCCTTCAGGATCATCTTGTGGTCCTTGCGCGTCAGCTTGCCCACCACCCCGATGACCTCGTCCAGCAGCACCGAGTCCTTGGCTACCTTGTTATCCTTGGGCACCATCACTGTGCACTTGCCGGTGTCGTCCTCGATCTCGATTATCTTATCCCCGCTGCGGGTCTCCCGGACCTCGTTGACCATGCCGATGACCTTGAGCTCGCCATCGCCCTGCAGCCTGTTGGGGTCCAACGCCCTCTGGATACTTATGGCTCCGGCCATATCCCGCCGTCGGGCGATCAACCCTCGCAACGTCGCGTAGCGGTCCTGGAAATAGCGGGCGAAGCCCTCCACGGAGGCCAGGCAATCGGAATGTGAGGTGATGTCCCGCAGCACCTCCACCTCCCCCAAGCGCCGCCTGGCGGGCGACCCCGGGGTCGGCAGCGACTCGAAGCGCGGGGCGTCGACACGAACGACCGTGCGCAGGTCCCGCAACGTCACCACCAGGGGCTGGTACTGCATCTGGTGTATGGCCTGACGGGCGAACTGCAGCGGCGAAGGCTGCGACAAGATGAACTCCTCGGCCTCCTGGTCCAGGAGAAAACCCTCGTTGGCCA
This sequence comes from Methanomassiliicoccales archaeon, assembly GCA_026394395.1. Lineage (NCBI taxonomy): Archaea > Methanobacteriati > Thermoplasmatota > Thermoplasmata > Methanomassiliicoccales > Methanomassiliicoccales archaeon. Next base: position 130,441 of record JAPKYK010000006.1, read on the forward strand.
GGGCCTCTACCACACTGCTCCGCATCCATCCTTGCCATGCCGCCCCCATTTTAAATAGTTTCTTCAGGTATCCATCCCCGATGCCCGAAGTCACGGCCAGCACCGTCCAATATCCTACCGAGGACCGGGAGAAGGTGACCCAGGCGCTGCTCAACATCTTCCCCGGGAAGATATCCGCCTCGGAGGGGGAGATGACGGTACGCACCACCGACCTTTCCCGCTTCAAGGAGGTCATCCGCAACCACCGCATACTGGACAGCACCAGGGCGGTCCTGCTGCGCGGGGTTGGCGAGGGCAGTATGGTCTTCCAGCTGAACAAACAGGCCGCCTTCGTCAGCAAGGTCAGCTTCGCCGAGGGCAAGGTCCCGTTGGGCCCCATCACTGTTACCATAATCGCCCCAGATCTCGAGGCGTTGATCGACGAGGTGGCCCCGCGCACGGTTAACGGAGAGATACAGTGATAGCCATATCCTCGCCGCACCTGTCAAGATGGGACTTCCCCTACGCCCTCGGCCGGGCGGCCGAGCACTACCAGGCCTGGGAGATAGTGGCCGAGGGCAAGCACCTGCTGCGGGACATCGTGGACGATTTTCTTAAGTTGTCGCCGTCGTACGATCTGCAGTACTCGGTCCACGCCCCCCTGAGCGACGTGAACATCGGGTCCATCAACCCCCGGCTCAGGCAGGCCGCCCTGGAAGAGGTGCTGGAATGCATGGAGATAGCGCACCGCATGGGCGCGGACCCGGTGACGATACACCCCGGCTTCCTCTCGCCCCTGACCCGCCTAGACCGAGAGACGGCGGTGGAGCTGACGACGTCCTCTTTGAAGGTCATCGATACCAAGGCCAAGGAGCTGGGGCTGCGGGTGGCCTTGGAGAACATGCCGGACATGCCCATGGCCATGGCCAAGACCCCCGAGGAACTGGTGCACTTCCTGGAAGGCACCGACCTGGGGGTGTGCTTCGACATCGGCCACGCCAACACCAACGGCAACATCCCCGATTTCCTGAGGATCAAGGACCGCTTCATCAACATGCACGTGCACGACAACCCGGGGGACATGGACCGGCATATGGTCATCGGCGAGGGGAACATCGATTTCCACAGGTGGCTAGCCGCTTTCCGTCCCTACTCGGGCAGGTACGTCATCGAGGCCCGGGAGCTGGAGCACTCGCTTCTCTCCCGGGACCGATTGAACGCCGCCCTGGCCTCCCTGGATTAGCTCAGTTCTCTTTTCCGCAGCGGGAGCACCTGAACTTACCGTCAGCGTAGCTGGCCTCGGTGCCACCGCAATGCCTGCACACGAACCCGAAGGAGGGGCTGTGGGCCGGTCCGGCATAAGGCTGGTACGCCGGAGCGGACGGGCTGGCTTGATAATAGGCGGCCACCGGCCTCTTGCTCTCCCAGCGCCATATGCTGCGGCCGCTGAAGAGCTCCAGGGCGCGGAAGAAGTAGTAGACCATGTACACGAAACCTACCACCATGGCCACTATCAGGAAGATGCCTAAGAACAGGTCGGTGCCCGTGCCCGGCCAGACGTAGGTGGGCATCGACAGGTAGTCGATGAAGAAGTGCAGCATGATGCTGGCATAGACCCCGTACTTCAGGAACAAGTATCCCAGGGCCAGGCCGGCCACGAAGGTGGGCAGCACCTTGTAGAGGTCCCAGCTGAACACATGGGCTATGGCGAAGATGGACGCGGATAATATTAGGAACACCTTCTCCCAGGTGCCGAACTGGAACCCTCCGCCAAAGATATAGCGTCCGTAGGGTGCGGCCTTGCCCTTTACCGCGTACACCACCGCTAGAGGCAGGCCGATGTAGAGGATGCGGCATATGACCTCCTCCCAGACCGAGGCCCTCAGCAAGCTGTAGAGCAGCTCCCAAAGGGCGGCGTTCTCCGATCCGCCGGAGGAGGCGTCCACCCCGAACAGGCCGATGAGGACATAGTACCCGGTGTTCATGGTCAGGATGGCCATGAAGAGGGTGGAGATGGTGTAGGCCGGCGAATGCCTGGTCTCCTTGAAGGACAGCTCCTTCAGGAACTCCTTCCGGCCCAGGCCCAGCATGAAAAGGTATGACAGCAGGACGGCCGCGATCAACAGCACGTAATAGATCACGAAGGAAAGGCCGGGAAGGCTAAGGATGCGTACCAGCCAGGGGAGGGCGAGGAAGAGGGAGGTGGTGCTTTCCAGGGCCTTCGGTATCACTAGGCCCGCTCCCCATATCATGAGCCCAACGTTGACGGTGACCAGGGTCAGGATGATCAGGGTCATTACCGCGCCGATGCCTCTCAGCACTTCCCTGGTGGTCTGCAGGCTGCTCTTCCGTTTCAGCGGCACGGGGGTCGGTGCATAATAGGCGTACTGCCCCCTCACGTCCTGGCCCGATGGCTGGGTGGTCTGCCCGCAGCGGTGGCAGAACAGGGCGTCCGCAGGCAATGATGCGCCGCAGTGCGAGCAATAAGAACGCGGAGCCTGCTCTTCCATACCCCACGCCATCCCGATTTTTCTATTTTTAACTGTCGATAGTAGTTGAACGAGAGGAAAACCAGCGAGATCATTTCATGCGCTACGACGGCCAGAATAAAATATCCGTAAGGCAAACCTTTATAATTTTATCAAATGTTGCATACATATCAAAACGGAGGCAACCGCAATGGATGACGATGCGCCGGGAAAGAAAGTAGATTTTGTGACACTGAGCTCCGAGAAGATACCCTTCGGCCGCAACAACTTCATAGAAGTGGCGCGGAAGAAGGCCATAACCGAGGACGGAGAGAACGAGTTCATCTCCCTGTCCCGCGGGTACTACCTGCCCGACGGCACCGAACGATTCAAGAAGTCCGTGACCATACCGGACGACAAGGCCATCAAGGACTTCGTGATCGAGAAGATACGCACGATGTGAGCGTCCCGCTCACCTCTTTTCCATAAGGAGCTCCAGGTAGGAGCGCCGCTCATTTCCTTCCAACTTCAGCTGGCGCTTCAGCTCCATGATCTTCCTCTTCCCCTCTTCCAGGTCCTGTCCCTCGTACTCCATCTCCACGAAGTCGCCCAGTCCCTCGACGCGGTCCAGGCAGAACTGGACGCTCTGGAGCAGATAGACGCGGCGGCGCTTGATCACTCGGTAGTGAGGTCTGAACCCTACCCGCTCCAGCACCTGGGACATGCGAGGCAGGTCCTCCACGTCCAGTTCGATCTCTTCGCGCATCTTGGTGTCCTGGTCCAGCTTCGGCCCCTTGTAGGTGATGCGCGAGCGGTCGTTCTCCCTCCGCAGACGCAGCGCTTCGTCCGTGATCCCGAAGTCCCGCGAGGGGTGGGAGAAATAGACATCCTCCTGGTCCAGGTCACCGGCCAGTCTGGCGCCCATCTCGATCAGGCGCTTCTCCAGGGCTTCCAGGTCCGGGCAGGGCACCTTGATCTCCAGTTCTATCATCGGAACAAACCTTACTCCGGGATGCAATATATAAATTGCTGGAGCCGAATGAAGGGTGCGATAGCATGGAAAGGAACGAACTGGGCCTACTGCACGTGTACACCGGCGAGGGGAAAGGCAAGACCACCGCCGCCCTAGGGCTGGTCCTTCGGGCCTGGGGACACGGTCTCAGGGTTTGCGTGGTCCAGTTCATGAAGAGGGGCGAGGACTACGGCGAGATACAGGCCCTGAGGAAGATTGGTGTAGATGTCTACCAGTTCGGGTCGGGAAAGCTGATTCGGAAGGGCCACCACTGCCAGGATGACGTGGACTGCGCCCGGCGGGCATTGGAGTTCTGCAGGTCGACGCTCAGCTGCGGGGAGTACGACCTGGTGGTATTGGATGAGGTGAACGTGGCCGCATATTTCGAGCTTGTACCGACAGGCGAAGTAATAGGGGCGCTCAGGGGACGGGGGAAGGAAGTGGAAGTGGTCTGCACAGGCCGTAACGCGCCAGACGAGCTCGTACGGGAGGCGGACATCGTCACGGTGATGACCATGGAGAAGCACCCCTACGACCAGGGACTGGTGGCCAGAAAAGGCATAGAATACTAACGTCAGTCCACTTTTCTATATTATTCTGATAAATATTATATATGGATGGGCCGCATTGTTTATATTCAGGAGCGTAAGCTATCCTTAAGGAGGGGCATCCATGGCACGATTCGATAAGCAGCTCAGAAGATGTAAGCGCGCAGTATCCGATGTAATCGGGAACCTGCTCATCCTGGCCATCACAGTCACCCTATTCTCCAGCATCATGTACTATGTCGGGACCATGCCCGAGCCCCAGGACAACACCTTCGCCGACATAAGCTACGAGATATCCGAGGTGTCGGGCGGAGCCCGCTGGATATACCTCACACACGAGGGCGGCCAAACCCTGTACAACTCCAGCACCAACTTCTACATCTACACCGACGGCACCAATCTGATCTATACCAACATGTCCGCTTCGGTCGGGGACGAATGGACCGCTGGCGAGGTCTGGTCATATCATCTAACCGGGATCACCGAGGACACCACCGTCAGCATAATGATCGTCGATACTGATAACAACGTCATCGTCTGGCAGACGGACCTGATAGGTGGGATGTTCAGTGGCTCGTACGCCCCCATAATCACCGTACGTGGCACCACCCCCTCCCCCATCGTCGATAGCAGCCTTTTCACCTTCTTCGTCTCGGTGATGGACCCCAACGGGGACCTGAACAAATCTAGCGTCTACATCGACGGGACCGCGATCGGTATGGGGGTCATCACCCTAACCGATATAGACAACGATGGCAAGTTCGTCAGCGCCGCCAAGACCGGCAAATATGCGTTCGATGGAAAAACCGTTCTCATATACGCCTCGGACCTCGAGGGGCACGTCAGCTCCAGCATGATGACCCTGTCGGCGACGCAGTCCGTCAATAGCGGTAACACCACTACCAACTGGGGTCCTTTCTACAACTACTCCAGCTACTTCGTGAACGGAACCTATCCCCCGGACGCCAGCGGCGGGCAGAGCACCAGCAAGGGCACGACCTTCTATTACATCAGGAGGGCCTCGGACGACAACATCACCAACCTCTTCAAGGCCAAGGAGGCCTTCTACATCGAGGTGTACAGCAACCAGCTGCAGAACCTAGCCGTAGACAACTCCTTCTACATGTTCAGCCCCACCACCGGTGGGATTATCTCCCCGCAGACCAAACTAATTAACGCCTTCTCCTACGGTGGAATATTTGCGACGTTCCATCGTTATATCATCAACCTGACCGCACCGGAACAACTATTGACGTTCCCCATCCAGATAGTGCTGCGGGACAACACCGGCACGGTGGTAAACATAATCGACACCATCAAGGTCATTGGGGCCACCTATCCCATATTGAAGACCTATAAACTAAACACGACCACATCCATGCTGGAGCCGTGCACCAGCTTCCAGCATACCGACATTGTCTACCTAAAGATATTCACCAAGGATGTGGACCTGAACATCAGCAAGGTGATCATATACGACCTCCAGGTGGACGCCTACACCGGCAAGTACATCATCAAGCAGACCCCGGCTACGCCCACCACGTACTTCTCAGCCCCAGTACCCACCTTGGCGAGGAACGAACCGTTGTCGCAAATCTACAAGACGGACAAAGCATCGCTCAGTCCTACTCGAGTATATGACAACAACCTCAACAGCGTATATACCATCCAGATCAACCTGCTGAAGGCCAACCAGGCCTGGTGGCTGGCGGGCAGGAACTCCTATACGCTATACATACCGATATTCTCCGATTCCGGCAGCTACGGAACAGGTGAGACGTACTACAACATGAACCTCCAGTTCAATGTCACCGCGCCCAAGACCACCACGGATATCGTGGCCAGCATAGGCGCCGGGTCGTTCACCTGGAGTGCTTCTGGGGCAAGCTGGAATGACAATCAGCTGGCCTGGTTCAAGAACGGCGAGAAGTTCGACCAGTGGGAGCGCATCTCCATCGACGATGACACTTACGCCGGCCCAGTGGGCATGTGCCTGGTGGACGTGGACAATGACGGCTACCAGGACGTCGTGGTCGGATATCAGGACACTTCGGTGGCTCTGGCCTGGTATCGGAACAAGGATGTGGACGGTAGCCAGTGGTCCTCCTCACCATACCTCATCAGCAGCGCCTTCGATGCCTACCCTGGACTGCAGGCCGACATGACCTCCCACGGTGGCTGGGTGGCCACCTGGTACGGAAGCAGCGACACCGGAACGGCCAACGAGGATGTGACCGTCTGGTCAAGCGACCGCAGCAGCTTCATCTCTAGGTACAGCTCCAATTACTACTACAACCAAAACGAGATAGTGGGAGCGATCCAGAACGGCGACTTCAACGGAGATGGCAAGCAGGACCTAGTGGTGTCCTTCGTTCACTCGGTGGTCTTCACCTCGGCCAACTCGCCAGGCAGCGCTGACTACTCAGATTCCTACGGCATGTTCTTCAACCGTGGCGTTTACATTTTCTGGAACGATGGTAGCTGGACCCGGACCCAGCTGTCCGGAACGGCCACATACACCAACACTAACGCCAACCCGGCCGCAATGGACCTGGCCGTAGGCGATCTAAACCAAGATGGTGTGGACGACATCGTGGCGGTTTACGAGACCGGCGTGACCAAGATCTGGCTGAACCAGTGGTACAACGTCATAGGCTCCTCCAGCCAGCCAAAGGTGGATGCCTTCGGTGCCGCCTCCTTGGTCGCAGCTGCTAGCGTGCCCACAGTTGCCGGTACCAATCCCTGGGACCACACCCAAAGGTCGCCCTCCGTCACCATCGCCGACGTGGACCGCAATGGATACCCGGACATAATCAGAACGTCCACCTACATCTCAGGCGGTGTGAACGCGGTCACGGTCATCAGGACCATGCCCTCGACCCCGACGACCTACATGCAGTACCCCAACAAAGAATATACAGACGAAGCAAATGTCAGCGCCTACATCCAAGGGAGCCTTTCCAACCTGCAGCTAATAGACAGCAACTACCAGACGCTGACGGAGGTCTACAAGAACACCTCGGTCATGTTCGGGCTGCCCGATCAGAAGCAGACCTCCGGAACGTACATCGACAACACTGGTCAGAATATCAACAACCTGAAGTTCGATGATGGGACGACGACGACATACAACGTGGACATAGGACAGACCATGGCCATGAGGACCTTCGCCATCGACAGCACCTATTCCACCAAGCCAGTAACCCAGGTGATCCTAAAGGTGAAGTATTCTGCGACCGCCACCTACACAGGTACTAACTATCTGATGTACTCTGTGGACGGAACCAATTACTATGCGACGAGCATCCTACCAACCAGTTCATCATTGAACGTCAACACCACCTACAACCTATACCTGCAAGGTGTCGACACCTGGAGCGAGTTGACGAACCTAAGGGTGGCCTTCGTCAACAACGGCCAGGGCACTGTCCAGTTCGACTACATCCACCTGGAGGTCAAGTTCGCCCAGACGCGCTGGATGGAACAGGTGTTGGAGATACCCAACGTGCAAACCCAGATTCTGCATCAGTTGACCATGACGGCCAATATCAAGACGACGGGGGAGGCGTTCAACGTCTACTACTCCACTGACAACTTCATCTGGTACCCGGCCTTCATCTACAACAGTACCACCGAGACCACGTACTCGATCATGCTCCCAGACACCTCCAACGCAGTGTACTACATCAAGATCTCGGCCGTGGACTCGTCAACCAGCGACGTCACCAACAATTCCCTTATGATCAACTATATGGCAATGGTCCACACCTCACCAACGGTGTATTGGCCTACGGCCTCGGAATCCACGGTCAACTTCAACGTCGGAACCGGTGAGTACATCACCTGTTTGGAGGTAGGCGACGTGGGTAGTTCGGCGACCAATCACCTGCCTGACCAATACCCAGACATCGTCGTCGGGACCACCAGGGTCGGGGACGGGTACACCACCCAGACCATAATGATCGCCACTGGGACCGGTGCGGCTTTCGACTCGGTAGTATCGGTCGATACCTCAAAAATGGCCTCCAACGTCGGTACGAACAATGCCATATACAACGCCCAAGCGATCGCCCTAGGAGACTTCAACGGTGACGGCTACGTGGACATCGCCATATCCATCGGCTTTGCCCCCGGACGCAGCGGCGGTACCGCGACATCCGTCTGGCTTTACCGCAACCAACCCCTGGAAGGCGGCTGGCAGTGGGAGGAGCAATCCCTGAACATGCTGGCCACCGGAGAATCGGCCATCAACATCCAGTCGGGGAACGTCGACCTATCCATACTGTTCCCGCTATTCGGGATGCTGGGTCTGGTGGTCGTCGAAGGAGCGATGAGGAAGGTGGACCGCAGGCGCAAGAAGTAGCGACGGTCGGGCTGTGTACGACGTGGCCATATCCGGAGGAGGACCGGCCGGGTCCTACTGCGCCAAGCGCTGCGCCCAGGCCGGGCTATCCACGGTGCTGATCGAGCGGCAGGTCCCCCCCTGGACCAAGACCTGCGCCGGAGGGGTGCTGTTGCGGGCGGCCTCCCGCCTGGACTTCGACCTGCCCGAAAGGATCGTGGAGAAGGAGGTCCGGGGCTTTCGTGTCGTGGGCCGGGACTTCCAGGAGCGCTTCCGCTTCGACCGCTGCCTGACCTATACGGTGGACCGAACGAACTTCGATAGCTACCTGCTCGAAATGGCCCAGAAAGCCGGGGCCGAGGTGCGCATCGGGACCTCGGTCGAACGCATCACGGACAACCAGGGGGTGACGTTTGACCTTGGTTCCGAAAGGGTCGAGGCCAAATGTGGCATAATCGCCGAGGGGGTCAGCAGCCGCAACGCCCTGCGCCTGTTCGGCCCGCCCCCACACGACGGCAAGGCCATGGGCCTCAGGTCGGTGCTGCGGACGGCCGAGGACCCCGGGGACGAGATCGAGGTCTTCCTATTGGACACGCCCACGAAATGGATCAAGCGCTATCCGATGTTCCCTCTTATGGGCTGGATGTTCCCCTACCGCGGAAGGGCTAACTTCGGTGTGGGCGGCCACGGCTACACCAAGGCCGAACTGCTGGTCGGTCTCGATACGGTGGTGAACGGAAGCAACGCCAAGGCCGTCGAGGCCAATGCGCCGTCGGCCCACCCCATCCCCATACTCCCGCGGAAGCGCCTATCCACCTCGCACGTAATGCTGGTAGGGGACAGCGCCGGCCTGGTCTCCCCGCTGAGCGGGGAGGGGCTGTCCCACGGTCTGGCCAGCTCGATATTGGCCAGCGAAGCGGCGGTCGATCTGGTAAACCACGGCCAGAAGGACGCCACCAGGATTTACGAGCGCCAGGTCAAGGACACGGTGGTCCGGGACATCAAGGCCGCAGCGGTCATATCCCCGGTGCTGCACTGGTTGCTAGGCGTGGTGGACACCGGGGCCTTCTTCCGCACCGTCAGGAAGGAGCAGCCGTACGTGGAAGCCTGGACCCGTATGGCCTTGGGAGAGGAGAACTGGCAGCGCCTGCTCATGATGACCATCCCCCGTTTCCACCGCCTGCTTTTCGGTTCTCTGGACTAGATGACCGACAGGAAGCGCAGGGCGGCGTACAGAAGCCCGATCAGGGCGATGGGCATGACCGCCCGGGACGACCGGACCTTTCTGAAGCGCAGGGCCGCTACGACTCCCAGCACAGGAAAGACCAGCACGTCCATCCAGGAAGAGAACAGGACCAGCGGGGTCAGGGAAGAGAGGAATATCAGCACGGCCACATAGTCCGCCCCCTTCTCCAGGCCAAAGGCGGTGTAGACGGTCCGGACCCCCCCGGACCTATCCTCGTCATAGCCGTCAGCGTCGGTGATGATAGATCCAACGACCAGGCCTATGAACATGAACGCACCCACCAGGAAGATGTCCGAATAGAGCGAGGGGTACACCACCTCTCCGGTGAGATAAGGGATATTGCCAGCGTAGCCCACCTCGCTGAACGGGGTCAGCGCCCCGTAGATGAAGGCCAGGAAGGTGCCGGCACCCATCAGCAGCGGGCTGAGAAGGGCGTTCTTGAAGCGGATGGGCGGAAAGGAATAGATGAAGGCCATCCCCAGGATGGCCAGCATCACGATGAACTGCTGCACGCTCAACAGGAGGGAAACGGCCAAGGCCACCAAGGCCATCACCGCCGAGGCCTCCTTCAGGACCCGCGGGGGCAACAGTCCCGAGGCCAGCACCCTGCCCCGCTTGGCTGGGGAGTCCCATTGTCGATCGCTGAGGTCGTTCCAGATAACGCTAGCCTGCCAGGCGAGGACGGCCGAGACGACCGTCGTCAGCACATAGGATAGATTGACCCAGTATGGCCGGTCCAGGATATTGCTTACCAGCGCCGGCTCCCCCCACCCCTGCCAGGAGAGGGCCATCCCGGCTACCACGATGGCGGCGAAGAAAGCCGTCTGATACGGTCGCAGGGCGCTCACTTCCTTCCGGAAGACATTGCGCAGGGCGATATAGCTGAGGGCCAGGACCAGCAGGGCGGTGGTCAGATAATAGTAGGCGAAGATGAAGAGGTGGAACTGGACGTACTTGGTGCTGTCGAAATTAGGGAACACCGGAAGGCCGTTCTCCGAACCCACTGGCATGTACGCGCCCGGGGTGCCCAGGACGAACATGGCGGAGATGGTGAAGACGGCCATCAACCCCAGGCGCAGTACCAGCCAGCTTCGGCCTGGCAGGTCCTGCAGGTCTTCGCGATGCCTCCAGAACACGTAGGCGAAGAGGGCGAAGAGCACCACGACGACCTCCACGCCCTGTCCTGGATGAAAGGATTCGCCCCCCAGAAGGAAGAAGGCCGCCAGGAAGTCCGTCCAGGAGAAGTAGGCGTAGTTCACCGTCTGGCCGAACAGGAAATGGTCGATCCAGGGCGGAAGGAGCAATATCCAGTAGTACCAGTTGGTGTAGTTGATGCACTTGCGCAGCCCGGACCCCGAGAAGACCTTCAATATGAGCACCAGGCCGAGGTAGGTCAGGACGAAGAAGGCCACGTGGTGGGAGATGCTGAATATCCAGGGGTGCGAGGTGCTGACGAACTCCTTGTCCAGGAGGTAGTACTCGGAAAGGTCCCTGACCAGAGCGATCAGCAACACGTAGACGAAGGTCTGCCACAGGTTCAGCCGGTCCTTCTCCAAGAGATCGGCCAAGGCGTCCACCTTGCGCGTGAAACGCTCCGAGATCGATAGACCCCCACCCTCCATGGCCGACAAAACAATTTCCTGGCTATTAATGACTACCGTCGCCGGCCAGGCGTTCGAGGTTGCTTGCCAGTCCCGATGACCTTTCCAGCTCCGCCACCACCAGTATGTTCGGGCGGCTGGCCGCCAGGTCCAGCACCGTTTGGGCCATGTGCTTCTCCCTTTCCAGGTTGAGGGTGCGGATCCCCTGCCCTCCGTTCACCTTGCGGTCGTAATCGAGCACGAAGGCCTCGGCGCTCGCCAGATCGAACTTCTTTCTCGCCAGACGATGGGAGAAATAGGACTCCTTCATCAGTTCGAACCCGCCGATCAGCTCGCAATATCTTTCGGAGAACAGGTCCTCGTTCATGTCCACGGGGATGAGGGGGATGGCGAGCTCGTCGCAGACCTTCACGGCCTCGATGTAGCAGGGCGGGGGCAGCTGCACCTCCCCGAACTCCTCCAGGCCGGCCTTGTAGGCCTCCTCCAGGTCGCTCAGCTCGATCTCCTCCCCTTCGTAGGAATACAACCCTTCCAGCTCCTCCTTGGATATGGAAACGCCCACGGCCGCGGGCCGGATATCGGATATGGCCGCGCGCACCTTGTCCCTCTCGTTCACCAACCCCTTGATCACGGGCAGCACCCTGACCAGGGAACCGTTGACCCTAATCTCTTGCATCCACTTCGCTCCGGGCGTTGACCATCTTGCGCAGGCGCTCCGATTCCTGGATCTTCTTCAGCTCGTCCCGTCCGATGAGCGCCGTGCCCTCGATGCTTTTCCTGGTGTGTAACCGCTCGATGAATATAACCGATTCCTTCCCGGTGATGCGCGACAGGTCGGAGACCATCTTGGCCTTGTCGGCCAGATGCGCCTCGTCCTTCCCCAGTCCAGTGAGGATAAGCAGTTCCTTGTCCACGGTCAGGGCTTCGAAGGGGCACTTAGCCGTGGGCTTTATCAGCAACCCCAACTGCATGAGCATGGTGTAGATGTTCTTGCTGAACTCGTCGCACTTCTCCATATTCAAGGGCTTGCTTTCGTGGGGCAGCGGCTTGTAATTGAGCGGGTCCACCGGCACCACGATCTGATTGCCCAGGTACTCCTCCAGGCGAAGGGCCGCGTCGATCATGGCCCCCATGCCCGCCTCGTACATCTGGATGGTGCGTCGGGACACCCCGGCCACTTCCGCCAACGTTCCCAGGCTCACGCTGCGATCCTCGCGGATGCGGTGCAACAGCTCGCTGTCCAGGCGGACGTAGAGACCGCCAGGGGCGGCGAAGATGAAGGGCGGCTCGTCATCCATCAGCAGGTCCTTCATCGTGGAGAAGGCAATGATGGGGATGTCGAAACGGGAGTAGACGATGCCCTGCTCCAGGTCGCCCGAACCGGAACGCTCCCCAATCAGCATGATCGAGCCTCCCAGCGCTTCGGCCAGCACCTTCAGCTCCTCGGCGTTCTCCTTGGAGAAGGCGTCTATGTTAGTTAGAACTTTGATGAGCAACAGGCTCAGGTCGCGGCGGGCCACGACGTCAAAGGCTATGCTCCTAAGCCTCAGGGGCACGGAGGCTTTGAACCCTGAACGGAGCAGAAGCTCCCGCACTGACCTTATGAGCTCCTCGCGCTGCACGACTGTAATTCGCTATAACTTCTATATAATGTTTGTTAAAAAAAGGAGGGGGGCCAGCCCCCTCGCTCAGGCGATGCCGATCCGCTTCCCCCGGCGCACCTTGGGAGCCCTGTCCATGATCACCGTGAGCACGCCGTTCCGGTACTCCGCAGCAGCGCTGTCGTCCACCACGTCGCAGGGAAGGTCCAGGCTCTTGCAGAACTTCTTACTCTCCGTATCCACGGAGATGTTCAGCTCCTTTCCCTCGGAGCGCAGGTCGATGTCCTGCTTGTCCACTCCCGGCAGCTCCACGATCACCTTGACCTTGTCCCCCTCCTCCACGATGTCGGTCAGGGGCTCCCGGCAATTGAGGTCGGGAGCGCCGTCCCGGGGCACGTTCCCGAACTCCTGCACCACCGGGCGGCCGTCCGCCCCCGTGCACACGGAGAGGCCGTAGACCAACGGCTCCGCGCCGGTCCCCTGCAGCGCTGCCTCCATGAACCGGTCCATGCGCTCCCGCATGACGTCGAAGTCCTCGTCGAAGGATTGGAACAGGTCGTTCCAATCGCCTCCGCCCATTCTTTTCACCATGTCATCACCTCACGTACTCGAAATCCTTGGCTATCTTCTGGAACTTGTTCAGCTCCTGAAGGGATATGGGGCGGTGCTTCTCCACCGCGTCCAACACATGCTTCATGCTCACCCTGGTGTCCTTCATGGCCTCCGGGTCCTCGCCCTTGCCCTCGGCCACCGCTGCGCGAATGGCGCTCATGACCGACTCGTTGGCGATGGCCGCCAGGTCCGCACCGGTGTAGCCGTCCGTCTTGTGCGCCACCTCGTCCAAGTTAACATCCTCGGCCAGGGGCTTGCGCTGGAAGTGCACATTCAGTATGGCCTTCCTGGTCTCCAGGTCGGGGGTTTTCACCTGTATCAGGCGGTCGAAGCGCCCCGGTCGCAGCAGCGCTGGGTCGATGATGTCCGGACGGTTCGTCGCGGCGATCACCACCACGTTGTGCAGGGACTCCAGACCGTCAAGCTCGGTCAGCAGCTGGGATATGACCCTCTCGGTGACGTGCGAGTCCGAGTCACATCCGCGGGTGGGGGCGATGGAATCGATCTCGTCCATGAAGATGATGCAGGGCGCAGCCTGCCTGGCCTTGCGGAACGTCTCCCGCACCGCCTTCTCGCTCTCGCCCACCCACTTGCTGAGGAACTCCGGGCCCTTGATGCTGATGAAGTTGCTCTCCGATTCCGTGGCGACGGCCTTAGCAAGCATGGTCTTCCCCGTCCCCGGCGGACCGTAGAGCAGCACGCCTTTGGGGGGCTCGGCGGCCATATGGTCGAACAGCTTGGCGTACTTCAGCGGCCACTCCACCGCCTCCTTTAGCTCCGCCTTGACGTCCTCCAGCCCACCGATATCGTTCCAGTGCAGGTTGGGGGACTCGATGAACACCTCACGCAAGCTGGACGGGGCCATCTCCCGCAGGGCGGAGAAGAAGTCGTCCTTTTGCACGGTGATGCGGTTGAGCACCTCGATGGGTATGCTGTCCGCCTCCAGGTCCAGGTCCGGCAGTATGCGGCGCAGGGAGTGCATGGCCGCCTCCTTGCACAGGGCGGCCAGGTCTGCTCCGGCGTAACCGTGCGTCAGATCAGCTAGCTTCTCCAGCACGACGTCCTCGGCCAAAGGCATACCGCGGGTGTGTATCTGCAGGATGTCCAAGCGGCCCTCGCGGTTGGGGATGTTGATCTCTATCTCGCGGTCGAAGCGGCCCGGGCGGCGCAGGGCCGGGTCCAGGGCGTTGGGCCGGTTGGTGGCGCCTATCACCACGACCTTGCCACGGGCCTGCAGCCCATCCATCAGGGCCAGCAGCTGTGCCACTATCCTCCGTTCCATCTCCCCGCTGACCTCGTCCCGCTTGGGAGCGATGGAATCGATCTCGTCGATGAATATTATGGATGGGGCGTTCTCCTCGGCCTGCTTGAATATCTCCCGGAGGCGCTCCTCGCTCTCTCCGTAGAACTTGCTCATGATCTCCGGTCCGCCGATGGAGGCGAAGTTGGCGCTGGTCTCGCCGGCCACGGCCTTGGCCAGGAGGGTCTTCCCCGTCCCTGGCGGGCCGTGCAGCAGCACGCCCTTGGGGGCTTCCACGCCCAGGCGCTCGAAGAGCTCCGGGTGGCGCAGGGGAAGCTCGATCATTTCCCGGACCTTCTTCACCTCGTCGCCCAGCCCTCCGATGTCCTCGTAGGTGACCTTGGGCACGCCGGTCGCGGCCTCCTTCACCGGCTTATCGCTGATCTTGATCTCCGTCCCGCTGGTAAGCAGCACGGCGTCCGCCCCCGGCTGGTAGGACATGACCACCAGGTCGATGCGCCTGCCCATGACGTTCAGCTCCACTATGTCGCCGCGGGTGAACACCCGGCCTTCCATCATCTGCGCCAGGTATTCCTCGCCGCCCATGATCCTCAGCTCCTCGGTGGGGGCGAAGGCGATCTTCTGGGCCGGCTTGACCACCACCTTGCGTATGGCGACCTTCTCGTCCATGCTGGTCTGGGCGTTCCGTCGGATGGTGCCGTCTATGCGGATCATCCCGCGATTGGCGTCCTCGTTGTAACCCGGCCACACCAACGCCACGGTCTTCTTCTTGCCCTCGACCTGCACCACGTCCCCGGCGGCCAGCCCCAGCACCTCCATGACGGCGGGATCTACGCGGGCGATGCCTCGGCCAGCATCCTTGGACTTGGCCTCAGCGACCTTCAAGACCTTGTCAGATGTGCTCATCTCAGCTCACTCTTTCGTTCAACGATAGGGATGTTCACTCCACCGCTATCTTCGTTCTACGTTCCTCGGTCGCCTGCGCCTTGGGCAGGGAGACCTCCAGAACGCCGTTCTCTATCCGGGCCTTGACGTTCTCCCGGTCCACGTCGTTCGGAAGGGGGACCTGGCGGAAGAAGCACAGGCTACCCCTCTCCTTCCTGATGTATCCCTCCTCCTTCTCTTCCGAGGCCTGCTCCTTGCAGGCGGAGATGTGGAGCGTCTCGTCGTCCATCTCTATGGAGACGTCCTCCTTGGCCATCCCCGGCAGGTCAGCCTGCACCACGTAGCGGTCCTTCTCCTCTCTGAGATCGACCATGGCCATCCTGGCATTCTTCGCTACCGGCCGATCGTCGTCCTCGAACGCGAACATGGGATGAAAAGCGCTCATCAACTGTTCCACGTCCTTGAACATCGAGACCGGTCCCGTGTTGCAACATTGGGGGACCAGTTCCACGCGCCCTTTAATCAAACCTAGCATTTCCCATCATCTCCTTTTACATATCAACCAATAGTTGTATACTATTAGTGATGTAGTATAGTATTTGTGCTTCTATATATACTTTACTTAACTCGTCGGTCAAGCTCCTGTTCCAATCTTGCGGCCAGCTCGGTCATGCGGCGCTGCAGGTCGTTCATCTCTTTCTTGATGTTAGGGCCGCCCTCCTTCAGCTCCTTCTCCAAACGCAACAGGGCTTGCTCTGCCTCCTTCCCGCCCAGCTTAGCGTTGTCCGCCGCATCCTTCACCGCGTCACGTCCCAAGCGGTCCATGTCCTTGGCCGCGGCCCGCATGGCCTTGTCCAGGTCCGTGCCTATCCTTTTCAGTTCCCTCAGATACTTGTCTAATTCGCTTCCCTCATCCGTCATTTTTTTCTGCCTCTAGTGGGCCGATGATTTTGTCGACCGCGTCGTCACGCAACCCCAAGCTGCGGGCCAATTCCTTTAGCTCCATCTCCGGGTGCAGGACGTATTCGAAAACGATCTTGCGGCTGCGATAGTCGTGGTACTCCGCCTCCACTATGCGCCCAGTCTCCTCCAGCAGCGTTTCCTTGTCGTTGATGAGCTGGGCCCGCCGCTCCTTGATCCCTTCCATCTCCCGGTCTATCTCTCCCAGGCGCATCCTGAGGCCCAACAGCTTCCCGCCTCCTCCGCCTTCTCCCGTCTCTTCGGCATGCTCCTCTATGTGTCGGGTTGTGGATTCGGTGTTGAACAGCCCCGGCCCGATGTCCACGACCACGGTGAACCCGGTGGTGGGGAAGTAACGACGACGGGCCGGACCTCCCTGGTCGCTCTCCTCAGAGAAGGAACTGATCAGTTCCAGGTCCTCCAGCATCCGCAGGTGCTTCATTATCCCTTGCTGACTGAGCCCCAGCTCCCGGGACAGTTGGAGAGGGTAGTGCGGTTCGCGCACCAAGGCCTCCAGTATCCTGCGCCGAGTGGGGTTCTCTATGACCGACAACAGCATGTCTAGCTCGTCCATGTTCCACCAACTATGCAACTTATTGTTTACATCTACTAATTGTGAACATACTATATATATAATAAATGCTGGGGCGGGAACATTTATCTAAGGTACATCGTTCAAGTGGCATGGTAGGTGAGCTGGTGGGCGAGAGCGTTATCATCGCCGACATGGCCGAGGGTAGCCAGGTATACAACAAGGGCTATTACGGCTACCCCCGCCCCGGAGGCGGACTGGAGCTGGACCTCCTGGAAGCGCTCTACCTCCTGGAATGCGACAAGCTCAAGGTGCAGATCGCCGGCAAGGAGGTAGACCACGCCACCCTATATCGGCGGGTCGCTCGTTCCGTGGAAGAACTTCAGACCCGGTACATCGTCTACCGCGACCTGAGGCAGAGGGGATACATCGTCAAGCTGGACCAGGGGGATTTTAACTTCCGGGTTTATTCCCGCGGGGCCAACCCGCACAACTCGCAGGCCCAGAACTGGGTGCTGGCGATATCGGAGAGAGACATCTTCAACATCGCCGCCCTGCAGGAGAAGAGCGAGACCTCGCAGCGGACGCGCAAGGAGCTGCTGCTGGGCGTGGTGGACGAGGAAGGGGACATCACCTACTACACCGTGGAGAGCGCCGATCCGCACGGGGTCACGGAGGAATCGCCCACCACTGCCGAGGGGGCGCTGCTGGACGACGCGGTCATCGTTCTCGGGGAAGACGCCGACCGCCTATACGAGAACGGCTTTTACGGCAAGAAGATCGGCCCCATGCTCCAGCTTTCATTGATAGAGACGGCCTACCTCATCGAGAAGGGACGGCTGGAGGTGCGCTCCATCCGGTCCGGGCAGAAGATGGGGGAGAAGGGGTTCCTGACCAGCGCCAAGCGCTCCCAGCCCGATTTCGAGCTGCGCATGAGGGCCTACCAGGACCTGCGGTCTCGGGGCATGGTAGTGAAGACCGGTTTCAAGTACGGCACCCATTTCCGGGTGTACGAGGGGAACCCCTCCAAGCATCACTCACGATACCTGGTGCACGTGGTCCCGGACGATTACTCCACCGTATGGGCGGAGATATCCCGGGCGGTAAGGCTAGCGCACGGGGTGAAGAAGGAGATACTGTTCGCCAGCTCGGGGCAGGACCTTCGCTACGTTCAGTTGACCAGGGTGCGGCCTTAAGCGGGACAGGTCGGTTCGGCCCTCAATGACTCCATGACCTTCTTGGCCCCGGCCACGTCCTCCGGGTCTAGGCTCATCGCCTCGGTCAGGAGCTTGTCCGCCTCTTCCATATGGCCCTTGTTAGCCATGACCACGGCCATCTTGACCATGAGGTTGGTGCGCTTGCGCTCGTACCTGGTGTGGTTGATGGCCGTCCGGTAGGCCTCCACGGCCTCGTCCGGCTTGCCGGCCTTCAGCAGCCCGTCGCCCAATCGGGCGTAGTGGGCCGAGCGGGTCTCTGGCGCAGCCTCGGACTCCGCGGTCTTCCGCAGCGTTTCCACCATCTTGAGCAGCGACGGGGAATTCTCGATGACGGTCCCGCATTGACAACAGGAATGCTCCCCCTCCTTGATCTCGGTGCCGCAATTGGCGCAGATGTGAGGCAGGTACGTACCGCAATCGGGGCACCGCACCCAATCGATATCCACGACACCAGAGCACTTGGGGCATTGGGACACGACCTTGACCGTGGTCCGGCCGAAGCGCTTCAGGGAAGCCTCCACCTCCTCCTTGCTAGGCATGAAGGCCTTGCGGTAGATGAGCAGCAGGACGATGGCCAAAGCCTCCAAGGCCAGCGCAGCTAAGTTCAGCTGTAATATCAGGTCCGCCGTCAGAAGCAGCAGGAACAGATGCAGCACGACAGCAATGCCCAGGGCCTTCATGACCCCCGGCCACTCCCCGATCTGAGTGCCGGCGATGGCCCGAGAGGTGGATATCTCCCAGATCCCGAACACGGTGAAGACGAGCAACATGAATATGCCTTCGATGGTGCCCACGGTCTTGAAGGAGAACATGGCCATTACCGGGGATATTATAAGCATGAGGCCGGCGAAGATCACGCCTGCCGACGGTAGCAGCAGTATTAGTTTCTTGAACTTCCTAACCTTCAAACGGCTCACCTCTCAAAGGCACTTGAATGCTCTCCTTTAAAATGTTGAAAAGATAAGAGGTTTGCGGGTCAGAGCTGTATCTCTATGCCCAACTTGTCCGTCAGCTCCTTGTAACGGTTCCTGATGGTGACCTCTGTCACCCCGGCGATGTCCGCCACCTCCCTCTGGGTGCGCCTCTCGTTGCACAGGATGCTGGCGATGTAGATGGCCGCCGCGGCGACGCCCGTGGGGCCGCGCCCGGAGGTCAGCTCCTTCTTGTTAGCGTCCTTCAGGATGTCGGCGGCCTTGGACTGGACCTCTCCGCTCAGCTTGAGCTCGGAGCAGAACCTCTGCACGTAGTCCTGGGGCTTGGTAGGCATCAGCTTTAGGGAAAGCTCCCTGGTCATGAACCTGTAGGTGCGCCCGATCTCCTTCCGGCCAACGCGGCTGGAACTGGCCACTTCGTCAAGGGTACGGGGGACGTTGCACTGGCGGCAGGCGGCGTAGAGCGAGGCGGCGACCACGCCCTCGATGCTCCTCCCGCGGATCAGGTTCTTGTTGACCGCCTTGCGGTACACCATGGCCGCGGTCTCGCGCACGTTGCGGGGCAGACCCATGGCCGAGGCCATACGGTCCAACTCGCTGAGGGCGAAGGCCAGGTTGCGCTCCGTGGCGTTAGAGACCCGGATGCGCCGCTGCCACTTCCTAAGGCGGTAAAGCTGGGCACGATTCCTCGTGGGGATGCTCTTGCCATAGGAGTCCTTGTTCTTCCAGGAGATCTCGGTAGAAAGTCCCTTATCGTGGATGGTGTAGGTCATGGGCGCTCCGGTCCTGGCCCGCTTCTCGCCCTGCTCCACGTCGAAGGCCCTCCATTCAGGGCCCAGATCTATGAACTGGTCATCGATAACTAATCCGCACTCTTCGCAGATCAGCTCGCCTCTCTCATAGTCCCTGACCAGATGCGCGCTATTGCACTCTGGGCACCGGGTTATCTCCTCTGCCCCTTTCTCTTTGTTTGCCACTACCATGGTCATCGACCCCATCAATATACACCTGCTTTCCAGCGACAGACAGCAGGCTGGTGTCTCCGGTCGGTTCAACGGTCACATAAGGCGAGTCCACCGGTCCGAAGATCCTGACAACGCCGCCCATCAATCTCTTGCGGTTGTCCCAGACCTTGTCACGAAGCTTGGGAGTGAAGGCGGCGCGGACCACCAGATTGCCATCCACGGTCACTTCCTGCACGTTCCCAAGGAATTGCATGGCCCACCATAATCACCGTTTGTTAACCGGTGTTGAGAGAGAGGATTAGAAAACAACTATAAAAGCATTACGCAAAGGTATATTTATTTGACATCTCAAGGGTTATAACCTTTGCCTAAAACACTCCAACCTCTGGATATATAACATTATCATAAGGGCCTGTGACACGGCATCGTACGGGAGGCGCACAGTTTATGTCAATGTTACGCTTTCTACCGGCCGTGAAGATATCCGAGGACCATCCCAGATATCGCTCCCTCATCACCAGGGAACGAATGGCGGCCATGGTTGGCGAGGGCGTGGTTTCCACGACCGGGCTCATCGCCCACGGCCGGGGGGAGGCCTTTGACTATCTGCTGGGGGAGAGGACCGTCCCCGAGGCCGAATCAGCGGAGAGGGCCGCCGCTGCCTTTCTGGTCCTCGCTGAGCGACCGGTTATAACCGTCAACGGCAACGCCGCCGCCCTGGCGGCCAGGGACCTGGGGGAACTGTCCCGGGCCTCCGGCGCCCCCCTGGAGGTCAACCTGTTCCACCGCAGCGATGAGCGCGTGGAGAAGGTGTGTGCCTTCGTGGAGAGGGAGAGCGGCGAGAAGGTCCTCGGGAGACAACAGGACGGCATCCTGGAAGGCATCGCCTCCGACCGGGCCAGATGCACCAGGAAGGGTCTGCTGGCCGCGGACGTGGTGCTCATCCCCCTGGAGGACGGGGACCGGGCCGAGGCCATGGTGCGGGCAGGAAAGAAGGTCATATCCATCGACCTCAACCCGCTCTCCCGGACCAGCCTGACGGCCACGGTGGCCGTGGTGGACGAGATCACCAGGGCGGTGCCGAACATCATCGCCCAGGTCAAGAGATTCAAGAACGACCAGGAAGAGGCCCACCGCGTGCTGACCGCCTTCGACAACCGAAGGAACCTGAACGCGGTCCTGGATCGCATATGTCATGAGCTCAAGGAGAAAGGCTCCGCTCGAACCGAGGGATAGGCATGGACCAAGAACTTCTGTTGAAAGGCTCTCGCCGGCTAAGCTGGGCGGAGGCGCACATGTCGGTGCTTAGAGAGGTGGGGGAAGCACTACGAAAGGAAGGCTCCCTGAAAGGCGTTAAGGTGGGCATGGCCCTGCACGTGGAGGCCAAGACCGGCATGCTGGCAGTGACGCTGGCCCGGGCCGGGGCCCAGGTACGACTGGCCAGCTGCAACCCCCTGTCCACGGACGACTCGGTGGCCTTGGCGCTCAAGGAGGAGAGGGGCGTCGAGGTCTACGCCCGGAAGGGGGAGAGCCATTCCGAGTACTACGAGAACCTGAACGCCGTTCTGGACATGCACCCCCAGTTCGTCATCGACGACGGGGCTGACCTGATCACCATGCTGCACACCACCCATCGGGAGCAGCTAAAGGAGGTCAGAGGGGGTAACGAGGAGACCACCACCGGGGTGATACGCCTCAGGGCCATGGCCGCCCAGGGCGAGCTGAGGTTCCCGGTCATGGCGGTCAACGACGCCCGCATGAAGTACCTCTTCGACAACCGCTACGGCACAGGCCAGAGCACCTTCGACGGCTTCATGAACGCCACCAACCTGCTGGTGGCCGGCAAGACGCTGGTGGTGGCTGGCTACGGCTGGTGCGGAAGGGGGGTGGCCATGAGGGCCAAGGGCCTCGGGGCTGACGTCATAGTCACCGAGGTGGACCCGATAAGGGCCATAGAGGCCCGGCTGGACGGCTACCAGGTCCTGCCCATGATGAAGGCGGTCCGCCGGGCGGACATCATCATCTCCGTCACCGGCTGCAAGGACGTGGTGCGGGCCGAGCATTTCGCGGTCATCAAGGACGGCTGCGTCCTGGGCAATTCCGGCCATTTCGACAACGAGGTGTCCAAGAAGGCCCTGGAAGAGCTGGCCGCTCCGCCGGTAAGGGTCAGGGAGCAGGTGGAGCGCTACGATCTGCGGAACGGGAGGAAGGTCTATCTGATCTCCGAAGGCCGCCTGATGAACCTGGCCGCGGGGCAAGGCCACCCGGTGGAGATAATGGACATGAGCTTCTCCATACAGGCCTTGGCCTTAGGGCATCTGGTCCAGAACCATTCGAAGATGGGACCGAAGGTGTATCCCGTGCCGCCGGAGATAGACGAGATGGTGGCCAGGATCAAGCTGCGCACCATGGGATTGAGCATCGATGAACTGACCCCCGGACAGAAAAAATACCTTGAGGACTGGCAGGAGGGCACCTGATGGAGCCTTTCCTGTGCGTCTATGGTCACACTAACATCGACCAAATCCTGAGGTTGAAAGAACTGCCGGAGAGGAACACCTCCGCTAATGTGCTCAGCAAGAAGAGCTTCTTCGGAGGCACCGGGGCCAACGTAGCCACCATGGCCTCGGCCCTCGGAGTGCCCACCGCCCTGGTGTCGTACGTCGGCAAGGACCTGCCACCGGCCTTCCGGGAGCTGATGGTCTCCAAAGGGGTCATACTGGACGAGCTGGTGGAGGTGGAGGGAGAGGAGACGCCCACGGTATGGATAGCCACCGACGACCGGGAGGACCAGGTGGCCTACGTCTATCAGGGAGCCATGGCCGGCATGGGCTCATACCCTCTGCAGGTTAAGGCGGCCAAGGAGGCCCTCGCCGTCCACTTGATGACCGGCTCGCCCGATTATTACCTGAGGCTGCTCTCCCAACCGTTCATGCTGCGCAAGAAGAAATCGCTGGACCCGGCGCAGGAGATCCACCACGTGTGGGACCAGGCAAAGTTCGTTAAGGCCCTGGGATCCTCCGACGTGTTCTTCTGCAACCGGAGCGAGCTGGCCACAGCCCTCCGTTACATAGGGAAGGAGAACCCGGAGAACCTATTGACCCACATTCCTGTGGTAGTGAGCACCCTGGGGGCCAAAGGCGCGCGCATAATGACCAGGAACGAGACGGTGGACGTGCCCGCGATCAAGGCCAAAGTACTGGACCCCACGGGTGCTGGGGACGCTTTCCGTGCCGGCTTCTACGCCGGGCTGTACAGGGGCATGGGGTGGCTGGAATGCGGAGCGCTAGGGTGCGCCGCCGCCTCCTACGCCATCTCCTCACCAGGCTCCCTGACCAACGTCCCCGATTGGGAGATGGTGCGGGAGAGGGCGGAGCCCCTGCTGTGACGACCGCCCGCCCCACTGGATGAGTTCAAATGATGCGAGGGCTGGGAGGAAAAATATAATAAGTGAAAAACCTTAGAGGACGCCCAAGGTGAACGAATGGCACAGGGACCGTTCCTGACCTCCTAGGCCGTGCCAGGCACGGAAGGAAGGGCTGGACCTCGCCTACTGGTCATCGACACCAATATCCTCGGATGAATATCAACGAAAGGTGATCAAGAATGGATCTGATGGAATTCCTGACGGTGCTCCTGCTGACTTTCAGCCTATTCATGCTCCTGGCTGGGGTTTTTACGGCATATTTCGGAAGCGGCAAGAGCAGGATGATCGGTGTCGTCTTACTGGTGGTCGGCCTATTAGTAGGGCTGGTCTGGGCCTACTTGGGGTACATGGATACGGCCGGCGTCGAAGTGGACATATCCGAAGTGATATGGGTCGCCTTCGTCAACATACTGGCTGCGCTCATCGGGGCCCTGATAGCCGTGGGAGTCTTCCTGCTGGCCATCATGAAGAGCTGAAAAATCCCTTCCCTATCCCTTACTTTGTCTCTCATGGAGGGGCTTTGCACCAGAAGTCGTTCTTGCACCTAAAGTCTTAAGGTTGCACCTAAATATCTGGAGTAAGAACACTCATCAAAGTGGGTGAAGGTGAAACTATTTCAGATTATCGAATTAGGCCGGGACCAGTGGACGAGAATATCAATGCAAGGGTACTGGAGCTTCAGCTATGTGGTCGAAAGGTACTGACGCCCTGCAAGACGGTCGAGAAGACTATTCCAAATGGAGATTTCTTTGATTTTACTGTCCAGTTTAATGCAGAATACCTGGACCAGATTCTTGTGGGGAACTTCGGGAAGGACGCCAAAGGAGAACCAAAAAAGACCAACTCACTGAATGAAACTCATAAAAAGAGGTCTAGAGACCTTATCAATGTGATGCTACCTACTTACAATGATAAATCCATTTCAGACAAACAACTCAGCAAGATGGAATCCATCCATTACGTCAATTCAGACGTTCTTGTTTTGCCAAATTGGGAAGGCGCATGGAAATCTACGGACTCGGTTGTAGAGGTTAAAAGATTGAATGGACGGTACATCAAAGAGATTCGCACACTGAATAATAAGCTGATAATGGGCTACTTGCCCTTGTCACAACCTCCGGACGTCCTTTCAGAATTGGTCGATGATTTCCGCAACCAGGATGTAGTTTCATTTGTTGTAGATTATAGAACATGCGCGTCGAGCACGAAATCAGACCTAATCCGTGATATTCAGAAAAAGATTATCAATGATGGATATTATGATGAGTCATTTCTGTACTCCGTAAACACGAGACGGACGACTCTTGTGAACAAGGAACTCTATCCAGCAGACGATTTTCTTTTGTATGGTCACGGAATTGACATCATCGGGAATCTACATATGGGTGGGGGAAGCCCCGACAGCACTCCAAGTCCAGCAAAGAGATTCGACAAGACGCAGTATACTTATTTTATAGATTCCACATCTGCTAGGCAAGATTCGTCAATGATCAAAGCTCACAACTATGTAGACCAAAACAGTGAAACTCGCAGTTTGATAGATACAATCAGCGAGGAAGGGTCCACTCTCGAACTATTGAAAACAAAGAATGGAGCAAAACACTCGCTAAGGGACATGTTGAGGAATAGAGACGCACGAAGTTTGGACGACCTCTTCTAATTCAGAGATCATTGAGAGTAAGAATCAGCCCATTAGGAATCCACCGTTTCCTTGAAATCAGGTCATCCACCACCCCTGATATGTATCCCTTGTCAATCATTCCTTCTCGAATGAGTTTCTTCAAGAATCCTATAGATCCAGTCGTGATTATCTTGTCAATGCACGGAAATCTCTCTCGAATATCGGGTATTCTTCTTATCTCCTG